>JAEZRV010000013.1 GCA_023444055.1 Bacillota bacterium
ATTATGTGGATTACATTGCAAACCGCCCAAGAGTTGAGAAAATGGGGACTCATGGTTTGTTTACAGGCGGAGATGATGCGATTGTACTCAGCAGAGTTGCGGATGAAGTAGCAAACCACACTGGAAATGTATGGACTCCCATTATTTCATTAAGAAGGGAAGATGCCATTCATACTGGATATGACAGAGCTGAAGCATGGCACAATATGCTTTCATATTTTGCACCGGAGATTGCAGAAAGCATGAAAATACCGATTCGGAATTTCAGATGGTATGCGGCTTTCCATAATGAGAACCACCATCCGCACATTCATATGATTTGCTATTCTGTAAATCCTGCCGATGGCTACTTGACGAAAAAGGGAATTGAAAAAATGAAGTCGGGGCTTGTGAAAAACATTTTCAAAAATGAAATGCAGATTATTTATGCAGAGCAAAGCCAGAGGCGTGACCAACTGAAAACTGAGAGTAGGGAAACAATGCTGAAACTCATCTCAGAAATGAAGTCTGGAGTTATACAAAATCCGAAAATAGAGGAATTATTTTTAAACTTGTCGGAAAGGCTTAGAATTACAAATGGTAAAAGGGTATACGGATATTTGCAGCCAAACCTCAAAGCAATTGTTGATGAAATTATAGATGAGCTTTCAAAGGAAGATTCAGTGGCAAAGGCTTATGAGCTGTGGTATAAAATGCGTGAGGAAGTGCTACACAGCTATATGGATGAGCTTCCCGATAGGCTTCCGCTTTCTAAGCAAAAAGAATTTAAGTCCATAAAAAATATGATAGTTGCTGATGCAGATAAAGTCGCAAAGGGCGAACTAATCTTTTGGGAAGCTGAAATTGCTGAGCCGGAGTATATTGATAGTTTTGCTGAAACAGAAAACTCGGAATTGATTGAGACTTTTGAAACCGCGGTATTTGAACCGCCTTACGAAGAAATGGCTGATGATGCTGATATTGAATGTCAGGAAGTTTATGTAAAATGGACAGATGAATACAAACAGGCTCGTGAATATCTATTTGGAACGAAAGGAACTCCACAGGATTTTGAAAAAGCACTGAACCTGTTTCTGGCAGAGGCGGAGACCAGCAATGTTATTGCAATGTATGACCTCGGCAGAATGTATGCAGACGGTCTTGGCGTGGGAAGTGATATTGACAAAGCAAATGAATATTATGCAAAAGCACTTTCTGGTTTTGAGCAAGTGGAATCTCAAAAGGCATGGAAATATACTGAATACCGCATCGGGAAAATGTTTGCACATGGTCTTGGGACAGAGCAGGACTATGAAACAGCAGCACAGTGGTTTGAATTATCAGCAGAAAAGAAATACAAATATGCACAGTATTCACTTGGCGGACTGTATTACCATGGACAAGGAGTGGAGCAGGATTTTCAGACAGCATTTTCATTGTATTTAAAATCAGCAAAGCAAAGCTTTCCTTATGCAGATTATGAGGTTGCTAAAATGTATCGGGATGGTGTCGGTACAGAAAAGGATGCAGACAAAAGCAATAGTCATTTCAAAAATGCCTTTAAAGGTTTTGAAGCCTTAGAAAAGAACAGCCACGATGACAAATTGCAGTACCGGCTTGGATGGATGCTTAAGAATGGAATAGGCACGCATAAGGATATTTCACGTGCCAAAGAATACTTTGAAAAGTCAGCTAAAATGGGTAACTTATTCGCCGGATATTCACTGGCAAGGCTGATTCTGGCAGAAGAAAATCCCAATCAGGAAGAATTAAAGGGTGCAATTCAGTACTTGCAAAAAGCGGCAGACAACGAAAATGAAATATGCAAACCAATCCGGGCATTAGCTCAGTATGCACTCGGCAAGATTTATTTAGAGGGAAAGCATATACCAAAAGACATTAATAAAGCAATTCTATATTTAACGAAGTCAGCCGAACAGGAAAATGAGTGGGCTGCTTATCAGCTTGGAAAGCTTTATTTGCTTGGGAAGGATGTTCCGAAAGATACCGAAAAAGCAGTAGCCTATCTCACAAAGGCTGCAGAACAAGGCAATCAGTTTGCCCAATATCTTCTTGGAAAGATCTATCTGCTTGGGAAAGATGTACCAAAGGACAAAGAACTTGCAATAAAGTGGCTTACCATGTCAGCAGAGCAGGGGAATGAGTATGCAAAATTCTTTTTAGATAATATGGACAAGTTCAGAGAGCCTTCAGTAGCACTTGGGATTTCGAGGTTGATGTATCATGCAGGGAGGATATTTGAGAATAATATACCGTTTGATAAATCTGCAATTGGATTAAAGATTGATAGCAAACTACTTCGGAAATTGAAGGAAAAGAAATTGGCGCAGGGACATAAGCAGGATGAACATGAGCAAGGTATAAAATTGTGAAAAATAACAATATATGTATATGAAAATGTTGAATTATGTTATACTAAAAGCACTAATTATGCAATACTGAGCACTTTATTACTATGAAGTTTTCAGATTGGCAAGTAGTGTATTAAGGCTAACATAAGCCACTAATAAAGAGACCATTTGCAAGGTTCCCTTTATATGAAAAGTTGCGAGGTGAAACATGAACATATCTTTTATTGATTTACACAATTTCAGAAAGCTTGAAGAATGTCGAATAGAATTTAGTAAGGATACTACTGTTTTTGTTGGTGCCAATAATAGTGGTAAAACTTCTGCGATGGATGCACTAGGAAAATTTCTAGCAGACAAAGGTAATAGACCATTTATATTTAATGATATTTTAATATCAAGAAGAACTCGAATTAATGAAATAGGTTGTGAATGGCTAAAAGAAGATGCCAAAGTTCCAGAAGATTTAAGTGAATGGTCGAATATCTCACCAGCATTAGATTTATGGTTAAATGTTGAGAACAATGAAATACAGTATGTAGCACATATTATTCCTACCTTGAAATGGAAAGGAGGGCTTATTGGTATTCGCTTTGTTTTTCAGCCGGCGGATATAAATAGGTTATTCTTATCCTATAGGCAAGCATATATGGATGCACGTGATACAGAGAGTGCCAACAATAAAGAAAAACTCGTAAATAAATTATGGCCAAAAGATTTATGTGATTTCCTTGAAAAAGATATATCAAAGCATTTTAGCATGAAGGCATATATCTTAGATCCAACAAAATTTAATGGCAAAACTCCTCAGAACACTATTGATTTAATAGAGTGTTTGACCAATGATCCATTAAAAGGATTAATTAAAATTGATATGATCCCAGCACAAAGAGGTTTTTCAGATGTTGAAACTAAGAACTCAAAAGAAGAACGTGTTGGGGGCAGTCTTTCTACACAGCTTCGTAGTTACTATGACAAGCATCTCGATCCTGAAAAATCGCCTACATCAGAAGATTTGGATACTTTGATTGCTATGGAGAATGCGACCATTGTTTTTAATGATAATTTAAAAATTAAATTTAAACGAGCAATTAATGAACTGGAGGAGTTAGGTTATCCCGGAATTAGTGATCCTAAAATAACAATATCCACCAAGGTTTCTGCTACTGAAACACTAAATCATGAGGCGGCTGTAAAATATTCATTAAATAAAGACGATGATAGCGAATTGAGTTTGCCTGAAAAGTACAATGGTCTTGGGTATCAAAATCTTATTTCAATTGTGTTTCAGCTGATGAGATTTAGAGACGACTGGGTTCAAGAAGGTAAAGCTAAAAAACGTGAAGAAAAAGATGAAAAAACAATTGCTCCAATACATATGGTTTTGCTTGAAGAACCCGAAGCACATTTACACGTTCAAGTACAGCAGGTATTAATTAGAAAAGCTTATAGCGTGCTACGCAAACATAATTTTCTCAAAGAACATCCGAGTTTTACAACACAGCTTGTGGTAAGTACTCACTCAAGTCATATTGCAAAAGAATGTTCTTTTTCGAATTTACGATATTTTAAACGGTTGGCTGCAACTTCAGAAAATAAAGTTGGGACTTCTAAAGTAGTTAATTTATCAGAAATATTTGGTTTTGGTGATGCAACAGACAAATTTGTTACTCGGTATTTACAGACTACTCACTGTGATGTGTTTTTTGCTGATGCAGTAATTATTATAGAGGGAACTGCTGAAGAAATGTTGCTACCACATTTTATAAAAAATAAGTTTCCCGAACTTAATCAAAGATATGTCACCGTTTTGAGAATCAACGGCAAGCACTCACATAGACTGGATCCACTGCTGAAAAAGCTTGCAATACCTACTTTAGTCGTATCGGATCTTGATTCGGGAGTTGGTGTTGGACGTCATAATAAAGTTCCAGCTAAACGCCAAGACTCACAGGTTTGTACCAATTATGCTGTTTACAGTTGGATTATGAAGGAAAAGTCCCTAGATAGTTTGTTAGATAAGACTTTTGATGAAAAAGTTAAGATAGAAGCTGCCCCTTTTCCATACAACTTAAGAATTGCTTATCAAACACCTATTCAATTAAAATTCAAAGATAACGAGGTTGAAGCAATCCCTCGCACCTTTGAAGATGCGATGATTTATACTAATTTACAGCTACTCGAACAAACAACTGCAACAGATGAAAAAGATGATGCAGAAGATACTGCTCCTCAAAACAAAGTAGAATTGATTGAAAAGGTGAATGAGTTAATTAATAATTCGAAAGATTTTTCTGCATTTCATCAAAAGATATTTGATATGCTATGCAGTTCTGAATTGAAAGCATCTTTCGCATTAGACTTAATATATGAATTTGATCCCAACTCGATTACTGTTCCGGAATATATACGAGAAGGTTTACAATGGTTGCAAGATCAATTGAAAACGATAGAATGAGGTGAATTAAAAATGGCTGAAGAAACAGAAAATCTACAAATAGTCGATGACCATGTTGATGACCATGTTGATGAAGAAATACAATACTATTTGTCAGAGGAGCATAGAAGCTTTTTTGCATTCGCTGGAGCAGGTTCAGGAAAAACCACAAGTCTTATAAAAGCACTTAATTTTATTGCAGATACGAGCGGCGAGTATTTTAGAATTTATCGTAAAAATGTTGCTGTTATAACATATACGAATGCCGCTTGTGATGAAATTATACGCCGAGCAAAGCATAATCCTATTTTTGTTGTGTCTACAATACATAGTTTCTTATGGGAGCTTATATGCAATTATCAAGTTGATATTAAAGAATGGGTAAAACAAAGTGTTGAATCTGAAAGCTTAGAGTTAATAGAAAAAATAGGGAAATCTAGAACAACTAACAGCAGAGAAAATTACCAAAAAAAACTTGATAGAAACAATACGCGTTTAGCGAAACTTGGAAGCGTAAAACGTTTTTCATATAACCCCAATGGGGATAATTACGGGTATGACTCTCTCAGTCATGCCGAAGTAATTAAAATAGGATCTGAATTTATTGAAAAGAGTGAAATGATGCAAAATATTCTATCAAATAAATTTCCTATTATATTGGTTGATGAAAGCCAAGATACAAAAAAAGAGCTTGTTGATGCATTGTTAAAGGTGCACGAGTTAAAACATGAAGAACTAATTATAGGTATGTTTGGTGATACCATGCAGAGGATCTATAATGATGGAAAGGAAGATTTATCTGAAATAGTACCCGATACGTGGGCAAAACCTAACAAAGTGATGAATCACAGGAGTGCCAAACGAATTGTGGATTTAGCAAATAAAATAAGAAAAGATATTGATGGAAAAGAGCAAAAACCTCGAAGCAATGCTATAGAAGGTACGGTTCGATTATTTGTTACAGATTCATCTTCTGAAAAAATCCAGATTGAACAGCAAGTGTTCGAGAAAATGGCGAAAGCTACTAAAGATGAAAAATGGTTATATTCAGAAGAACGTAAATCACTCATTCTAGAACATCATATGGCTGCAAGTAGGCTTGGTTTTTTAGGACTTTTTACTCCTTTGAATGAGATTTCTGAATTTGGAACAACTTTGAGGGATGGAACACTTCCAGAGTTATCTTTTTTATCAAATATAGTTTTGCCATTGATTACAGCGCATAAAGTAAATGACCAGTTTAAAGTTTCAGCTATTGTTAGAAAGCATTCTCCATTACTGTCTCGAAAAAAACTATTGGAACATCATGGAGAACAAGCCGATTTGATACAACAAGCAGAAACAGGAGTAAGTAAATTGGTTGCACTTTGGAACGGGGGGAAAACACCAACCTGCTTGGAGATATATACCGTAATCAAAGAAAGCGGTTTATTTCAATTGTCTGAACGCATGGAAGAAGTATTGATGTCTTCTAACGACGAAGTTACTAATGAAAAGATATTAGCACTAAGAAATGCCTTAGCAGCACCTTTCAATCAAATAGAGAATTACACCTTATATATTAGTGATAAATCGTCTTTTGGTACCCATCAAGGTGTAAAAGGTCTCGAGTTTCCACGGGTTGCCGTAATTATGGATGACGAGGAATCCAAAGGGTTTTTATTTAGCTATGAAAAGTTGTTTGGAGCTAAGGAAATGACAAAGACGGATATTGATAATAAAAATGCAGGAAAAGATACAAGTATTTCAAGGACAAAAAGGTTGTTTTATGTAGCATGTACACGCGCTGAACAAAGCCTTGCTGTGATTGCATATACAAAGGATAAAGAAGCCGTTAAAGAAACTGCTATAGCTAATAGCTGGTTTAATATAAATGAGATTGAGATTATATAATCAAATTATATCTTCCCGAAAAGAAATAAAGGATACTATTATTACACTATTTTTCTATTTATATTTATATAAACAATTCTAAGTTCCGTCCAAAACAGCCCTCACACCCGAGAGGCTGTTATTTTTTTACCCAAAACCCAAATAAGAAAGGAGTCACTGATGAAGAAAAAAGTTTAATATCAACCCAAACCCCTATCATTCAAAACTAAACATAACCCCCACTTTAAACGCCGTCCAACAAAAAGGACGGCGTTTAAACGTATCTAGAGCAGAAAACAATAAAGGAGGCAATCTATGAGTAAATACATTCATTTTACAGATGAACAAAAAGAACGAGCTAACAGTATTGACCTTGAAGAGTTTCTAAGAAGACAAGGAGAAACCCTACTCCCATCTGGCAGAGAAAAAAGGCTGAAAAGCGATCACAGCATTACAATCCGAGGAAACGAGTGGTTTGACCATGCAGCAGAAGAGGGCGGTCTTGCTATTGATTTTGTTCAGAAATTTTATGGATTATCTTTCCCTGATGCTGTAACAATGCTTCTTGGAGGAGAACAGGGAGAGGCGTACTCCAAGGCAAGAGGAAAAGAAGAAGTCAGAAAACCGTTTGAATTACCACCTAAGAATAACGAAATGCGTAGAGTATTTGCTTACTTGATGAAACACAGGTTTATTGACCGGGATGTAATCAGTTTTTTTGCAAAGGAAAAGCTTATTTATGAAAGCAGAGAACTAACATCGGATAAAACAAAAGAACATCATAATGCCATCTTCGTAGGATATGATGAAACCGGAGTTCCATGTCATGCCCATAAAAGAGGAATTTACACCGAAGGGAAAGGATTCAAAGGTAATATAGACAGTAGCAATCCTTGTTATAGTTTTCATTACTTCGGAAGCAGTGACCGAATATATGTGTTTGAAGCGCCGATTGATATGCTCTCGTTTATTACAATACATAAAAATTCTAATTGGAAGAAACACAGCTATGCTGCTCTTTGCGGAGTATCTGAGCAGGCATTGTTAAAAATGCTTGAAATCAATCCTAGTTTATCTCATGTGGTCCTGTGCTTGGATTATGATCCTGCTGGGATTGAGGCATGTGAAAAAATTTCTGATATGTTAATTGAAAAAAACATTGCCTACAGCCGGTTGTTTTCCAATAGGAAAGACTGGAATGAAGATTTGAAAGATAAGCAGAATATGCCGTCTATTTCGGCAGAAGAACATCCACAGCATCTTCTCAAAGATGAACTGTGTAAAGAAATTCTAGTGCTTGTTAAAGGAGTTGAAAAAATTGAAATAAATCATTCCGATGGTGAAAAATCCTTTAAAGAAGCACAACAACAAAATGGATCACAGGCTGAAGCTATTAAAACGGCATCAGCCATTTTTTTATGTCTTGCGTTAAAAGAATACAGGCATCTTGAAAAAGCAATGATTGCCGAAGAAATTATCAGAAAAATGAGTAATGATTTTCGAGCATATCAAAACAGAGGAAGGTGGAATCCAACGCTTTCTGATATTGAAGCACAACTGTCAGCATTCAAACATCAGAGGGGAATTGTTTCTGAGTTAGAGAAGACTACGATTGCACAGCACTATGAAAAAACAGCATTAGAACTTTTAAAATCAGCTATCCGGCTGGAGCTGACACAGCAAAAACAAGTACAGGCTCCGATGCTGAAAATGGCATAACAATATGAGGCATGGGGAAATCCTGTGCCTCAATTTATTGAAAGGTGGGAAAAAATGAATTCACAAGTATACATGTTAATAGCTGCCGCTGCTGTTATGTTTTCAGTTATCGGCGGTTTATCCCTGCTTGCACATTACTATACCTTGAACGGAATCAAATCCAAAACTGTAGGAGATGGACAGCATGGGGTTGCTAGATTCGCAACAAAAAAGGAAATTGAAACAACTTATAAGCATATTGCTTTTAACGTTAAAGCGTGGAGAAAAGGGCTGAATCTTCCAGAAGATGAAAATGGGAATGCAGTACAGGGTCTGGTAGTGGGATGCACAGGAAGTAAAGGAGCTGTTACAGGACTCATTGATACTGGGGATGTGCATTGCCTGATGATTGGTGCTGCAGGTGTTGGCAAGACTGCATTTTTTCTCTATCCTAACCTTGAATTTGCCTGTGCGAGTGGTATGTCTTTTATTACAACTGACACCAAGGGTGACCTCGCAAGGAACTATGGAATCATAGCAAAAGAAAATTACGGATATAATGTGGCAGTCATTGATTTAAGAAACCCAACAAGAAGTGATGGAAACAATCTTTTGCACTTGGTAAATAAGTATATGGATTTATACCGCGCAAATAATAATAACTTTTCAGCAAGGGCAAAAGCAGAGAAATACGCAAAGATTATATCAAAAACCATTATCTCAACGGATGGAAACAATGCTGCGATGGGACAGAATGCTTTTTTCTATGATGCAGCAGAAGGACTTCTTACCTCAGTTATTCTTTTGATTGCAGAATATCTTCCCCCCACAGAAGAGGATGGTCGACTGGTTGATAAGAGGCATATAATTTCTGTTTTCAAAATGGTTCAAGATTTAATGGCACCAAGTAAAATAAAAGGGAAAAGCCAGTTTCAATTATTAATGGACAAACTTCCGTCAACTCATAAAGCAAAGTGGTTTGCGGGAGCAGCACTCAATTCAGCCGAACAGGCGATGGCTTCTGTTCTTTCAACGGTACTCTCAAGGCTCAATGCATTCCTTGATTCCGAGATGGAACAGATTCTTTGTTTTGATACTGCAATTGATGCAGAAACCTTTTGTAACGAAAAGTCGGCAATCTTTCTTATACTTCCGGAAGAAGATAACACTAAGTATTTTATGGTATCGCTATTCTTACAGCAGTTCTATCGTGAAATGCTGACTGTAGCTGACGAAAACGGAGGCAAGCTACCAAACCGTGTGATGATTTATGCAGATGAAATTGGAACTATACCTAAGATTGAATCTTTTGAAATGATGCTGTCTGCAGGCAGATCCAGAAGAATATCAGTAGTGCCGATAATTCAGTCCTTTGCACAGCTTGATAAGAATTATGGAAAGGAAGGCAGTGAAATAATAACCGATAACTGCCAGCTGACAATCTTCGGAGGATTTGCTCCGAACTCTGAAACTGCACAGGTTCTATCCAAAGCACTTGGCAGCAGAACTGTTTTGAGCGGTAGTATCAGCAGAGGGAAAAATGATCCGTCACAAAGCCTGCAGATGATAGAAAGACCGCTACTTACAGCAGATGAACTCAAGTCACTTCCAAAGGGTAATTTTGTAGTAATGAAAACTGGTGTACATCCAATGAAAACAAAGCTGAGACTATTCCTCGATTGGGGCATTACTTTTGAAAAGGCATATGAAACAGAAGAAAGATCCCACCGCAAGGTTTACTATGCCGACAAGGAAGAGCTGGAAGAAAACATTATTCGCCAGACAATGGCATTGGAAATTGAAGAAGATGAATCAGAGGATAATGCCGGAGAAAGTAAGCGAGGCGGTACAATCCATTCTCCTGCTATGGAACAGCCGGAAGAAACAGCCTCAAAGCGTAAAGCAATTATCAGAACGTAGGGGGTGCGTAGTTTTGAGCTTTTTTGGCAATTTATATCGGGAGGAGCTTCCCTCCCGTGCAAAAACCGTATACATGTACCTAAAAGACAGAAGCAATGCAGAAGGCGAATGTTGGCCAGCCATAAAAACCATTGCCAAAGACACATCAATGTCAGTAAGCACTGTAAAAAGAGCTGTTGCTGATTTAACGCAGCAAGGCTTGCTTAGTAAGGAAAAACGCTATAGAGAGAATGGCGGTAACTCATCAAATCGGTATTTCTTGAGAAAATAAATTGAGTATTTTAGTTTGTAAAAAAAGCATTGTAGACCGCCAAGGGGGAACTTTGCCTTTTTCGTGGACTGAGGTGGAGTTCATGGTGGACGGACAAGAAGGGTACACTTGAAGAACTTATCTAAAGCAGAGAAACAAGAATAACAGCAGTAAATACAGACATTATCTTTTGGCCTGATGAAATGAGAACTCAAGTGCACACGCTCATATACTTCAAAATGTTCTAAGAATAGGGTACTAGTATTTTATTTTGCACGATTCCAAGATATCACTAAAATTGTAAACAAGATATTGATAGCTCTTTGGATGTGTTTCAGCTAGCCGTTCAAATCTATTTTTCCCATTGGATAAGTCGTATTCTATCCCGAAGCCACAGAACATACAACCATTCCTAGTATATCCCATTGAATACAATTCGGATATTTGTAAATTGTGCAATTCAATGTAATCGTAGATATCTTTTTCCGTCCAAAAAGATAGTGGACGGCACTGATTGTCTTTTTTTACATCAAACACATTGCAACCAAAGTTGACCCAATCCAGTTCTCTTTGTCGGCTTTCTTCAGCTAACGTGCCTATAAGGGCACATTCCATGCCTAATTTTTTTGCAGCTTGTTTGATTGGCGTTTTTTTGAGCTTTTCACAGCACTTATCAGATATGTTCAAATCTTTATAATCCAAAAAGCGTTTAAATCTTCGTGTAATGTAGTCTATTGAATTTTGGCGAGTTCGCTCCGTTTTTGCTCTACGATATGTACGAATGGCATTAGAAGCAACTTTTGAAAACATTGGAAAGCCCTCATCTTCTACTACTCTCTTAAAGTTCCAAGACCTACCATATTTATCAAAAGGTCTGACGATTAGAATATTCATATCGTTTTCTTTCTGCTCCCACTGTATGTGTTGCAATGTTTCGGGATATTCACAAGTGGTATTAGAAAAAATATGTAAAATATCAGGCTTTAAACTCCTTGCTAGATGTGATAACACAGTGGAATCTTTGCCACCTGAATATGAAACATATACGCCTGCCCCATATCTACTAAAAGCTTCTTGTAAGAGCATTTCAGATTTTTTAATTTTTAATTCCAATGGCATGGATTTTAGTAATTCCAATTTGTATTTTCTGCCCCTGATGAATTCTCTGCGTTTTTCAAAACAGGATAAGCAATACAATTTGCCTTTTCCACGCATTTCGCTTTCAGGGAATTCTTTTTTACAATCTTTGCATGGCATACAATCACTCCTTGTATATTGCTATTATAACACAAGTAACAGTTGTATGACAAGCTCTAAAAACAAATAATGTTTGTTTTTAGACATGTTTTCTTGTAATAGCCTTTATTGTTACAAGAAAATATTGTATAATACATTGTGCGGAGGTGTTTCCAAATGAATTTTCAAGGGCAGTTGCAGAAGCTACGGACACAACGAAATATGACACAAAAAGAATTAGCCACGCAATTAAATATTAAACAACAGGCAGTAAGCCAATATGAAACAGGAACATCATTACCTAAGATTGATGTTATATTAAAGATGTCGCAGATCTTCAATGTTTCTATTGCATACCTTATTGGAATTACAGAGGACACTAATAATGTGGATCTACCTGATGATGTAATAAAGCTTTTAGAGATTTACGATTCACTCCCAATAGATAGAAAAAATATTTCCATAGAACTTTTGAAGGTGCTAAAAAACACCTCAGAGAAAGAGGTGTAAAATGGCAAACAGTTTTTTTAATGAAAATACATTGGATGATTTAATTGATGAAATAGAATACGTTTATTTGTCAGACGAGCGTCCTTGGATAATAGGATACAGTGGAGGTAAAGACTCAACTGTCGTTGTTCATTTAGTTTATGAGATGCTAAAACGTCTTGAACCCAAAAAACGAAAAAAACATGTTTATGTTGTTTCATCTGACACCATGGTGGAAAATCCTTTAATTAAAAAGTATTTGTCTGAAATGATTATTTCCATTTCTAATGCTGCAAATCGAGATGGGCTACCAATTACAAGTACATTAGTTTGTCCGGAGCCTTCAAATACTTTTTGGTCGAATGTCATAGGTCGAGGTTTTCCTACACCACGTCTTAATGGAACGTTTAGATGGTGTACTGACAGGTTGAAAATTGCTCCAAGTGGTGCTTTCATAAACGATATTATTAAATCACAAAATACAGAAGTTGTGGTTTTACTTGGGGTGCGCAAAGATGAAAGTATTGCTCGTAAAAGACGTATTGAAGGCAGGGAAATTTTGGGGCGTTTATTAAATCGCCATGAAACAATCAAAGGTGCTTTTGTTTATCCTGCAATTGTCGAATTGACTACTGAAGATGTTTGGGATATTTTATCGTTAAATAATAATAAAACATCTTGGGGCTCTGACAATAGAAAACTCATTGAACTTTATACCGATGCAGATAGTGGTGAATGCCCCTTTGCTGGAATATCAAGCCAAAGAGAACAAACGCAGTCTTGCGGTCAATCAAGATTTGGTTGTTGGATATGTACTGTTGTAAAAGAAGATAAGTCATTAAATGGATTTATCCGTTCTGGTCACAGAGAGCTTATACCACTTGCAGAGTTTAGAAAATGGTTAATTTCTATTCGTGATGTTTCTGATTATAGAGAGAAAAAACGCAGGGATGGAACAGTCTATTTCACCAATGCTGGTGACATGGGATATGGTCCATTTACTTGGAACGCAAGGAAAGAAATCCTGGAAAGATTGTTGAGAACTCAGGAAACAATTGGTTATGAATTGATTACTGAAGAAGAATTGAAGGCGATTGATAAAATTTGGGATGATGAGCTTGATTTAACACGTCAAGAGTTAGTGAATTTGTATTATAGAGTTACAGGTCAAAGACTGCCTTGGCATGATTTAAAAAAACCATTATTTAATAATGAAACTATCACTTTATTAGAAAACTATGCAACAGAAGCCGAAATTCCTTATGACTTAATGAGAAACCTGATTTTTGCTACAACAAAAAACAAGTATTTCTCAAATCCAAAAGTATTAAAAACAGCACTTGAAAAATCTTTGACACAGCAATGGTTGCACGTTGATGTGATAAGGGAGCTTGAGAATGAGAATTAACAGCATAAGAATTTATAATATAAGCTCCTATACCGGAGAATGTCATTTTGACTTTAATTTGTCTGATGGTAAAAGCGTGATTTTAATAGGAGGTCAAAACGGAACAGGAAAGACCTCGCTATTTACCGCATTAAAATTGGCTTTATATGGCCACTTGAATTTTAATTATCAGTCGGCTAATAGTCAATACCTTGCAAAGGTTAAGGAGCTAATTAGCCATGATGCTTTTGCATCATCGGAAGTAAAAGCCTTTATTGAAGTTGAAATTGAGATACCAAATGAAAGAGAATTTATTAAATACACAATAAAAAGAGCGTGGAATTTTAATTCACAACGCTTGCATGAGACTTTATCTATATTCAAGGACAATGAGCAGCTTTCTGAAAGTCAAATACTGTTCTTTCAAAATTATCTCTACACAATTTTGCCGCCAAATCTATTTGATTATTTCTTTTTTGACGGTGAGCAAATAGCAGACTTTTTTGGTACAAGCAATTATAGTGCATATATCAAGAATGCTTTGTTAACCTTATGTAATTTTGATACCTTTGAAATTATTAGGAAATTTTGCAACACTTATGTAAGTAGCAGCGATGTTCAAGATGATGCAAATAACACAGCTTCGGCTTATGAGGCGGTAGTAGATAAAATTGATTTCCTAAAAAATGAACAATTGGCACTAGAACAGCGGATTATATCGCTTGAAAGTGACATTTCAACTATTGCCTTAAGAAAAGTGGAACTTGAAAATCAATTTAAAAACTCTGGTGGATTAACTGAAAGTGAAAAGGATGAGCTTCTGAAAGTTTCAAGAGAATTGGAAAGAGAGAAAAGTGAATATGGTGTTGCAATTAAAACTTATGTTGAAGGCAAAATGCCATTTATTATTGCATCATCAATTTCTAAAGATTTAAAGGAACAGCTTGAAAAAGAAGAAGAAGTGAAAAAGTATCTTGCATTACAGGAAAAATTAAACTCTCCTCAAATTTCAGAGGCTATTAAATCAGCCATGGGTAAATTTAATTTGACGATAGAGAGTGATGTCATAGCCGAACTGGCACTATCCATAGGTGGAGCTGTGAAACCTGATGTGGATATTGAGAAATTTGTGTTTTTACATGATTTATCAAAAGAACAGCAGGAAAAAGTCAACACAGTTTTAAAGTTAATTGAAAGCTTTAAGGCAAATACTATCCTAAAAAAGATAACGGAAAGAGACAAAGCAACTCAAAGAACAATTGCTATCAACAAAAAGCTTAGAGAAGCAATGTCTGATTTAGATGCTACTGAGTTTTCACAAAGATTAAGTGAGCTTACTAACACTCAATTTGAATTACAAAAGCAATTAGAAAGTGCTACTGTAGAAAAAGATGCAGCAAAGATAGAAATAGACACTCTTGAGAAAGAACACAAAGTTCTTTATGAAAAATTAAAGGAACAAGCAAAAAATCGCAATGTATATGAGCTGACAAAAAAAATTGGAACTACCCTTGACGATATGATTAAAGATCTAACTGTAAATAAATTTAAGCAAATTGAAGCAGAGATGCTTACAATGATTAAAAAGATAATGCGAAAAGACAGTTTCATTGACCTTGTTGAGTTGGATGATGGATTTAACATTTCAATTTATAAAGAGCAGACCTATCAATTTAGTGAGCTTGAAAACTTAATCAGAAATGTTGGTCAGGATGAACTTGTCAAACGTATTGGGATAAATGGTGTGAATCGTATTCTCAATTTCTTAGGCATAGATTCAATATCAAAATTGAAAACTAATTTAAAAAAATCAGAAGGTCAAATTGGGATCTTTTATGACGAAACGATTGATCTTTACAAAAAAATAGAGTTAGGGCAACTTTCAAAGGGTGAAAAACAGATATTCATATTATCACTGTATTATGCCATTATTAAGGTTTCAGGTAAGGATATACCGTTTATTATTGATACTCCTTACGCTCGAATAGATACAGAGCACCGTGAACAAATATCAAAAGAATTTTTCCCGAATATAAGCAATCAAGTGATTATTTTATCAACAGATGAGGAAATCACAAAGCATTATTATGACGTGCTTAAACCGTTTATATCAAAAGAATACTTGTTGCAGTACAACGAAGCTGAAAGCAGGACTATTGTATCCGATGGTTACTTTTTTAAGGGGTGATAGCTATGATTTTTAGACTTAAAACATCAAAAAAAACAGAGGAAATATTTAAAGAACTCGAAAGCAAAACGCATCTAAAACCTTACACTCTTGTAAAACATGCTATTGCTTGGTCAGTTAAAGAAAACACATCTATTATGGGCTATAAATCGAACTCTGAGGGACTTGAACTTAACAGGCAAACCATTACCGGCGATTATGATATTTACTTTAAGGTGCTTATTGAACAGGTGGAAAAAAGATGCCTGAAAGACGAGGAATATTTCCCAACCTTTGTGAAGGCTCATATAGATAGAGGTGCTATTATTCTTATGAATATGTATAATCACGCTGGATCACTTGACAACTATATTAAACAAAGTTTGGGGGTTGGAGATACGGTATGATGTATCTTGACAATAGTGCTACTACGCCTATAAAGAAAGAAGTCTTTGAAGCGATGATACCGTTTCTTACAACTGAATATGGCAACCCTTCAAGCAAATATTATGAACTTGCTGTCAATGCTCGACAGGCTGTTGAGAAAGCGAGAGAAAATATAGCAGAACTCATCGGAGCAAAACCTGAAGAAATTATCTTTACGTCTGGTGCATCAGAAAGTACTAATATGATTATTAAGGGCGTTGCTGATTATAAAAAGTATTATGAAAAAAAAGGTAACCACGTTATTACGTCAAAAGCGGAACATAAGGCTACTTTAAATACTTGTAAGTTTTTAAATGGAGAAATTTATTCTAATAGTGATGCTACCTTTTCAATAGGGGGTAAACCATTAAAAGTTGATCGAGGTTTTGAAGTAACCTTTTTAGATGTAAATGGATATGGGCAAGTTGAATCTGAAATCCTTGAAAAAGCAATAAAAGATAACACTATACTTGCATCAATAATTTGGGGAAATAACGAGATAGGTTCATTAAATGATATTTCGAGATTATTCACTGTATGTAAGAAACATCAAGTTCTTTTTCATACAGATGTAACACAAGTTCTTGGAAAACTTGATATTGATGTCAAAAAAACACCAGTTGATTTCATGTCTTTTTCTGCACACAAGTTGCATGGTCCTAAAGGAATTGGTGCTGCTTATATTAAATCCGATGATTATGGACTTCCACCGTTTTCAGCTTTTATTCATGGTGGTGAACAAGAAAATGGCATGCGTGGCAGCACCCTTGCAGTACATGATATTGTTGGCTTTGGAAAAGCAGCTGAAATTGCTTTGCGTGAACGAGTAGCTGTATATCGCTATTACAAAGAACTGGATGAAAAACTAATCAAAATGATTAGTGAATTGCCTTACATACGCCTTGTTGGAGACCCCCTAAACAGATTGCCAAGCATTTACAGTATTATAGTGGATAAAAAAGAATTTAACAATGAACGGTTTCTCAAAAAAATCAGCAATGAGATTGCGCTATCAAGTGGCTCGGCTTGCACAGCAGGACAACCATCTCATGTTTTGCAAGCGATTGGACTTGGAGACTATACAGGTAAGGTATTACGGATATCAGTTGGATACAGTGACAGTTTTGACAATACAATTGAAGCAATAAAAAGGCTGTTGAACAAAACGGAATTTATGAATTGAGGTGAATTATATGGATATCAACCCGTCATACACAACCATAGGAAAAATTTTTGAGAGCAATTTCCTATTTGAGGTTCCTAAGTACCAACGTTATTATGCATGGGAAAGCGAGCAAGTGGATGATTTTATTTCCGACATTGAAAAAATGTTTAAGACAAAAGGTTGTGCAACCATGCCACACCATTTTTTTGGAGGAATTGTCTGTGTTGACAAAAAGGTGCCTGGATCAAATAGAAAGCAAGAAGTACTAATAGATGGGCAGCAGAGAATTACAACCACAATACTTCTGATAAACAATATCATTATTGCTTACAATGATATGCTTTCAAAATATGCGGAAGCAAAGGAGTTAATTGAGGGGCGAATTGCAAAGCTTAAAAGCCAATATCTATTGTATAGAGATGAAATTAATATGAAAATCGAATGGATTGATAAATTGGTTTTATCAGATGCAGACAAAGATTTCTTTAAAGGCATTTTAGAAGGCGGAATGGCGGATGTTGATAGAAGTTCGCACGAAAGGCTCCAAAAGGCAGATGCGAGCATTAAAAAATTCATAAGGGAGTTAATGAAAAACTGTAACAATGAACAAGAAAAGCTTGAAACATTGAAATACTTGGAAGACCTTGTTAATGTGTCATTTTATATTATTTTTATTACTGCAGATACCAAGGAAGCTGCATATAAATTGTTTCAAGTGTTAAACGATAGGGGTATAGGATTAACAGAAGGAGATTTATTAAAATCTAAAACGTTAGAAGCTTTAGAAACGCCTTCATTTGCAACGCAGCAACATATGATCCAACAAAGTTGGGACGCCATCTTAGGTGATACGCCGGAACGAATATCAGATTTCTTTAAGCGATATTATTCATCCGTTACTGGTATGCGCGTAGGAAGAGCATCAATGTATGATGATTTACTAGCAGAATTTTTCCCGAGCATCAAAAACATTGACACTGTTAGTGCACTGGAAGAGGCCAATCAAATTGTAGCTACCATAAACGCAATGAAAAGAGATAAAGAAGTATACAATAAGATTACGGCAGGTGAATGGCTTTATGATGTTGTACTGCCAGTAAAAACTTGGGATAGAAATAGATTGTTTGTACTTACAAACTATTTAGGCTATGACAATGTTATTCCTCTACTTATGGCAGCATCACTATTGAAGCAAACAGATTTTGCAAAAATTGTTTTTAGTTTAGAAAAATTTATGTTTCGTTATAAAGGAATCTGCAACAATAATGTTCAAAATTTAAGTGATTTGTTTATGAAAGAATCAAAGTTGATTAGAGATAATGCGAACGGATATAGGATTGGAAGCATTTTAGGAAAGTTAGAAACTATGTTAAAGCAAGATGCTGATGATGAAAAATTCAAGCAAAATATAAAATATCTTAAATACAGGCCTAAGTCAGCAAACAAGAACCTAAAATACTTTTTTACTATTCTCAGTGAACATTATTCTTGGTATGCATCTGGAGCAACAACAAGCCTTAATTTAAGCGATTTGCCAGTGCTTCCATATGATGCAGCTACAATTGAACATCTATATCCTCAAAATCCCGAGACAGAAGATGTGGCATTTAATGATGTTGATATTCATAGCATTGGTAATTTATCAATATTAACTGGTGCAGAAAATGAAAGAGTTAAAAACAAATTATTTACTGAAAAGAAAGATAAAATTATTGATTCTACTTATTCGCTGAATCAGTATTTTAGAGATAAAACAGAATGGTCTTCCGAAACAATAAAAACGTGGGAAGAGTATATCTGTAATATGGCTTGTAGGGTGTTTACGATATAACTTCAAAAGAGGGACTTAAATGAAAAGAAACATAGCTATAACAGAAACCTATCTAAATAGTGTGTTTAAGTTGGACAATCAATCCAAGAGGCTTACTTTGAATACAATAAATCAGTTGTCCGAAAATCTTCGCAGTACCTCTTTGCAAATACATAGCATTGACCGTCAAAAATGTGACCCGAAATTTAGAAGCGCCCGTGTTAATGATGACCTGAGAGTAATTTTTATAATGCAGGGAGATACCTACACACTTTTATATGTTGATCACCATGATAAAGCGTATGCCTGGTGCGAAGGCAAATATTTAGCAAAAACAGATTTTGGTGCGGAATATATTTACGATGAAAAAGTCATGCTTGCGGATAGAGCTTTAAACGAAAGTTCTGATTATTTCCAAATGGACTATGACATTCCACTTTTAGAGAAAGCTGAAATCAAAGAAAAGCATATTGTTAAATTGGGCATTCCTCAGATACATGCTAAAAATCTCCTTGCAATCACAAGCGAGGATAGCTTTATTGATTATATCACTATTTTCCCTGCTGAAATACAAGAAGCTTTGCTTGACCTTGCTGGTGGCACAAAAACCTTTGATGAAGTCTATAATGAGCTTACTGATGTTGAGTTTGAAAAGAATACTGATAAACCGCTGACACAAAAGGATAGCAAGAGAAGGTTTTATATACCTCAGTCAATGGAAGAACTGCAAATCCTAATGGAAAATGAGGATTTTGAAAAGTGGACGGTATTTTTACATCCCTCACAAGAAAAAATTGTGAATAAGGATTTAAACGGTGCAGCTCTTATTGAGGGAGGCCCTGGTACAGGAAAAACAATAGTCGGAATACATCGAGCTGTATATTTGTCTGAGAATGTGTTTAAAGCTGATGACGGTAAAAAAATTCTATTATGTACTTTCAGTAAAAAGCTGGCAAAGGTTATATCTCAAAAATTAGACAAGCTAATGAAGCTGCGGGGAATAAAAAACAATATTGATGTTGTAAGCATTGATAGCTTTATCTACAACACATTAAGAAGTACTTACGGCAATGTATTCTCGGTAAATCCATCTGCGTTTAGCAATATGCTCGACAGGCTATATAACGCCCTTACTCCGAAAGGAACAAAAGGGTTTTATCAGCATGAATATTTTGAAATCATTGAACGGTATAACATTAAGACTCTTGCTGATTATTTAAAAGCTGACCGGTCAGGCACAAAATTGCCCCTTGACAAAAAAGGACGGATAACTGCATGGAAATTTATCGAAGCAATACTTTATGAAAAAGAAAAAGATAAAATTTATACCTTTGCCGATAGAGCCTATGCACTGCTAAACGGTCTTGATAATGGTGCGATCTTGCCACAGTATGATTCTATTATCATTGATGAAGCTCAGGACTTAGAGCCAATAAAAATAAAAGCGTTGTGCCGGTGTGTAAGAACAACTGCTAATAACATTATGATTTTGTCTGACATGAATCAGCGGATTTTCAAGCTCACCACTTGGAAAAATGATGGTGGCATCAATGTTGTCGGCAGGACACACCATTTATCCATAAATTACAGGACAACGAAGCAAATAAATGATTATGCCCGGCATCAATTTGTAAACTCTGAAATGGTTACAGCACATATTAAAGAGTATAAATCAATAATAAATGGCGTAGAGCCAACAGTTGTTGGATTTAAGAGTGCAAGTGAGCAGTATAAGTTTTTGGTGAGTAAAACAAAGGAGTTTACAGAAAAAGGGTACGAAGCGAATCAGATATGTGTGGTATGTCCTACAAAGGAAGATTGCAATCAAATTCAATCCATTTTTACTTTTTCGGATATAAAGTCAACTCTACTGTTTGATGATATTTCGCCGTTTGATAATTCAGGGGTTTGTATATGCCCGATAACCGGCGTAAAAGGCTTAGAGTTTGAAGCAGTAATAATCTATGATTACAACAATATCGGTAAAGGCAGACTAAACGATGCGGATTCTCAGGCAGTTAGGGTAAATTACACTAAACTGATTGAATGTGAAAAGTATGTAGCAGCTACAAGAGCAAGGGACGAGCTTATAATAACTTACATGGAAGTAGGTGACTAATATGATTTTACCGCTTAATAATTTCAAAGGGAATTCGGAAGGCGAAAATGTTGTATGGCAAAAATTTAAAGATTTTTTGCCTGCTGATTTTGTGAGTTTTCATAATTATTATCTTGGACTAAAACAGGCAGATGTCATTTTGCTTGTGCCAAGGCTTGGCATATTAATCATTGAGATTAAGGGATTCTTTGCCAAAAATATAATTGATGTGCCGGACAGAACGATTATCAGAGTTAAAAATCAGCCCCCTGAACCTTCGCCCTTTGAACAGGCAATAAAATATCGCAACATATTGCTTAGCGAGTTTTTAACAATGAATGGTATTAATAGTGTATACACCACTTGCGCGGTGTGTTATCCATTTATAAGCAAGGACGAATGCAGAGTTAAAGGACTTAATAAAATATCCCACGAAAGATTAACTATAACCATAGAAGATTTGGCAAGTACAGAAACTCTGATAGGCAAAATCGAAGATATTTTTAATCATACTTATCAATCAGTATCTGTACCAACGCTTGTTAAGTACGGGTTTGAGAATGTGCTATTTGAAAAGGTTGGTAATATAATCAGTCCTGATTTCAGAAATAATCAAACTGACAACGCAGAAAAGAAAACACCGGAAGATATGGACGATGCTTATGTCAGAGAAGTCTATTCCAGGTTTATTTATGTCAAAAGTACGACAGCATTTGACGATTCAAAAATTGAAGCTTTGATTAAAGACTGGCTCTCAGGTACAAAAATTTATTTTTACTCCGACAACAAAGATCTTATTTCTAACATTTTGAATAAGCTCGATGCCCAAATAAAGCTTAGAGAATTATCAGATAGAAAAGCCTTTAAGATTAATGAGTACAGTACATTTTTGTTTAACACCGGTATTGCTCCTACATTAGACCACGATATTCACATTGTAAATGGTGAGGATTTTAAAAATCATAATGAGAACTTTGAAATCTTACACAATAACAGCAGTTTCAATAAAGACCAGTACGAGATAGAACATGCACCACTTACAGATATTATTGTTAAAGCAGGTGCCGGAACAGGCAAAACTTATTCCATTGTTTCTCGAGTTAACTATTTGGTATGGAAAAATGAATATACACCGTCCGACCTTAAGAGAGCAATCGCAATGATAACTTTCACAAACGAATCAGCTGATGCAATGAAAGAAAAATTATCGGAAAATTTCTTAAACTACTATTTGCTGACAAAGGATACTGTTTTCTTGGAGTTGGTTGAGCGAGTAGAAGATATGAATATTTCTACGATTCACTCAATGTCAAGAAAAATATTGCAAAAGTTTTCTTCGAAAATCGGGCTTGGCAAGGACTTTAAGATTGTTACTGGTGATTACAAGCGTGCACAGATTTTGTATAGCAAGCTAAATGAATATGTAGAATCCCACCCTGATTTTGAAAAAAAAATCGATATTTCCATGTTTCAGTTGGGAGAACGCTTAATCAGTTTCCTTAACAGATTAGACAACAAAAATATTGATATTGTAATAGATAGAGATACCCTGAAATTCGGAAGGGCAACAAATGCTGTATTTGACGATTTAATTGAGATTATTCGTGATGCTCAAAGTGACATGAATGATTATTGCAAAACAAACAATAGTGTAAGCCTTGGAGATTTAATTAGAAAACTGAGAACTTTACATGATAAATTAACAGCCTCCAAACTTCCTGTAATAGACAAGATTGATTTTTTATTCGTTGATGAATTTCAAGATACAGACGATGTGCAGATTGAACTGATGAAGAAATTTAGAGAGGTTTTTAAATTCAAGTTTTTTGTTGTTGGCGATATAAAACAATGTATTTATCGCTTTAGAGGTGCGGAAGTAAGGGCATTTGATACTTTGACCAAAGAACAAGCACCAATGCATTTTATTTCCCTCAATAAGAACTATCGTACAGATATTCATTTAATGGATAAACTTAACACAATTTTCTCTATATGGGATAACAAAGGTGACCTCGAATATTCTGGTGACGACATATTGATAGGAACAAAGAACTACTGCTCTTCCCCAGAAATTTACGGATTGCCATTTGAAAATTCACAAATATTTGAAAAGAAGCTGGTAAACTCAATCAACAAGCTTAGAGAAAAGCTAGAGAGCGAAAAAGATAAAATTGCTATTTTGGTGAGATATAATTGGCAAATTACAGAAATACGAGAATTGTGTGAAAGGAATCAAATCAATATTGAAACTGAAATTGGAGGAGAGCTGTTTAGAATAGATCCAACTATAGACCTGTTTAAGCTGATATTGGCTTTGAAATTCAATCTATCACCTAAATATCTTTACAACCTTTATACTACCTCGTATATCTCTGATAATATGCCAAAGACTTTCTTGTGGAGCAAAAAAGATACAGAGATAACTGAATACTTTTACAGTAATCTTCCTGCGAAATTAAATAAGTGGAATAAATATATTGGAAGACTGCGTACCGAGCCGGTATTAAAGGTCATTCGTGATATTGTTGACGATGTTAAGCCCTGGGAGATATTTGCAAAAAAGATTGGTGCTACTGGTAAAGATATCGAAAGAAGCGAATCTTATTATATTAGAAATCTCGATCAACTGTTTGAAAAATTGATTTTAGCTTCCAATACGGATTATTTGACTATAAACAAGCTGTCTGACTACTTGGAAATTATGATACTAACAAGACGAGAGGAAGAAGCACGAGAATCATATGATATTGAGAATTCAAAGGCACAGATTATCTGCACTACCATTCATAAATCAAAAGGCTTAGAGTTTGATACGGTAATCTTGCCGTATTGCGACTTTGATATATCAAGTGCCAGAGCCAAAGGTGATGTAGATCTGATTTATTCAGGGAATGAAGTCGGTTATAGGGTTATGGGCAATAATTTCAAGTCTTCTTTTGAAAATGACCTTTATAAGAAGTTTCAAAAGAATGAACTCATAGATCGGAGACGTGAAGAAACGAGAATATTATATGTTGCTTTAACGAGAGCTATCAAGCGTATTATATATTTCTCTGATAATTCAGGCTCACGAAAACATGCTAATTGTTGGAATAACATGATAACGGAGGGAGCAAAGTGAGAATCTTTACATATCCAAATCCATTTGAGATAAACAAGAACGAGGAGCTTTGGAGTATTGTCACCAAGTTCCCACACTATTGTGCTTCCGATACACTGGTGCAAGGGCTCGAATCTGAATACGGAAGAACGAGTTTTGGCATTTTGAGAACTGTAAATTCTCTTATTGAGCGAGTATTGGGTAGTTATACAAACAACCCTCAAAATGATATTCAGGTGTTTCTAGCTGTATCAAATATTATAAGATCCTTAAAAGATGCCGACGCAAAAGCTGCTTTTAGGTTTAATATAGCAGATGTTGTGGAATCAGTGAAATTTCTGTCTATACTTGGTTGTGACAGTAGCAAGTTTAATCACAGCGAATTATCCGATGAACAAATAATGCTACTTGATATTTACGAGAAGGTCCTGCAAAGTGGCTGCACAGAATTGTTAGAGAATTTGAAGCAATTAAATAAATCAAATTTTATCATTGCGGCACGTTCAACAATAAATGATGAAATTGCTTATCTTTGTAATCGTACACCGGAGTATATGCAACTAGGTATTACGTTGCCTATTGTTACACCAAAAGATGGTTACGAAGCAATCCATACAATCATAGAACATTTGAATAAGAAAATAAAGCAAGCACCAAACGATGTGTTTTCTCCTTTATCATATTCAGATGACTTAGACAGAGCTAATTATATTCTATCGTTGATAACAAATAATGACGACTCTATATTTGACAGGATTATTATTCATGGTGTTCATAGGATCACACCCGAAATGTATTTCCTTTTTAAGTTATTAGAGAACATCGGTATTGAAGTTATATTCCTTATAAACTATGCCGAAAATCTCCCGAATGTTTATAAGACTTGGAAAGAGGTTTACTCATGGTGTGATACAAAATTTGAGTATCAATCAGAGCTGAACATTTCTTCTGGGAAAAAGTTGGGAGTAGCTATTGCTGGTATTATCGAAGGTAAAAAACTTGCCATACATCCGACAGAAGAAGTGACTGTGTTTAGCAACTTAACTTCTTTTACCGACCGAGAGGTTAGACAGGTATTTAAAAAATCAGGCGAAAATCTTAATAAAATGCGTACACAGTATTACGCTGTTCGTGGTGAATCAAGCAATGAGGTTTTAAAAATGTATTTTCCTGAGCAGTTTAATCAAAAACCTTTTTTGTCATATCCCATAGGTCAGTTTATATTAGGGATCTATCAAATGTGGGATTTTGAAAAGAACACATTGACACTTAATGATAAAAGTCTTAGTGAATGTGCCGTTTCTAATCTTTATAAAGGGAATGGTCTTTCAAATGTGTTTGAAATTATCAGCAAAACGAAACTGTATTTTAGCAATATTGAAACTATAACAGATTATTATAAGCGCATTAGAGAGTTGGAAAGAGCACTGCAAATTATTTTCAGGAATAACAGATATTCTCCATTAAAGAAACTGTCTTTTTTCAACATTACACTGGCTGAGTTATCTGAATTTAAAGCTTTCTTGGAGTTTATAGAGGATGTTGCAAATAAGCTTTTTAAAGACGTAAATCCAACAGTTGACTTTGGCAGACACTTTAAAACACTTATGGAAATAATATCCATTCCGTCGTTAAGTAGTATCACTCTTTCAAAAACGGAACAAGCGTTGATTAGTGAAATTACAGACAAGCTAAACGCCTATGGTGAAGGCGAAGTTATAGGAAACATTGAAGATGTTAAGGAGGCAATTTCTTTTTTCTTATCTGAAAGAAAGACCGGTGATACTTCAAATTGGATTGTTAGAGATTTTTCTCAAATAGATGGTGGTGTATTATTGAGCAGAAAATCAAAGGCAACTAATTATCACTTTGCCTGCTTATCAAACGTACAAATGCTAAAGCAACCGGATGACATACTACCATGGCCACTAACTTTAGATATGTTTAATGGATATGAAGAAGCACAATCAGCAGTACCTATTGTGAACAAAGGCTTACTTGAAATGCGCAATTTTTTAAAATATACATTATTTTATGGAGCTTTCTTTACAAAGTGCGGAGTGAAGCTCAGTTACATTCAGGAAGAAAATGGCGAAGAACAAATGCCATATTATCTACTCAATGTACTGGGACTTAAACAACATATTTACTATGAAGATGAAACGACTTCATTTTTAACTGATGAAGAAACTGACTCCAGTCACAAGAACTTTAGTAGCGGGAAGTTGGAGCAAGAAGCAAAAGAAATGTTTTCTATATGCCCATATAAGTTTTTACAAAATGAGGTTTTGAAAGCACCTATTGAGTATTATAGCGATTACCATATTAAATATTATGTGTCAAACTTCATGTATGCGTTTATAAAGGGAAACCATAATTTTGAACGTGAATCATTAGAGCAAGTTATCGCAGTAGAGTTTGAAGCTGTTCATAAGCTTTTTCCGTTTTGGGATAAGGTTGTGTTTCTTGATATTGAAAGAAATACTCGTAAGCAATTGGTATTTTTACTAGCAGGGCAGGAATCAGGTCGTCCCCAAAATATCTTTCTTGAGCTTGCCTATGAAAAGCGAAAAGAAAACTATTTAATTGCACAATGGGTGGATGCAGGAACAGGTGAAAAACAAATGAACTTTGACAAAGACGGATTGCCTGAATTAATTTCGAATTATATGGTGTCTAATCAGCTCTATCCACGTCGTGATGAACTGCCACATAAAAGAGTGTGTGAAAACTGCAATTTTAGTGAAGTATGCCTTCGTGATTATTATGAAGCCTTTGCACAAATAGAGGGGGATAAGTAATATGAGCGCTTTGACAGAATTTTTAACCTTAGCAATAACCGAAACGAGACCACAGACAGGTGAGTTTAATGTTATTGCAATGGAAACGAGAAGTCAAAATATTGTGCCTATACACCTTGTTAAAGAACAAATAGTATCAAGTGAGGGAGATGTTTTTTGGGATATTGGCTTTGTTACTTCGGTAAGTGGTAATATGCAAAGGAAACATCTTGGCAATGACAACAGTCTGTTTCTGATAAGTGGAAGCGCAAGGCTAGGTGCTAACAAAATAAATACTTTTAAGGCTATTTGTGATGCAAAATCGACCACGCCACAGACTTTTTTTGACAACGAAAAGCAACGCTTTTGCATATTAAAGATAAGCAAAGTTGAGGATTTGTCAATTTACGTAGACAAAGAAAGCGAAATTGAAAATATAAAGCACTATCTTTCTGTATATGTATGCGGTATGCCAGCGTATCAAAATCCAATTTCTCTATTGAATAAGGATTACAGGTGGATCAACTTCTGGAATTGGATATATAAGAATGATGCTTTTGACGAGAAAAAGAAAAAGTATATGAAGTTACTCAATCGCAGGGATAAAGAGCTATATTTAATTCTCTACCGACATCATTTCAAAACCAGCAATCACCATTGGATTGTAGGAATGCACTGGTTATAAAAGGGGTGTAACAATGCTAATTAAAAATCTTCTGAACGAGCACTATTATGGATTAACAGATGAGAAAGAAAAAGCAATATTTATTACCGAGGTTGTTTCTTTCATGTATGAGATAACCATGCAAAAAGCTGATGTTATATCACAGCTCACCGCTGAAAAAGATAATCTGCAAAGCAAGGTTAGTCGAGCAACGGAATTGATTGAAGAAGCAAAAAATGATGCTGTAAGGGTCAAAAAAGCCACGATAGGCGAAACAAAGAAGAAACTGCAAATTACAAGAGATAGAATTGTTGCTATTGCTTCCACTTCAACAGTTCTCGGAATGCAGATAAATCAAGCAGATGATAAATCGGTAATGATTGATACTCTTAATAATATAATTGCAAGCGTAGGGATTGTTACAGGAGAACTTTCGGATATAGGGCTTTGGGACAGTGATGAAGATAAGCCTGTTATAACACCAGTCGTTATTGAAAACGATATCAAAAAGAAACCGATAAAAATAAAAGGTAGCGGGAATGACGATAAGTAAATAAAAATATAAGCGAGGTGAAATTCATGGCACATTACGGAATTGACCTTGGCACATCAAACTGCCTTGTTGCAAAAGTAACTCAAAATTTAGATGATAGCTTTGATGTGAAGTGCTTGCCCGATGATGACGGAAGCGAGAGTTTCCCGTCTGTTGTATATTTTGAAAATGAAAAGCAGTATAGAGTTGGCAATACTGCACTTAAAAGCTTGTATGAAAAGCCAGACAGTACCGTTGAACTGGTAAAGGTTAGACTTGGAAAAACAGACAAAATTGAAATACAAACAGGAAAAACTATGTTTGATAAATCGCCACAGGAAATTTCATCATACATATTAAGCCACTTGAATGTGATACACCACAACCAGGTAAGAAATGCGGTTATTACTGTTCCTGCGTTTTTCGACCAAAGTCAAAAGGATGCAACAATGCAAGCTGGTACGATAGCGGACATGACTCCTAAATTTTTGATAGAAGAACCTACTGCTGCCATAATGTATCATATATTCTCTGAGTACAAAAACAAAGGCTTGGATTTCTTCGAGGGTAAGCAGGACAAAAAGATTTTAGTTTTTGATTTTGGTGGTGGAACACTAGACCTATCTTTAATTGGTATTTCTCTTAATGATAGAGAAGTAATACCAAAAGTAATTGCAATAGGTGGAGATACTGAACTTGGTGGGAATATAATAGACTTTATTTTTGCAAAAGTTATCTTAAAGATATTGAAGCGAAACTATGACGATGACTGTTTTATAAATGATGTCTATAAGGCATTTGACGGATATTATGATAGTTATATAAATCATAACAAGATGAGGTTTGCCGATAATGTAGCGCCTAATGTAAAAAACTTTATATTCAGGTTAAAAAGAAACTTGGAACAAATAAAGATGATATTGTCAACATCAGAGAAGGCAACTATTGTGTTTGAAGGGCAGTATAAGCCTATTGAAATAACTCGTGAGCAGTTTGAACAGCATGTGCTTATGAGTGATGAACTGAATTTTAGGGATAGAATTGAAACGGCTTTGAATCAGATAAGTAAAAAGCGCGAGCATATTAGTGAGGTACTTCTAATAGGTGGTAGTTCTCAGATACCTTTTATCAAAGATATAATCTTAGAAACCTTTGAGGATATGGGCATTACAAAAAATCGTATTATGCTATCAAATGATTTTGAACAAGCTGTTGCTAAAGGAGCAGCCATTCAAGCAGCAATTTCTGATGGAATACCTATACCGCCGTTTATGCTTAATAAATGTGAGAGCATTGTGGCAAGAGATATTGAACTTGAACATGCAGGACACAGTCAATTGTTTGTTGCAATGGGTACGGAATATCCTTTTAAGAAACGAAAAGAATTTGATCTGAAAATTGGACATGCTCTTTCAGAAACGGTATCTTTGCGTTTAAATGAGATTATTATAAAAAGCGGTCAAGTTGAAGAAAAACGTCAAATATGCAATTTCGAGTTTTATTTACCGATATATTATACAAATGATAATATTACTGTTTATATGAATATTGATGAAGCAGGTCTTTATCAGATTGAAGCTATACACAATAATACCGGCGAAACAGTAGAATTTGAGCCACACAAGAGATTCTCATTATCGACTAATGAGATTAAGTTGGCGTCATTAACAGCAAAAACAATGGTTGATGTGAGTTAGGGTACAAATTGTAGTCCGGTTTATAGGACAGAACATATGGTAAACTTTATATATACGCAACTAAGTTGTGGCAAAGTAAGGTGGGAGATAATATGCACAAAGTAGGTATGTATGTACGGTGTCCAGTTGATAACGAAACTGAAGTAATTCATGAATCAAGAACATACTTTTTGGGACAAGTTTCAGAGGTGGACGAAGAAACAGGGGTGGTTATGGTGACTTTCTATGACCCTTTGAATCTGCGTTCATTTTTTACTACCATTCCCGAAAAGAAGGTTTACCATGAAAAATATGTAACCCGTGCGACAGCTCTTGAAAATAGTATAGTTATGTTTAAAGGACGTAGAGTTAAGTTGCTTTGTGTTTCTAAGAATGATGACAAAGAAAAACACTATACCTACTTTGTAGAATACTTCAAAGATGGTAAAGCGACCGTAGGTGAAGTTTCAGAAACACAGATAGAAATCCCATTTACAAGAGCAAATTTTAATCCGGCAAGGCAAATGCTGAGATATGAGCTTCAAAATCCAAGTTGGTATATCAGCAGACGAATTGTAAGCAAGTCGCTGAATGTTATTGCCAATGCACCTTTTGGTTTTAAAAACCTTTTAGGAACAAGAGTACATCTATTCACTCATCAAGTAGATACAATCGTCAGAGCTTTGTCAGAGAACCCTTGTCGGCTTATGCTTGCTGACGAAGTGGGTTTAGGCAAAACGATTGAAGCATTAGCTATTATAAAGGGAATGGTTGATAAAAGACCAAATTTACGCTCTTTAATAATCGTGCCTGAAACTCTTATTTATCAATGGCAAACAGAAATATCCTTTAAGTTTTGGCAAGATGCTCCAATATGGGGTGTTGATAAAATTTCAGATACGCAAATGATGTTGGTTTCATCAAACAATTTATCAAGAGACTACGAGAAAATAGTAAAGCTTTGCAAATGGGATATGTGTGTGGTTGATGAAACTCACAAGCTTCTTAGTAATGATGAACTTTTTTCTGCTGTTTTGAAATTATGTAAGGCAACTGATAATTTGTTACTTTTAAGTGCTACTCCTATTTTGCACAGAGAACAAGAATATGGGAAATTATTAACATTGCTTAATCCTGTAAGATTTGAAAACATACCGTTAAGTATTTTTAACGACCTTTTAAGCAAGCAAAAAAGCATACAGGATATTGTTTATAACTTAATGAGAGATTTGCCGGACTATATCCCATACAGTTTACATGATGATTTTATTGACAGCTTGCAACAGATAAACGATGAAATAAATGATGATAAGCTTATGGAACTTATATCGAATATTGATGCCAGTGCGGACGATATGGGATTATCACAAGTTAAGCTGGCATTATCATATATTGCTGAATTTTATCAAATTGAACGTGGAATAATTCGCCACCGCAGAGCTGAGATAACTTCTGCAGACATTAAAAGGCAGCTTGTAGATATTCGTTATGAAATGGTGGGAAGCGATATAGGTTTTTATGAAGAAAACTGTTATAACGCTGTTATTGACTTAGCTGGCGATTTATGCAATAACGAAGTTGATAATGACATTGATTTAGTAAAAAAATTAATTAGTGCTGTGACAAGTACACCTTATGCCCTGCTTGATGTTATTGCGCAGAATAAACCTTACCTTAAAGCCTTTGATACAGAAAAGGTTATTTCCTTTGCGAAAAAGTGGCAACAGGCTTATGACTATGAAATCACTCGCATATCAGAAGTAAGCGATGATATAGATAACTTTTACAGCAAATTTTCAAAGATTTTAGATTACATTGACCAAGAGGATATTAATTCAGATAAAAAATTCTTGGTTTTCACAGGGTTTACTGCCACTGCAAAAAAACTTGAACAGTGCTTTAAGCAGTTTTTTGGGAATGAATCAACATGCACTTTCCACAGTGGTAAATCTCCCGAAGAAATGCAAGATGCGGCCACATTATTCCAAAACGATGAAAGTTGCCGTTTTATGGTGTGTGATGAATCTGGTGGAGAAGGTCGTAACTTTCAAGTTGCCGATTATATCATTCATTGTGACCTACCTTGGTCACCGGCAACACTTGAACAGCGTATAGGTCGTTTGGATAGAATAGGGCGTAAAAGCGGTAAAGATGTAATTTCTGTAGTTATCCACTCACAAAGTAGCTTAGAAGATAACCTTTTTGATATTTACGACAAAGGATTAAACATCTTTAAACAATCTCTGTGTGGAATGGAAATTGCTTTTGAGCAGATACATAACACAATTGAAACGGCTCTGAAAAATGATGTGCGTTTCGGATTGGCTGACGTTATTTCAGAAATATCGAATTTTGCCAATCAGATGAATGAGGAGATTGAAAAGGAACGTTATTACGACTTGGCAAGGCAACTTGATGTTGATCTTCAAGAAAAACTGAATAAGCTCATCGCACACTTTACCGATAATGATGGTGAAGAACTTATGAACACTATGTTGGCTTGGCCACACATGGCTGGATTTAGAGGCATCAGCGTAACAAATGCTTTTAAGGACGGAAGTAAGGTAGTTTCTATAGATACCACCAAATTAAGTGAGCGTTCTATGGAAAATACGCTTTATTTCCCACCGAGAATGGACGAAATGGTAAGGCGTTCAAAGTATAAGAATGATATTAGAGGTACATTCTCAAGGACTGCTGCTGTTAAACATGAAAATCTAACTTTCTTTGCTCCCTTCAATCCATTATTTGATAGTATCACAACTAATGCTGAGGAATGTTATAAAGGCAGAAGTGTTGCCTTTAAATATGTTGGTTGCGAATTGCAATGGGCAGGGTTGGTGCAGACATGGAGCATTAAATACAATCCGATTATGCTTTATAAAAAAGGGTTTTCGCCCGACTTAATTACTTTGATTAGTAGATACCTACCAAGTGAACAAATATTGTTTACAAATAGTATAAATCCAAAGCATGACGGCGTTGATTCGATTGAAATTGTTGATCAAATTGAGTCCTTCGGACAAAAGAAACCCATACATCTTGGCAAACGAGATAATGGGGCAATAGATAACTTTAAGAAAATCTTCCCGGTTGAAAAATGGCAAAGCTTTATAAAGTCATCATATAGTAAAGGAAGAAGATACGCTACAGAGCAGACTCAACTTTTTACAGAAATAGAAAATGCTCAAAAAGAGCTTGAGAGAATTTTAACCGCTAACAATGCTCGTGAACTGTTTTATGGATACAAAGATGAAAATGCTCTGCTCAAAGGGCATGACGAGATAGAAGCGCTAATGTACGGCTTAGAAAATCCGATTATTGAGCTCGATTCTATAGCGTTTGTAATGTTGGATAAATAATTGTGGGAGGTGAACTCATGCGAACTCCGATTATTACTCTGCAAGATGTACTAATTAGCACCTTAGACATAGACATTGCCATAGGTGATGTAGAACAGTTTATTGAAATAACCAATGAAAAATCTAAATATTTGCCTGTACTTAGAACCTTAAAGTCCTTTCGTGAAAACAAGGTTTTAGATTTTTGCGGTCATTTACGGCAATGCATGAGTTATTTCACCTGTGGGTTTGATATTTCAGCGGAACTTTACCGCAAGATGTTTGAACATAAAAATCTATTTGGGTTTATTTTTCAATCTCACAACGGATACAAAGTAAATATAGATACAGTAATTATGCCTAATATTCCCGATTTGAAATCAACCTATGAGTTAAAAAAACGCAGAGTGAATAAGCCCTCGGTTGCTGACGGCAGACTCTACCGTTATTATAGATATACGACATATACCTCATTGTCCCAAAAAATTCTTATGTATTTTATTGCCAATATGGAAAGTAATGAAACGCTGCTCGCATGTTTGCCGACAGGTGGCGGTAAGAGCTTGTCATGGCAGTTACCGGCCATTTCTAACTCATATAATGGGCTTATAATTGTTGTTGTACCAACGATAGCTCTTGCCATTGATCATGAAAGAACATCTAAAATTGTTTATGATAATGTTTTTGGTGCGGATTCATATCCTCTTGCGTATCATTCAGGGATTGATTGGCAGAAGAAAAAGTTGATTTATGATGGCGTTGAAGCTGGTACACTCCCGATTTTATATATATCGCCTGAGGCCTTGCAAAATAAAGAGTTTCAAAACAAAATTAATGCTGCTGCCCAAAATGGTAAGATAAGTGCTTTGATTGTTGATGAAGCTCATTTGATTGTTAATTGGGGCGTAAGATTTAGACCAGAGTTCCAATTGCTGTCCTCGTTCAGAAACAATCTAAAAGCTAACTGTCCCAATGGATTAAAGACAATATTATTGTCGGCTACCTACACAGTAGAAGATACTGAAATTATTAAAACTATATTTGCAGATGATATTTTTACGGAATATCGAGCTGACGAGCTAAGACCGGAGCCAAGTTATTACTATCATAAATGCAATAGTGAATATGAAAGGATAGACCTTGTTAAGAAACTGGTTTGTCAGACTCCAAGACCTATTATTGTCTATACAGTTGGTCCGGAAGAAGGTGTTAAATACTTCGATGCAATTAAAGACATGGGGTACAAAAATGTAGATTTATTTACAGGTCAAACAGGTAACAATGACAGACAGTCTATTATTGAGGATTGGAATAAGAACAAAATAGACATTATTGTAGCTACTTCTGCTTTTGGTATGGGCGTTGATAAAGCAGATATCCGCACTATCATAACAGCCTATATTCCTGAAAATATTAGTCGTTTTTATCAAGAAGTAGGACGAGCTGGACGTGACGGTTATTCATCACTCAACTATTTCTTAACCTATGAAGAAATAGATAAAGAGTATGTCAAAAGCCTTACCAAAGGTATAGTATTGACAGTATCTTCATTAGTAAATAGATGGAAAGAGTTGCTTGCAGAATCAGCGAGAGTTACCCCAGATACAGTTTGGATAGATGTGAATGTGCCTCCAGAGCATTTAAGATTTAGTCAAACCGGAAAGCGTAATGCTGGTTGGAATAAAGATGTGTTGTTACTCTTGTTTAGAGCTGGGCTAATTGAGATTATTGATGTAAACAATATTCGTTCAGATGATTACAAAATACATGTTCGACTTAAAAATATTAAGGTGCTTGAACATACAGACTTGCTTGAGGATTACATAACAAGATATAGAGAAGAAGAACGAGAAAGGATAAATGAAGGAATTGCTTCGATTAAAGAGCTTTTGAAAGCAGAAAGCACAGGTTGTTATTCTAAATTTTTGGTCGATGAGTTCCCTTATGCTGAAAGGATATGTAATGGTTGTCCATATTGTCGTAAAGCAGGGCTTGAGCATTTCTATAATGGAGGGCATATCCTTGCTGAAAGCGATAAAGTTAAACTATCAACGGAATTTCGGACCAATTCAAATGACATTTTTACTACTTTCTTGTCGGTTAGCAACTCTATTATGCTATCAATAACAGATACTTGCAAAGGAGATAAACTGTGCAATTGTATTGAGTTTTTGGTAAAAAAAGGTGTTAATGTTATCATTGCTCCGAAAGCATACAATGAAGAAAAGTTACTCGATAATCTTTCATATTATGATAGCTACAAATATCTTATTCTAACACTGGAAGAAGCTTTGCAGATAGATATAAAATGGCTAAGCGGAGTCTGCGCATTGGTATATAGTGATAATAAAAGTGATAATCAAAGACTATATGATTTTGCTGTCCGTTATGAAAAAGCAGATGCTGGAAACAAAGTTATTCATATTGCTGAAGCAGAGCAATATATTAAATCTCAAATGCGACCGCTAAGTGAAATCGTCGAGCAAAATTTAATGGGGGAACAATTCTTTTCGTGAGGTGCAATAATATGTCTTGCAATGATTTTATAACAAAAATAAATGAAAAATATAGTTTGTTTGATTATGCTGATGATGAGGAAATCATGAGATTTTTATTTAACGATCATACAGATGTATTTATTGAAATAAATGAAGTCGAGAACACATTTGACATTTTTTACGAGTTTGTACATCCGTTGTATGATTATGAAGAATTTGAACATCATGGTGAAGTGGTTATATATGAATCATCATATTTAAAATCTATATTAACGCAGAGTTTTTATGCACCACCTGAAATATCTGAATTTAACTATATTGGAGCACCATTTGATGATGAGAGAATTGGATATTTTGGCATCGATATCGGTGCAAATCTGGAATTTATTGACATGTTTTTATCTGCATGCGAAAAATGGGAATCCACTTTGGAAGGTGTTGAAACAGAAGGATTAACGGCAAAACAAATATATTTTAATTTTTTGGAAACAAAGTGGAAGACTTTTAAGAATTCTATGATAAGTCGAGGTTATATTTTACAAGACAACATGGTTAAAAGGCATGATAATAGTATAGTTTTTAGTTTTATAAATGATGGAATAGTTATTAATAAACAGGATAACGTGTTAACAGAAATCATTAATACTCATATAGGCGTAAATTATTTTTTGTTTGAAATTGATGGCAGTTTTTATGGAGTTGATAAACTTTTTTATGATGAAGTCGTGTCTAATCTTTTAATTGTAGATAGTTGTTCAAACATTCAACTCTTTTCTGACAAATCAACATATCTGCATTTCAAAACGGAAGCAATTTGTGGATTTATTAAGCTAAGTGAGAATATTGATTATGCGAGATACTCTGAATATAATTATTTGGAAAAAGCAATGGGAACATTTCATAAATTTATACCTCCAGAAAAAATTAATAAGATTAAATTAAATCATCTTGGGGCAGAGCAATTTGAAAAGCTTACAATGGAATTTTTAACAAAAGAAAGATTCTATGATATACATCCAGTTGGTAAAATAAATGCTTATGATGGTGGAAAAGATTTACTAGCACGGAAAAAGGATTATCATCTGCTTTCAGAAGATAGCAACCAATTATGGATTATTCAATGTAAGTTTACTGAGAAAAGTAAAAAGCAATACTTTAGTAGAAGTATGTTCACTGAAATACCATACTTATTAAAGCTAAATTATGCTCATAAATATTTATTAATAACAAGTGGATATTTAAGCAGTGCATCTATAGAAATGATACAATGTGTAAACCGTGAAAACAATGATATTATCACTTTTTATCAAGCAGATGAATTTAAGTTAGCTTTGATTAAATATCCAGATCTGATTACAAAATACAAACTAATTGAAGGAGGCGAAACAGCATGAAAATCTCAGATAGCTTAAGACATGAATGTATGCCTGAAATGATATACTCAATATGTAAATTAGCTGGAAGCAAGGCATACGCCAAAGATGAAGTTAAAAGATTGATTACACTTGATAGCGATGAACTCCAAATATATAATAAAGCTTATCGTTTTGCGGTTGAGTGTGGATTTATTTCTGAAAATGCAGACGATATAGTGGTAGTAAATTTTAGCAAGGAACAACTCTCATCTTTTAGAGCTTTTCGATATGCAATATTTATGGATGTATTTAAAAGTGGGGGTACAATTTTTACCGCACTTGCTAAATGGTATCTATCACAAGGAACAGATATTTTTACATATAAGTCCGCTCAGGACTTGGCAGTAGTCATCCCTAATGACATGTTTTCGGGTATTGAAAAGGATTATGTTCTTGGTTTCAGGTTTTGGATGGCCACTCTTGGGTTGGGTATGTTTTCAAAATCAGGTGGTAGCGAAATATTGGTTTTTGCCACTAATAATATAATTTTAGATTGGCTCACATTTGAAAACCCGTTCAAAAAGGGAAAACCAATACTTGCTCGAGAATTTTTTGGTTTACTTACACAAAGCTGTCCTGTTTTTTCTGACTGCGTAAGCGGCAATGATGTTAACGTAGCACTTTCGATGGGACTTAGAGTTTTACATTTGAATGGGGCTGTAGAGTTGAAATACACTACAGATAGTGGAGATATTTGGCACTTATCAAATTCCATAAGCAATCCTCATACCAATAATATTACTGAAATCATTGTGAGGTGATTAAGATGAATCAAATTATATTAAACAGGATTTCTAAAGTAATTCAAACTGAAGCGACTACAACTTCTATTGGCGATTTCTTACTTACCCACGTTCCGTTTGAAAATCTATATCTTGATATAGAAAATAGAAAGTCAATATCAGAAAATGAATTATTGTCTAACATACTGCTTGCAGATCAGCATGAACACAAATTCATTATGGTACAAGGTAGCAATGGTTCTGGTAAGTCGCATTTAATACGATGGCTAAAAGAAAAGTATATCAATAGTGTTGATAGAAGCAAGGAAGCTGTGCTTTTGATTTCTCGCGCGCACAATACTTTACAAGATGCTTTAACACAGCTTTTAGAAGCTGATATTTTCCCCGATGAAATTAAAGATAATGAACTTAAAACAATTAAAAATGCAAAAAGTAATATAACCGGTGATGAATTAAAGAAAACTATAAATTTTAATTTCACGCTTGAAATTGAATCCGATGCTAATAACCAAGCTGCCATTATAGACTTACGAACAAGAAAGTGGCTTGCTACTTACCTTATGGATATCTTCATTCAAAATGAGTTTTTACTTACTGCTGATGGTCCTATTGAAAGAATACGAGCCAAAATAGAAACTGTAAATGAGGACATAGTAAATATTAGTGATGCTCCAATGTTTGTAGAATCTGATTTTGCAATCTCTCTTGCACAAATAAAAAGCAAGTTGAATATTTTTGATGGTCGTGCGGCCGACTTTACAATACGACTTGCCGAAAAATTTGCTGACCCAAGAAATGGTGCTGATATTCGTCAAAAGGTTGCGGATTATCTTAACACGAAAGTATCTAATGTAATTCAAAGGAGTATGAAGCTTCAAACTGCAGATTTTAAAAAGTTATTTGCTTCTTTGCGTAAGGTGTTAAAAAGTCAAGGAATGAATCTTACCCTTTTTGTAGAAGACATTAACTCCTTTACAGGTATTGACGAAGCTCTAATGGAAGTGCTGCTTACTGACCACAATGCCGAAGGAAACTATGATTATTGTCGCATGATTTCTGTAGTTGGCTCTACAAATGCTTTTTATAGAGATAAGTTGAACGCAAGCATCAAAGAAAGAATAAAAAACAATATTTATATTCAAGAAAAGTCTGTACTTGGAAATAGAACGCAGCTTGCGAAGTTTGCGGCTAAATATATAAACGCAATAAATTTACCTGATGAGATAATAAGTGCATGGGTTGATAAAGGTTCTAACGAAGAAGCTTTGCCCGTTTTTGAATGTTCTCACACATGGGCTGCAGTTGATTGCAACAGTGTAAGACTATCAATTTTTCCATTCAACGATAATGCTTTATGGAAATTATATAACAGCTTATCCCCTGAAAAGAAAACCCCTCGTGTGTTTATTAAAAGCATAATTGCACATGTTCTAAAGTTGTGGGGTGTTTCTCCTGAAGAATTGCTTTCAAGTGAAAACAATTTTGCAAATGCGGACATTTCTATGCCACGTTGGGAAAGCCCTCTATATAATGACGGAAATATTGCAATTGATACAAGCAGTGCGCTCCAACGTGGAATACTACTCAAACTTTGGGGTGACGGTACTACAAGACGTGAAGCAGGACGACTTGGTGGTTTAACTGCTGATGTTTTTAAAGCATTTAATGTCTATGCTGATATTACTGGTGAGCCAAAACCTGTTACACAATCTATATCTGTTGAAATATCCCCAACTACACCCGAAATAATAATCCCTACACAACCAACAGTTGTGCAATCAAACAGACCGGCAAAGCTTGTTGAAATAGAAAAGGATTTAGACGAATGGCTGGGTAAAAATAAAACATTAGTAAATCATGTTATTTTAAGAGATTGCTTGTATCCTTTTATAGCTTCGGGTATTGATTGGGAGCTTGAGGGTGTGCCTATGTTGCTTGTAACAAACTATATTAACCTTCGTGGCAGGGTGCATATAGAAGGGCAGAACATTTCATTAGGTGATGGCTTTGTTCTTGAAAGAAGCAAAGAAACACAATCCCTTTTAATTGCCTTGGCGAATTGGAGATATGCCGGAAATAGCACATGGCATTTTGAAGGTAGTGGTGATTACCTTGTTACAGCAACGGCTTGGCTTGAAAAACACAGGAAAGAATTGATTGAGTGTGTTGTTGCACCAAAAGGAAAATCTACAGAATGGAATCTGCCGCAGTGGAATGTTGCTGCAGTATATTGCATTAAGACTTTGTTTGGTGGTATAGACATTTCAAAATCAAGTGAAGATATTGTCGTTGAGCTTCTAGGGGCAACTCCAAATTTTACAGAGCAAACTACTCATAGCAAAGCCTGGCAGGAGCTTAAATCTATAGTGTTAAAAGATACCAACTATAAAGAAAAGTTAGTAAAGGATACACTTGCTTATTTTTCAAAATCCGTTGGTAGCGCAGAGGCTGGTGAAACAAAATATATCTTTGTAGATGCTTTAGAAATTTTAAGACAGGTACGAAAACTGAAATCATTGCAGTGGAACTTAGTGGGACTTTGTCCTACAGATACAGCGGAATACAAAAGTACATGGTATCATTCTGCAAACTTTATAAATGTGTTTCTGAATAATGTTTCAAGAATAATTGAGGCTGAGAATAGTGAAGCAGAAAAATATCTCAACTTTTTCGGAAGTATTTTAGATAACAACTTTGAGGAACAATCTATATCTGAATCTTTTAAGGCAATGAAAGAATTTTTGGAGTTTTTGACAAGCTATCTTAATTTGAGCTATACCGAAGATGACTTCAAAGTTATTAAACCATCTACTGCTCCAAGAAAACTGGTAACAGCTCTTAACAATGTAAGCAGATTACAGGATACTCAAAAGGTATCTGAAACACTGATGAAGATTGCCAAAAATCCATTTGACGAGATTGAAAAATTTTATGCAGCTTTGCTTGCCTTTAATAACCTACTAAATGAAAAAGAAAGGTTGTTTAGCAGTTTTGTAGATACTGCTTCTAAGGAAACCATTGAAAGTTATAAGCAGGGTATATCTCAAGGTCTCGACGAAATGACACAAAAAATTGTAAATATCGGAGGTGTTGAAGATGGCAATAACTAATACCTTGATTGCACGAATAGAGGAAATTACCGCTGCCGGTGAATCTTATAAAAATTCTAATGTGTATAAGAACCGAAAAGACGAAATTGAAAAAAGTTTTCTGCCAACTTATAGAGATATGAACAGTAAGTTTAACAGTGTTTTCAACTCATTCCTTGCTCTTTCAACAATCTGTGATATTTCTGTCGATTTTGAACCAATAAAAGATGCCATAAGCCGATTAAAAAATAAAGTGGTGCACGATGATTATGACAAAATGCTTGTAAATTCATTGAAAAGAGAACTTGATAAGATAGATACTGAATTAATGAGAAATTGGAAAGCTTATATATCTGATAGGACATCATCAATTGCAGGAGTATTGGAAACGCTCGATAAGATCATCGCTGACACACCTGAAAAAAAGATATTGGATAGTAAAAAAAGTATATTTTCAAATGGTAGCATAGGCAGTACAATCGCAATTACAGCCATTAACGATTATGTTACTACATATAATGGTTTAATGGACAAACTCAGCCTGAAAGACAGTGTATTGACATTCATAAAGCTCCTTACTTCAGGACGTGTGGTAACTCTTATCGATATGAATCAGGACGTGTTTGAGTGGTTAAAAAACTCTGGCTTTGCAGGAAAAATCAATTTGGGAATTGGTAAATAGAAAAAAGAAACACTATCCTATTTATTGGACACCTCTTGTGGTATTATGATATCATTGGAGGTGTTGTTATTATTTGGAACAATATTGAGATAACAGAGGTGGGGTCATGGCTAAAAGTTCTAATCAGAAGCTGAAGCTTCTCTATTTAATGAAAATGCTACTCGAAAAAACAGATGAAGAGCATACCGTAACAATCAATGATATGATTGCCGAACTTGATCGTTATGGAATTACTGCAGAGCGTAAATCTATCTATGATGACATTGAAGCTTTAAGGCATTATGGGCTTGATATAGCAACAAGGAAATCAAAGACAACAGACTATTTTGTAGCCAGTAGGTTATTCGAGTTGCCAGAGCTAAAGCTATTGGTGGATGCTGTACAATGCTCGAAGTTTGTCACGTATAAAAAAAGTAACGAGCTGATCAAGAAGATTGAGAGCTTAGCAAGTCATAAGCAAGCGCAGTCGTTGCATCGACAAGTTTACGTCTCAAATCGGATTAAGACAATCAATGAAAGCATTTATTATAACGTAGATAGGCTTCATGCAGCAATTGCAGAGAACAAAAAGGTGGATTTCGAATATTTTGATTATGATATCAAAAAAGAAAAGGTATACAGAAAAAATGGTGATAAGTATACAGTCAGTCCTTATGCTTTATCATGGGATGATGAGAACTATTATCTGATCACTTTTTCAACCAAATATAACGATTTCACGCATTATCGAGTAGACAGAATGACGGAGATAGATCTGATTGATGAGGACAGAGATCCTTTGTTGGATAGAGAGCATTTTGATATAGCTGAGTATACAAAGAAAGTCTTTAATATGTTCGGTGGGGAAGAAGTGACAGTTAATCTTCAATTTGATAATACCCTTGCGAATGCGGTTATAGACCGTTTTGGCAAGGACATTGTAATTGAAAAAATGGACGAGACCAGCTTTTATATATGGATAAAAGTCGCAGTGAGTTCGACTTTTTTTGCATGGATCTCGCAGTTTGGAAACAAGGTGAAGGTACTTTCTCCCCAAACGGTTATTGATCAGTATAAGCATTATCTGAAGGAAATACTGATGCAGTATGAATAACCAAAGGCACGGCAAGATAAAACTACCCGTTTTATAGTACTTTCCGTTTGATACAATGATCATGAAGATGTGGAGGTTCGATTATGTCAGTAATCGATTTTAGAACTGCTCAAAAGTGGAAGAAGATTCCGAAGGATCTTCAAGAGATGCTAATCAATAATGTGTCCTGCAGCAGCTGCGGCGTGACAACGATTATTGACTATAGCATTCACAATGATAAATTAGGTGTTCTACTGAAAGGAAAATGTACAAAGTGCGGGAAAGATGTAGCTAGACTTGTTGAAGATGAATAAAGCCAGGTATTGGAGGAAAAGAGATGTAAATAAAGCTATAGAAATTGCGAATCGTGCCCATGCAGGACAAGTTGATAAAGCCGGAGTACCTTATAATTCTTCATCCGATGAGAGTGATGATGACACGGGAGAATGAAATTGAAAGGATTTGTGCAGTACTCCACGATGTTGTTGAAGATTCAGACATCACCTTTAATGACCTTCGTAGTGAAGGTTTTTCAGAAGAGGTAATTGATGTACTGGATTGCCTTACTAAGAGAGACAGTGAAAGCTATGATGGTGTGTGATTTCTAGAAATACTTATCGGTTGCTCTATAAGTATTTGTTTAGTTTACATCTTGATATCACTTATATTTACCTGTAGCTGCCAAATGCAGTTTTTAGAGCAGGCGAGCTCACTCAAACGGTACATCCTTGAAAAAATTATTTTGAGGGCGATATGGCACATTAAAATCAAACCCCATCTTATTCATTTCCTGCATTTTGATTAGGAGAAGATTAATATGAGAATTTAGAATACCTGCAATCTGCGCAACGTCACAGCCAGCTCTTGCCAAAGAAAGTACATCATCGTTTTTTAGGAGGAGATGAGCAGCAAAGGCGTTAGCCTCATACTCAGTGATGCTCCTGATATCAAACAAGGCAAATTCTTTTAAGCCGTTGCTTGCCAGTTCCCGATGAAAAATATCGTGACCAAGCTCATGTGCAAGAACCATCTGTAGCATACTGTCTTCCAAATTATTATTCAAAAAAATAAAACGGTGTTTCCATCGGTAGGAATACATACCAAGCATATTTTCAAAGTTTTCATAATAAAGCTTGATTCCAAGCGCATCTGCTATCTCAAGAGCATCATTTGTACCGAATTTTTGTACAAGCTTCGTTGCTTTTTTATATATTTTAAAAGAGTTAA
>JAEZRV010000031.1 GCA_023444055.1 Bacillota bacterium
GCTCAAGAAAACCACATATATGTGAGGTGTAATAAATGTTAAGAATAGGTGATTTTTCAAAGTTATCAAGGATTAGTATACGAATGTTACGGCATTATGATGAATTAGGATTATTGGTTCCTCAAAGCACTGATTGTTATACAAGCTATCGTTATTACAGCGAGGAACAGCTACCAATCGCGGCTAGAATTACTGCGCTGAAGGATATGGGTTTCAGTCTTGCAACAATTTTGGAGATATTGAAAAACTATGATAATCCAAAGGCATTGTCGGAGTTTTTGACAATTAAACGAGCTGAGGTACAGGCTCAAGCGGAAGAAATCAACCAGCGTTTACTTCTCCTTGAAACAACCATAACGAGGTTAAGAAAGGATGATACCGCTATGAATTACAATGTAGTATTAAAAACATTACCTGAAAGATATGTTGCAAGTGTGAGAAAAATAATACCCGCTTATGATCAAGAGAGTATACTATGGAACCTGTTGATGCGGGAAACAGCAACAATGAACCTGCAACCTGCCGACAACTGTTACAGTCTTGCAATTTTCCACGATGAGGGATACAAAGAAAATGATGTGGACGTAGAAATTCAAGGAACTGTAAAAGGCACTTACCCTAATACAGAACACGTTGTATTTAAAACAGTTCCTGCGGTGGAAATTGCTTCAGCAACCTACAAGGGTAGCTACGAGCAGTTAACTGCTGTTAATCAGGCTGTAGCAAATTGGGTAAACGATAACGGTTATGAATTCAATGGTGCAATGTTCTGTATTTATCATGTGAGCCCTGCACAAACACAAAATCCTAATGAATTAGTAACTGAAGTTTGTTACCCAGTAAAAAAGAATTAATAAGTTTTTTAAGAACCGTTTGCAGAAATTATAGGCAGACGGTTTTTTTGTGCGCGAATTTAGTATTCAAGAAATTTAGGTTATATAAGAGATTGATACTCAGAATGGCAGAGACCAATACAAGATTCCTTGAGAGCTTCAATGATATGATTGAAGACTGCTATGCTGGCAAAATTGATCTTATACTTACAAAATCAATTAGCCGATTTACAAAATGTTTCAATGTGAATATCTAATGTCTATTTCAGAATCTTATTGACGCTATCAATATCATATGTTAGTATTAACATATGATATTGATAGGAAGGAGTTGTAATATGTCAATCAATTTTGCAATTTTAGGAATACTAAGCTACAAGTCAATGACAGGATATGATATAAAAAAGATTATTCAAGACTCTGATTTTATGTATTGGTCAGGAAACAATAATCAAATATACAAATCGCTAATAGAACTACTTAATAAAGGTTTGGTAACTAATGTAGTCAAGCATCAAGAAAGCTCTCCGACAAAAAAGATCTATACAATAACCAGTGAAGGACTAGTTGCTCTAAAAGAATGGGTTCTTTCTCCGGCGGATCCTAGTGAAATAAAAAAGCCCTTCCTTGTTCAGCTTGTATGTTCTAGACAACTCAATACCAGTGAATTGAATGTATTGATTGATGGATATGAAAGTCAAGTTAAAATGCAGTTGTTAATGGTGCATAGCAATAAACCGTATTCAAATATTTTGTCAGACAAAACTGCTTTGGAAACAACAATATGGAGTTTGATCAACGATAATATTCGAAGAACATATGAAAATGAACTGAGATGGATTCAAGAACTGCGAAGAGCTATAGTCAATATTCTTAATGAAAATGATGCAAATGAAAATATAGATAAAAGAGTAACCAGTCAGGAAGAAAAAAACGATGGAATGATGAAGTATACCTTTATATGCAATAATGAAATAGGTTATGTTCATTTTAATGATTCAAAAACCAAACTTAGTACAGAAAGAAATATTTTAGACGTAATTACTGCATTAGCTGAAAATAACACTCAGTTTGTATTATTTGACAGTGAAACACTTTCAAAGGGATTTCTGGAACTTAAAAAAGGACTAGCAGGAACGTTGCTTCAAAAATTTACGATGTATCATATTAAATCTGCAATAATTATTAGGGATATGAATAGCTTGAAAAGCGAATTTAGAGATACAATTGCAAGCGTAAAACATGATGTTATTAAGATATTTACAAATATTGCAGATGCAGAAAAATGGTTTTTAAGCATAAAGAAAAAGGGTGAATTTTAAGTGAAAAATAATAAAGCATTCAAAACATGACAGGGTAATGTTGATATGCCTGAAATAATGATAAAATTTCAAATATTAATAGTGAATAATTTCAATATCAGGAAAGAACATATACCGATTTTTAGTGATGATGATTTAAGGCGCCTAACTATGCCAGTATTCTTGTTTGTTGGAGCAAAAGATATAATGTTGCGCTCTTTGGAGACAGCTGAACGAATGAAAAAACTTGTTTCAAATGCTAGAATCAATATTTTGCCTGAAGGAGGGCACAGTTTAATAGATCTTACTGATACAATATTTGAACAGATAAAGTGGGAAGGGGGTACTTAACTAATGAGATACACTATTTTAGGGAAAAAAGATTCCATTGTATATATTGAGAGCGAAGATAATTTAATAACTGATTCGCAATCTGCTCTTGACCTTATGGTGACGGCAAGATATGAAAAAGACTGCAGCAAAATTGTGTTAGATAAAAAGGCGATAAGTGAAGAGTTCTTCAAACTTAGCAGCGGTATTGCCGGTGAAGTTCTGCAGAAATTCATAAATTACCATACTAAGCTGGCTATTATCGGTGACTTTTCCAAGTACACAAGTAAGCCTTTGCATGATTTTATTTATGAATGTAACAAAGGTAATGATATTTTCTTTGTAGGCAATTTAGAACAAGCAGTAGAAAAATTGGATTTGGCTAAGTGATCAAGATTATAAAGTGATAATTCTGATGACAAGATAGGGTGAACATATGGTCGTAGATTCGTATAATTGCAATATTCGACCTTACATTGATTGCAGATACTGTTGGGAGAATGTAGGTTGTAGTATAAAAGATGAAATGCAGGAAGTTTATGACTACATTAAAGAATGTGATAATGTGCTAATTGCTTCGCCAAGAAATAGTGCGGTTATACTGAATATATAAGGGAATTAAAAGATATAGGTGTTGAGGTAAGATTTGAAAAAGAAAATATATCGACATTATCTGGGGACGGTGAGCTCATGCTTACCGTCCTCTCTTCATTTGCTGAGGAAGAAAGCAGAAGTGTCAGTGAGAATATAAAGTGGCGGTACCGTAAAAAGTTCGAAAAAGGTGAACTGGTTATAAACGCTAATAGGTTTCTTGGATACGATAAGGATGAATATGGAGATTTAATAATAAACCCCAAAGAGGCTGAGATTGTAAAAAGAATATATAAGAAGTATTTAGAAGGTAATGGGATATTTAAAATAGTAAAACTGCTTAATTCAGAGGGTATTCCAACAGTTACAGGCTCAAAATGGAATGAAGCAACTGTTAGGACTATTCTTATAAATGAAAAGTATAAAGGGGATGTAATGCTTCAAAAAACCTATACTCCAAGCTACTTAACTAAGCTAAGGAAAATAAACAGAGGTCAGGTTGATAGCTATTACATAGAAGATAACCATTCACCAATAGTTACAAAGGAAGCATGGGAGAGAGTACAGTTTGAAATGCAAAAACGTGCTGAAGCAAAAGGGAACTCAATAGGCTCAATAAAATGCCTTAACCGCTATCCACTTTCAGGAATTCTTTTCTGCAGCAAATGCGGTTCACCATTGAGACGTAGAACATGGAACAGTAAACACTCCTGTAAAAAGATAGTTTGGCAATGCAGCAACTATATTAAAAATGGTAAAGATGCCTGTGAAGGAACAGTAATTGATGATGAGATTATAGGCGGGCTTAATATAACGGAACCAACGATTATAAAGGAGGAAATCCAAAATGGCAAGAAGCATTACAGTTATTCCAGCAAGGGCAAACAGAACAAATACGGCACAGAATGCTGAACCGCGAAAAAAGAGAATGGCGGCTTACTGCCGTGTATCAACAGACCAATTAGAACAGCTATCAAGCTATGAGGCACAGGTTGCATATTATACAGCTTTTATCGCCAACCATCCAGATTATGAAATGGGGGGCATATATGCAGACGAAGGTATTTCAGTAACCAATACCAAAAAGCGCGAACAGTTCAATAAAATGATTGAGGACTGTAAGGTAGGGAAAATAGATATGATAATAACCAAGTCTATATCAAGGTTTGCACGCAATACTTTGGATTGCTTGAACTACGTTAGAATGCTCAAGGATTTAGGCATTGGAATTATATTTGAAAAAGAGAACATTAACTGTCTTGATAGTAAAGGAGAAGTTCTGCTTACAATTTTAAGTTCACTGGCACAGGACGAAAGTAGATCAATATCTGAAAACTGCACATGGGGCATAAGAAGGAGGTTTGAGCAGGGGAAGGTCATGGTCAACCATACAAAATTTATGGGCTATGATAAGGATGAAAACGGTAACCTTGTTATAAATGAAAAACAGGCTAAGGTGGTGAGAAGAATATATACAGATTATCTTAATGGTAAAGGCACTAACAGAATCGCATATGAGCTTGAAAATGAAAGCATTCGAAACTGAAACGGAAAAGCAAAATGGTATGAGGGCAGCATAAGAAAAATGTTAAGCAACGAAAAGTATAAAGGCGAAGCACTCCTAAAAAACCTACACTCGGGATTTTCTTTCCAAAAAGAGAGTTATAAATAAAGGTGAAGTGCCAAAATATTATGTTGAAGAAAGCCATCCTGCAATTATTGACAAGGATACCTGGGAAGCCGTTCAGTTTGAAATGGAGAGAAGAAAAGCCTTTGCAGAAAAATATAACATTAAAAAGATGGACTATGTTACTAATGATAACCCGTTTGCAGGTAGAGTTATCTGTGGCTGCTGTGGCAGTACTTTTGGAAGAAAGGTGTGGAACTCAACAGATGAAAGATTAAAAAGAACTATCTGGCAGTGTAACAACAAATACAAGGTTAAAGGAAAAATAGGGTGTAGGAACAGGCATATTAATGAAGAGGTTTTATATCGGGCATTTACTGATACTTTTAATTCAATTGTGGAGAATAAGGATTGCTTTATAAATAAGTGGAAGGAACATTTACAAAGTGATAACCTGCTTCAAAAGTATAGAGCAAAGCAGTTTATAAATATTATAAAAGATGCAGAGCCATTAGAAAAATTTGATATAGAATTGTACTTTAGCATAATCGAAAAGTTGACAGTGTTTGAGGAAGAAAAGATAATTGTTACTCTGCTTGATGGTACTGAGATTGAATGTGGAATTGATTAAGCTATATAAGTAAATAAAAAATAGGCAACTTAAAGTGGAATTATTCAACTTTAAGTTGCCTATTTTTTTATGAAAAAAACATATTATAAATAATTAGTAAAAATACCTCATAAAGTAAGAGAGCGGTATGAAATAAGAACAATGTAAATACTTTTTAAGTATATTTGTAGTAATTAAGTTCATAAGGAGGGTTACATATGAGATAAAAAAAACCTATTTTCAGTCGACTATCCATTTTTATCCAAGCAATTTCATTAACAAGTGAAACATCACCTATTATAAGTCTCTCATCAATATTCAATTCAACTATATGCTTAGCAGCTAGAAAAAGGAAAATTAGAGGCTCTCAAATTATATATGGACAGAAAATTTTTTACGATGAAGAACTGAATTCAATCATAAAATCAAAATTTATTTGACAAGAAGTAGCAACTTTTATATTATATATTTAATTGTATAATATGTATAGAAAATATGGAAAAAAGTAGAGAAATATATTAAAAATAAACAAACAAGCATTACTGTGGATTGTATGGGGGAATAAGTGAAAAGTTTTAAGGTTATAAATAAAAAGGTTAAAGAAACCTATGAGAGTCAGATTTTTGAAATTATTGCTAATGTGGATTTAAAGAAGTTTATGTCAATTCCAGAGTTTATGCAGGTAATAAAATATCCTGGGAAAATGATACGTTCTACTTTTACATATATTACAGCTAATTTAGCAGGAAAAGAGTACGACTCTAGACTAACTGAACTCACAATTATTATTGAGTTAATACAGGCTGCAAGCCTCATACACGATGATATAATTGACAATGGGGTATATAGAAGAGGGCGAAAAACTATTGTGAATGAGTATGGGCTGCCTTCAGCCTTGCTATTAGGAGACTGTTTAATATTTATTGTAATGAGATTAATAGGCGAGATTAAAACTGGAGAAGTTCAGAAAAAAGAAATATTAAATAGTATATCATCCTGTTTATTGCATATGTATGAAGGCCAAAAGTCGGAAAGTATTTTAGAGGGAAACTATACTATCAGTGAGTTGGAGTATTTTCATGTGATTAGTAATAAGACTTCTATATTTTATTCGATGGCTTGTGAATTAGGTACAATTATTGCTGGGGTCAGTGAAAATTATAGAGCTGCCGTAGTGTCTTATGGATATAATCTTGGTCTAGCATATCAGATACTGGATGATTTAAAGAGTGTCATTTATTTAAGAAATGAGGAAACTGATAAAACTTATCAGACTGATTTAGAAAGAAGACTTGTTACATTACCAACAATTGTAGCTTATAAAATAGGTGATGCCCATCAGAAGGAAATAATACAAAATTTTTATAGCGGAAAATCTTCAAATAAGGAATTGGTAATTGAAATAATTAGCCGAGATATAATTCTGTCCGAAGTAAAGGATAAAATCGTTTATTATATAAAAAAGGCAAAAGCGGATATAAAGGTTTTAAGAAATAATGAGTACAAAATAGCTTTACAAGAATACTGTGATTGTTTACTGGAGGAAGTTCAATGAATATTGATTTAATCGTGAAGGAAATTAAAAGAGAACCAGGAGTGAATATTTGTAAAAATCTTTTAAAAAAAGAAATGGATATTAATTCTGCATCCGATGATTTTAAGCAGGTATTGGATATTCTAAAATCAGAGGATGAATATGTAAGAGTATTTGCTGTTATGTATATGGCTCTGGTATATGAAAAATTAGAATCATGTAGAACAATTATTCACGAAAGGTTTGTAGAGCTTACCAATGATTTGAGTAAAAAATTTATAAGATATGGTTTGATCCCCAGTATTGAATCAATATTGGAAAAGGGTGATCTTGAACTAATCAAATATATAAAAAATAAATTAGCAGATCAGGAGTATCCAGTTTTAGCACGTATATATCTAGAAACATACAGTAAAGTATTGGCTAAAAAAGGTAAAAAGGAAGAAGTTGTTGATTTTTTAGATTCAATAATGGTTTTTATTGTTTCAAATAATTTGGATACTCAGCAGGGGGTAATTTCATCAATTAACAATCTTGGTAAGAAGAATATTATTTTACTGCAAAAATACTTCATGGATTGGATAGAAATCAAGAATATTAACACTTTCTATGTAATCAGAAAAGTATTCGAGCTAAAGCTTGGAGATCTAATAGAAATTGAGTTTAAAAAAGCCTGTGAAGAAAAAATGAATAAGTATGAGATGGAAAGAATTCAATTAATCAGTGAGAAATTCAATGATGATAAGAGTAAAACAGAGGTTACTTATCAAGAGATTGTTGTTTCCACTATGCTGCATTTTATTAACTCTCCAATGCTACCATTTAACTGGGGGGCAAATCCCTATCGGGGATGCCTACATGCCTGTGAGTACTGTTATGGAAGAACCAGTCATGAATATTTGGGGCATACTAAAGATGAATTTGAACGAATTATTTATGTAAAAATTAATGCGGATAAAGCTTTAGAAAAGCAGATAATGGTTCCAAAATGGCGAGAAAGTAGAAATAAGTTAATTAACCTTGGCACTGTAACAGATCCATATCAAAAAATAGATGAACACTATGAAATTACACGAAAAATACTGGAGGTACTATATAAACATAAAAATCCAGTAACAATAACAACAAAGTCTGATTTGGTTATGAGGGACATTGATATTTTAAAAAAGTTAGGTCCATTAACAGATGTAGTGTTTAGCATACCTTCTTTAGACCAATCATTCCTAGATAAAATAGAAAAGAGAGCTGCACCGATTGAGAATCGCTTAAAAGCAATTGAAAAGTTAAAGAAAGCAGGGATTACGGTGGGAGTACTTATGATTCCTATCTTCCCTTATATCACAGATAGTGAAAGTGAAATGGAACATCTGGTTAAGACGTTGGCTGATTATAAAGTCGATTATGTGATACCGGATATTCTCAATCTACGTGGAGATTGCAAATATAAGGTAAAGCAGTTTATAGGTGAATATTATCCGCAATTAACGGAAGATTATGAACGGTTATATGTGAGAGGAACTGATAACCTCTATGTTGATAAGGAGTATCAGAAGAGGATATTTGATTATCTTATGAAAGGCGTTTTAAAAAAATATGGTCTGAATGATTATTCAAAGATGATCAAAGGAAAGTGGTCGTAAATATGAAAAATAAAGAGTATGTCGATTGGGATTTTTTTTGGAAAAGGGTAAAAAAGCATCCCCTTTTTCTTAAATTCCTCTATTTTGTACATTTAAAAAAATACAAAAAGATATTAAAGAAAATTAACTTAAAAGCACCGGATGTTATGGAAATAGGTGCAGGTACCGGTGCGGCAGCTATACATATTCAGAATATATATGGGGGCAGTGTAACGCTTGTTGATAATAATGAAATCGCCTATGAAATGCATAAAAAGCTATTTCATAATAGAACAGGAAGTATAAAATACCTAAAAGAAGACTTTACAAAAATTGCCCAGAGACCGGAATACAATCTGGTAATGAGTGATGGTCTGCTTGAACATTTCAGTAAAAAGGAAGACATAATTGAATTGCATAAATCCTTTACCAAAGCAAATGGGTATATACTAATTTTTGCTCTTAATAATAATTTATTTACAAGATTTTTGGAATTAGGAGAGAAAAAAATGGGCTATTCGGATCCAGTTAACATGAATGAATGCATTCAGTTATGCAAGAAATCAGGTTTAGCAGTAGTGGGAACTGTTAAGTATTTTTTTGAATATGGAATCTTATGTAAGAGGGTAGGTAAAGATGGATAAAAAATGGGAATTGTGGTGGAAAAAAATACTTATTCGTATTCAAAACCAGGATAATCTCACACAGGAAGAAGTGAGAAAAGGCTGGGGCTATTTATGGGGAGAATGGAAAAACATTGAGAAAGGGTTTGTAACCAAGAAGTTTTTACCTGAAAAGCTTAGAATGCTTATGTCTTTAAAATCAATTGACCCACTTACGGTTTTGATTGCACCGACTTTCTTAACAGGTATATTTGCAAAAGGAATCACAGTGGCGGAAATGAAAGGATTCATTCAGAGTTTTAAAGATAATGACTGGTTTAATGGATACCAGGATGTTAAGCCATTCAGTCAAAATCTGATTTATACAAATGGATTTGGTGGCGATGAGATTAAAACAGTTAATGTCTCTACACCATCCATAATAATGGCCGCAGCCGCTGGAGCAAATGTATTAAAAATGGGGAGTCATTCCTATTTTGGAGCTTCAGGGGCTGGAAATTTCACAGATAATATTGGGTATAAAGCGATTACATTACCAGAATCTGTTGAAACTGCCTTTATAATTAGCCGAGCTGCTTATATTAATGGAGAATCAGCGGCAGATTCCAAAACTCAGGATATTGCAACTTTTATGTCAAAAGTACCAAATGGTATGCACATCATGAAAGCATTATTTTATCCATTTAGATTTCATATACTCTGCTTTGATTTCTTTCAGGCTCCTTTCCAGCAACGGGGAATCAGTGTTCCGAATACTGAGTTGGTAGGAGAACTTGTTGCAGAACTCTGTACATATACGAAAAAAGGAATGATTGTCTATGGTACTGATAACAAAGGTCTGTCATTGGATGAAGTATCAAATGTAGGTATGACTAAAATAACATTAATCGAAGAGAACAAGGTAAAGGATACCATTTATACAACACCTGAAGATTGGGGAGTAAAACACAGAAATGTGGAAGACATTACGTTAAGTGACAGTGATAATAGATTAAAAATTACTTTAGAATCTATGGTAGGAAAGCGAGAGGATGGATTTTCTGAATTGCTTGTCATCAATGCCGCTCAATATCTATTTTTAAATGGAATGGTGGATACTTTTAAAAAAGGAACTGATTTGATAAAACAATCAATTGCAAATGGCAGTGTGAGAGAGGAATTACTAAAGTTTGTAGAGTCAACAAACGGCAATTTGGCAATGCTTGAAAAGGAGTTGGCGAATATAAAATGAAAATTGCATTACCATGTTCTTGGGATTATAAATTCTTTGACTATCTTCCTGAAATACAAAAGGGAAAGAATAAAATACATGAGGTATATGGTTCGTTAAAATCTAGCTATTTGGGATCGGGACACTCCTCCGCTGCAATACGTGGGGAATGCCTAAAAAGAAAAGACGTTGAAAATTATGTAAAAAAAGTCCATGAAAGCGGTCTGGAGTTTAACTATACAATAAATGCCAGTTGTCTTGGAAATATGGAATTTGATCCACGATTTAAAGCTAAAATGTTGGATGAGTTAAACTGGATATGTTCGTTTAGTGATACAGTAACAGTAGCAGTGCCTTATCTAATTGAATTGGTAAAGAAAATAAGTAAAAATAAAGTCAAAATTGCATTATCGACTATTGTGGCTGTTGATAGCATCGGGAAGGTAAAAAGATATGAAGAGCTGGGTGTTAACCGCATTGTATTAAACATCAATTTAAACCGTAAGCCCAACATAATAAAAGATATTAAAAATCATACAAAGCTGGATCTTGAAATACTGGTAAATGACAGTTGTTTGAAGGATTGCCCTTATCGCTATTATCACTATAACTCTGGTTCACATGCTTCTGTACATAAAAAAGCTTTTTATATGGATTACTGTATTTACAATTGTTTAAACAAACGTTTAATAAGTATGGATGAAATACTAAAAAGCCCATGGTTAAGACCGGAAGATTGCAATTACTATGATGGTATTGTGGACTATATAAAAATTGGGGGTAGAGAGAAAAGTTTAGAATGGATTGTCCGGGCAGGTGAAGCTTACAGTGAAGAATCATATGATGGAAATGTTCTTGATCTATTAACGATTATATCCCCGGAATCACATGAATTAGGCGAATTATTATTTAATAATAAACTCAATTTAACTTCTGATAAATTGGAGTTAGAAAAATTTTTTAACCGATTTTTTGAAAAAGGTTTTGAATGTGGAGACTGTTCAAAATGCAACTATTGTTCAAATCATTTTCATGATATCATCCATTACGACGAAACGATATTAGAGCAATATTGCTCTACCTTCGAATCAATAGGGAAGATGATGGAGGTAACTAAAAACCAGAATTTTATCCAATATATATTGATAAAATACGCATTCAACCAATATGTTAAAAATACAAAAAAGTGGAAACTAATGAAAAAGTATTTACCATATTTTAAAGAAAAGATTGTGGGGTAGAATTAGTATGAGAGTAACCTTAGTCAACCCGAATTATGATGAACCCAGAGTATTAAAATTCATGGGACTACCCAGCATTCCAATTGGACTTGCTTATGTGGCTGCAACTTTAGAGCAAGCTGGACATGAAGTAAAAGTAGTCGATGCTTTTGGCTTTAAATATAACGTGGAAAAAACTGTAGAAGAGGCAATAAAGACAGATCCGGAATTCATAGGAATATCCTGTGTTACTTGTAACATTGATTACGGTAAGCAGATTGCTGAGAAATTGAGAGCACGATTTCCGGTAGCAATTGGGGGAACAATGCCATCCTTGGAACCAGATACAGTGGTAGATTATGCAGATTATATCATGTATGGAGAAGGGGAAAAAACGTTTGTAGAACTATTGAGCGGTAAAGATCCCGAAGAGATAGACGGATTGATGTTTAAAAAGGATGGAAAAGTAATTAAAACCAATCCAAGGATACCCGAAGAAAATTTGGACAGTATACCTTTCCCGGCAAGACACTTATTTCCAATGCATAAATATAAGCTTTTTGGTCCAATGAGCATGGCAACTATGATGACCAGCAGGGGTTGCCCTATGACCTGTAATTACTGCTCGATCTCTCATCTTTTTCCTAGTTGGAGAGGAAGAAGTGCAAAGAATGTTGTAGATGAAATGGAATTTCTTATTGAACAATATAAGGTTAAAGGAATTTCATTTGTGGATGAAGATTTTTTGGTGGATTTACCTCGTGCATTAGAAATATGCGATGAGATTGAGAACAGAAACTTGAAAGTCTGGTGGGGAATGCAGACCAGAGCAGACAGAGTACCAGATTTAGAAACAATGAAACGGTTTAATCGTGCAGGCTGTGAATGTTTACTATTTGGGATAGAGTCTGTACAAGAAAAGACAATGAAAAACCTGAATAGAGATATTTCAAATGACTTATTTTTCAGAGCTGTAAAATTAGGACGAGCTTCCAGAATGAGAGTAGCAGTATCATCCATACTAGGGTTTCCAGGGGAGACAATTGCAGATGCAAAAGCAACAGTGAACTTTGTACTAAAGCTAGATCCTGATTATGTTTTTTTTGGAGTTCCTACGCCATTTCCAGGAACACGATTTTATGAATCCTGTAAGCAGGAAGGATTGATTAAGGAAAAGAACTTGCTGCGGTATACCATTATGAGTCCAATTCTGGAAACTGAGGAAATTAAATTAGCGGATGGGAAAAAGCTTTTGAATTATGCTTATCGGAAATTCTATTTCAGACCAATTAAGATGCTACAGCGTGTGGTTTCGGAAGTGAAAAAGCTGGATAAAGAAACATTTAAAGGTTTTTTTAAATGGTCATTTGATGGTTTCTTTGACTCACAGAAATGGTAGGAGAGGGTATGAATACAGATTTCATTACATCAATCAATGATTTATCAAATCCTATACTAGGGTTAATTGAGGTGACACAAAAATGTAATCTTAATTGTCCAATATGCTTTAGAAGATTGAAAAATCAATCTGGATGCAGTATGTCCAAAGAACTAGAGTTTGGTGACATAATAGAAAGGTTGGAAAGATTGAAAAAAGAAAGGCCAGATATTGATCCGACAATTGCGCTGACAGGAGGGGAACCCACTTTACGTGATGACCTTCCCGACTTAATAGCCAGGATTCATGTAATGGGCTTTAAGCGAACAGAAGTTATGACAAATGGAATAAGGCTTGCTGAGGATATTGATTATGTAAAGGATCTTAAAAAAGCAGGATTGAGTCAAATGGGGTTGCAGTTTGATGGGTTCAATAATAACGCATACCAGTTAATGCGGGGAAAAGAACTGGCTGAAACGAAAAGAAAAGCATTAGAGAACCTAAAAACTGTGAAACAGGCAACAATACTTGCAGCATGTATTATGCGGGGTATTAACGATGGAGAAATCGGATCTATTATAGGTTATGCAGTAGAAAATAAAGACTTTATAGAACATGTTAATTTTCAATCTTTTATACGAAATAGTAACAACTCTGATAAATTTGATTTGGCTTATATTTATAATAAGGATGAGATTGTAAATAGCATTGAATGTCAGACGAAAAGGCAGATTAGGAAGGAGCATTTCACATCTCCAGCTACTATTCTTCCAGTTCCGGAGTTTATAGAGGCGGTTAGTAAAAAACCACAAAAACAGTATTTTCCACTGTTTCATGAGCATTGTAACTTAACAACTTATGTATATGTTACAAAAAACAAAACTCTAATTCCGGTACAGGAGGCACTTAATATGAACTCCTTACTTAAGTATTTAGAGAAAATAACAAATGAATTGAATAATACCAATTCATTTGGCAAAAGGACTTTCTTAATGATGAAATTGACACTGAATATGTTTCAATTAATTAAAAGACGTATTTTTAGAAAAATGCTGTATTCATCAATATTAAAGAAAGAATTTGATCCCCTATCAAATTTAAAGGAAATTCTAATGATTAGTTGTGAGAACTATATGGGGGAGCATCAGTTTGACTATGAGAGGAATAAGAAGTGTGGTCTTTTTTTCTTGGAGGCTGAGGATTTGATTCGTCCATTTTGTCAACATGAACGATATTAATTTAAAATATGAGGAGGAGAGAGATGAAAACAATCAAAAGCTTTTTTATTTTAGTCAGGTGGGAGTACATGCCATCCGCAATCAATGAAACGGGAATCCCAGCATTATTAGCATTACTATTTATCCCAATTTCTTCACAGTATGTATTCAATGTCATTATGAGTTTACTGATATGGTATGGTGCACATTTTATAGGTTCTCAAATTAATAATATAAGTGATTATAATGCGGACGAAAAATTTAAATCATATATTTCGGATTCAATCGATTACTTTGGTGTAAAAAAAGTAAAGTGGATGATCATTATAGAGACATTGATTGTTTCGGTACTAACCATAGGAATGTCGGTAATTCGTAAGCAGCCAATGCTGATGATTTTGTGGCTGTTAGGTCTGTTCTTTGCGTATGCTTATTCAATGAAACCATTTAATTTCAAGTCCAGGACAGTAATGAATCCGATTACCTTGGCATTAGTTTTATATTTAGTTCCGATGTTATTTTCTTATTTATTAATAGCTGGTAGCTTTCATAAACTGGCTGTGATCACTATTATTATTTTCGGTATTCAGATGATTCCAATGTTCTTTATGGACGAGATAAGTGATTATGAAGAGGATAAGGAGGCAAATGTAATGAATCCATGTGTTACATTCGGCCGCCGAAAAACAATTATGATTGCTACCGTAATAGGAGCTGTCTCAAATGCAGCGATGTTGTTTTACTGGTTTTTTTACATATCGCATAATTCTTCTTTCAAAATGGTGTTTTTTATTACTGGATTGATATTTTATTCTTTTGTAATCTTTGATTTTATTCGAATTTATAGAATGTCAGAACCAACATTATTGAAAGATGAAACTAAGTTAATGAAACTAAAGAAAAGTATTCATACTCCAGTATGGCTTATGGGGAATGGAGTAGCCACGTTATTATTGATATTTGAGAGATGGGTAAAATGAGATTATTGTTTATTGCACCACCAATAGGAAAAATGGCAAGCAAGTATTTGGCTCCACCTCTTGGAATCGGCATATTAGCTGGCTTAACTCCTAACCATTATGAAATAAAGTTTATAGATGGCAATATTGAATCAGTCGATATTTTAGAAGGGTGGGATATTGTTGCAATTACAGTATCCACACCAGCTGCTCAGGCTGCATTTGAAATAGCAAAACAATATCAAAAAACCGGTGCCTTAATAGTAATGGGAGGTATGCATCCAACGGTTATGCCTGAAGAATGCCTTACTTATGCAGATGTTATTTTCATTGGCGAAAGTGAAGTAACCTGGGGTGAGTTTCTTAAAGATTTTGAAGAAGGAAGTTATAGATCAGTTTATAAAGCTCAGACGGAAATGAATCCCTTGAAAATCCCACGAATTCCAAGAGAAATTTTTAGTAAAAGGGGTTATTTGGTAACAAGAACAGTATTAATGAGCAGAGGATGTCCCAATTCATGTGAATTTTGTTTGGTTAAGAAAATATATGGATCTACCTACAGAACAAGAGAAATTGCCAAAATAATTGAGGAAATCAGAAGTTTTCCGAAAGGTGGAATGCCGGTAATTGTATTTGTTGATGATAACATTGTTGGAAATAGAGAATTTGCAAAAGAATTTTTTAAGGCACTTATTCCTCTAAAAATAAAATGGTTTAGTCAATGTTCCATTAGCATTGCAAATGATGATGAATTACTGGATTTGGCAAAAAAAAGTGGTTGTATTGGACTATTTATTGGATTTGAATCCATTGATGAAAATAACCTGATTTCCAATCGTAAAAATGTCAACAAGACATCTTCTTTTATTGAGCAAATTAATAAGATTAGAAAAAAGAAAATCATAGTTCATGGTGCATTCATTTTTGGTTTTGAAAATGATAACACCGAAATATTTGACAAAACGCTTGAATTTGCAAGAAAAGCAAAATTAGATGTAGCTAACTTTGGAATATTGGTTCCATATCCAGGAACCCCTCTTTATGATCAGTATAGTCTGGAAAACAGGATTTTCGACTATCAATGGAAGAACTATGACGCTGCTCATGTAGTCTTTACACCTCATAATATGAAACCTATGGAATTACAACAGGGGCAGTATTATGCGATGAAGAAATTTTATTCATGGAAGAATATTGTTCTGCGTATTTTAGCGAATCCTAGTTCTTTGAATATTATTTTAAATCTTTCGCAGATAAATGTAGTAAAGGAGTTGAAGAAGATTGTTCAAGAAAGTAGTTTCAATTAGTCTTATTATTATCTTTGTACTATTACTTGCTAATCCTGTAACTGTGAACGCAGTTTCTGTTACAGAGGAACAGTTAGAAGACTCTATTGTAAAGGCCGGAAATTATTTGATGTCTCTTCAGACAGAACGGGGATTATGGCAGGCTGGAATTAGGATTAATCCTAGGGAAACCGCGTATTTTATGGTAACTGCTAAGTATTTACAGATAAAAGATATGGAAAAAGATTTGCAAACATCAGCAACATGGCTTTTGGAGCATATCAATGAAGATGGAGGCTGGGGATTTTTTGATGAAGGTGGAAAGTCAGATGTTTCAATAACTGCTATAGTTAGATTAGCGTTGATTGTAAATGGTGTAGATGAAGAATGTGAAGAACTAAAAAGAAGTGCTATCTTTGTTGAAAATAATGGCGGATTAAAAAATTCAGATATCTTCTGTAAAACATTCTATTCACTTTTTGACCTTTGCGGAGAACCTTGGGAAAGCCCGCAGTCAGAAATATTTTTTCCAGACCTGTCAATATTGTACTTTGATAATACCGATGAGCACAGTCCATATTCCAGTATGGCATGGGGACGAGAGGCTGGTATTGCCATGAGTGTAATCAAAGAGTATCAAAAAAGAGAAAATCTACATATCAAGGCACAAGAGTTAAATTTAGCCGAGCAATGGATGGTATCACACCAATTGGAAGATGGGTGCTGGTATACTCTTTTGGGTACCTGCCTTAATATGATTGCATTGTATGAAATAGACAGCGTAAAACATGCACCACGAATTAGTAAAGGCATGGCGTGGATTAACAGTAACAGGGCTCCCGATGGATATCAAAAAAGATTTGTATTAAGTGTCTGGGATACATCGTTTGCCATTAGTGCTTTACGAAAATCAAATATAGATTCTTCGGCTGAGAGTCTGCTAAAGGCAGCAACCTGGATTATGAATGCTCAGACTCAAGGAGGAGGCTACAATTGGTCAAATGTCCCTTCAGGTGGCTGGTCATACAATGAATATAATATACTCTATCCTGATAACGATGATACCGCATTAGTCATCACTGCATTAAATGATTTGCGTTTTACCTCGTATTCTACTGAATATAGGAAAAGAATGGCTATAGAGAAAGGAAAAGAATGGCTTTTATATATGCAGAACGATGATGGAGGCTGGGGAACCTTTGAGCGGTTTGATGGCGATAAGGTTTATAAAGATCCGACAGAATCAACAGAGGATCCAAGCGTAGCTGATATTACAGGACATGTACTGACCGCGCTGGCCTCATGTGGTTACACTGTAGATGATCCTGTTATACAAAAGTGCATCGAATATATTAAGAAGGATCAAAATGATCAGGGGGCCTGGTATGGAAGATGGGGACTGTGTTACTTGTATGGCACGTCCTGTATCCTGCAAGGTTTATCAGACATAGGATATGGTATGACAGATGAATTCGTTGCAAAGGCGGCAGATTGGATTATTGCTCAGCAGAATAATGATGGCGGCTGGGGAGAACATTTTGCATGGTGGAGTGAGAAGAATGGAATTACTTTTACAGAGATGGGACCCAGTACTCCAGAACAGACTGCTTGGGCTATTATGGCATTAATGAAAGTAGACTCGAATAAATACATGAACCAAATTGAAGAGGGGGTACAGTATCTAATTCAAAATCAGGAGGAGTATGGAGGCTGGGAACATCCATATTATACCGTTCTTGGTCTGAATCCATATAAGAATCCTTATTACCCTCATTATTTTTCATTAGCAGCTCTTTCTGATTACGCGAAAATTAAGGGAATTGCTATTAATACACCTGCCGAAAATGGAGAGATTAGAACAGATCGGGAAACTTATTTAATGATAGATAAATTCTCCTATGAAGATGTTACTGAAGATGCAATGAGCTCTATAAAAAAAGGTGTTCTAAATATCAATTTTGAAGAAACCGGGAAAAATAAATTTTTATTAGGTTTATATAATGATAGCAAAGATGAATTAGAGGATGTAATTGTAACAGTCTATGATGAAAGTAATAATGATATTATTGTGGCTTATGATTTTGATACTCTAAAAGGAGAAGAAAGAATATCTAAAAGCCTTTCTTTCTCAAGTGAAAAAGAAAATCAGAAAAATATAAAAATTGTATCCACATATACAGCAAGAGGAGAAGAGAGAAAAATAAGTGACAGTTATCAAGTTTCTTTAACCAAGGAAAGCAATGTCAATTTTTCCACTTCGACAATAATTATTATTGTTATTATAGTGCTGCTGTGTATTTGTTTGTTCGTAATATTCAAAAATACGAATAAGCAATTGATGAAATTCGCTTTTAAGAATTTAGGCAGAAACAGAACCCGTACAATTCTGACTTTTATAGGAATTGTGATTGGAATCTCTGCTACGGCTGGTTCCATATCATTAGGACAAGCGTTTGACCAAAAGTTAAGAAAGGACTTTGAAAGCTTTGGAGCAGGTAGAATTATTGTACTGCCAGAAAAGGTAGATATCAGTGTTTCTCCGCCAGCGCAGACATTTGAGAAATCAGCATCGCTACGTCTGGACGATGATGTGGTGGATGAACTTAAAAAAATTGAAAATGTTAAGAGTGTTTGCCCGGTTATGAATTATGAGACGACAGTTACTTTTAAGGGCGAGAGTACAAATTGCTTTATTCAGTTTGTGGACCTTGACACATTCAATCAGATGACACCATTAAAAATTGACAAAGGAAGTGTGTTGGAAAAGGGGGACGGGCTGACAGCAAATGTTGGATATGATATAAGTACAAAGGCTTTTTCCGACACAATAGAAGTTGGCGATACATTAAAAATTGGTAACCTCGAAGTCAATACAAAAGGAGTTTTTCAAGAGACAGATGGGATGTCAGGAAGGATAGAATCCATTGTGACACCAAATATTGTGATTTACCTTCCGCTGGAGATGGCCGATAAGTTTGTGAGTAAAGATTATTATGATGTAATCGAAGTGAAGGTAATTGATAAAAATGAAACAAAAGCAACGGATGAAAAAATCAACAACATTTTGAAAGATAAGTATCCGAATCGAATTTTTAGCACTGTATATACTGAAAAGCTGCAAAGCACAGTTTCAGAAATACTATATCAATTTGATCTAATTATATCATTCATAGGAGTCTTCTGCCTGCTGGTAAGCGGAATTGGTATTATGAACATGGTCATTGTAAATATAACGGAGCGACGTCAGGAAATAGGAATTATGATGGCGGTAGGAGCTCCATATAAGATAATTATAAAAACTTTAATTTTAGAGCTGGCATGCCTTGGAATTATGGGGGGGATTGCAGGCTTTGTCGGAGGCTTATTGGTAGTATTGATTACACAGCATATTGCACAAATATTAACGGTACCTAATTTTGCCTTTATATTGAGTCTATCTCTTTTCTTAGGGCTAGCAATTGTTTTATTCTTTGGAGTAGTACCAATTAAAAAAACACTGAAAAAAGAACCAATTGAGGCGTTGAGATGAGGTGGATAGATGATTATTAAAGCACGAAACCTATCAAAAGTTTATAACCAGAATTCAGAAGCTGAATTTTTTGGTATCAGGGATGTATCATTAGAAATTGACAAAGGCGAATTAATTGCCATTGTTGGTCCCAGTGGAGCGGGTAAAACAACTTTATTTAACATGTTGGGAACTCTAGATACTCCTACCTTTGGGCAATTAGAAATTAAGGACAAGAATATTTTGAGTCTGGATTATAACGAAAAGTCAAAACTTCGTAATGAAGTGATAGGATTTATATTTCAACAGTTTCGCTTAATACCTACCTTATCTGCCTTAGATAATGCATTGCTACCTCTTCTTGTTAGTGAATCAGGAATTGATTTACCTAAAAAAGAGAAAGTGATTCAATTGTTTCATAAGTATGGATTGAAAAATCAGTTAAACAAATACCCCAGCCAGTTATCCGGGGGAGAGCAGCAAAGAGTAGCGATTATCAGGGCTTTGGTTAATGAGCCTGATATTATTTTGGCGGATGAACCAACTGGGAGTTTGGATAGCAAGATGTCAGCGTTTGTATTTGATACATTACAACAGATTCATGAGGAAGATGGTAAGACTGTCATTTATATTACTCATAATATGAATCTGGTTAAAAAGGCCGGTAGGATTATTAAAATTGAAGATGGGAGTGTGGTTTTAGATGAAACATGTGTGTATTAATGCCCCGGTAAGCTCATTCGAGGCGGCCAGGAAGGCAATTGATGCTGGAGCGGATGAAATTTATTGTGGTGTGCGCTTAAAAGGAATTAAGCATGTTACTTTTAATGGCAGGCCAAGCTATGGCAGCCTTGTAGACTTTGCTGAGTTAGCAAAAGTTACAGAGTATGCCCATGCCAGAAATAGCAAGGTAAACTTTTTACTTAACCTACCATTTATGGCTGACATTTTGGAGTTTCTGGCAAAACCGCATATAAGGCAGGCAGTAAAGGCAGAGGTAGATAGTTTTATAGTAGCTGACTTAGGTTTGATTCTATTATTAGAACAGATGAAAGTGAAAACGCCAATACATGTAGGAAGTTTTGCTACAGTTAGAAATCAGGAAGCTATTAGCTTTTATTCACAGTTCAATGTAACAAGAGTAGTTGCTCCGCCGGATACCACATTAAAAGAATTATCCAGCTTGGCCAATAATCCATACAATATAGAAATAGAGGCGTTTATTCACGGTCAGGGGTGCTCTAACGTTAATGGGAATTGCTATTTATCCCATTCTTATAAAGCGCAAAGTGTTGAATTCCCGGATGATCCGCTATGGAAATTAGATAACGACAAATCATTTGTTTCAATTGGTATTCGTAATCCCTGTATGTTCACTTTTCAAATGGAGGATTGGAAAAGTGGTGAAAAAATGAATCACAACTGTTTGAATTGCTTTCCGTTCTGTTCATTATGTTATCTGCCGGATCTTTTAAAAACAAATGTTTCTGTCTTAAAAATTGAAGGTAGATGCCAGCCAGTAGAATATCAAGAGCGGGTTCCAAGGGAGTATGCAGCTCTAATTAAGCTTTTGGAAAGTAATGATATAAAAGGCTATGAGAAGTATTTAGAAAATCTAAAGCGGACAACTCCGGAACTTCAGGGGGTCTGTCAGCTGAAGAAATGTTTTTATGAAAGAGGTGGTATAGATGAATCAGTTAGTACAGTGTATTGATAGTTATGCTCTAAAGGATATTGAGAGCATTCAAATTCCACAAGAAACTTCTGAACTACGATTTGGGGATGAATTTTGTTTCAAAAAGTGCTTATCGGATGAACAGTTGGATGCAGCGAAAAACTTAACTCAAAAGTATGGAAAAAGATTATCTTTCATTTATCCGCGACTGAATGATTATGAAATAAATTTGGTAAAGGAGCAGTTATGTAAGATAAATGCATATGATTTGCCAGTTTATATCATTGCGAATGATTTTGGTATCAGCCAAATCAAAAAATCACTATCTTTAAAGAACTTAAGGGTAATATTAGGCCGGCAGACCATCTCAGTACCAATGAGAGCCAGGCCTGCCATGCCTTCAGTCATGGGGAGGGATAATATAATTTCAAATTTTGCAGATAAGAAATTATTTCATTTATCAAATTTGAATTACAAATTAACTCTAAAATTTTTAAAAAGTAATGATATTTATGGAGTTGAATTCGATTATATCCCTGAGTCATTTCCACTAATCAGGAAATTACAAAAAGAGGGTATGCAAATTTATATCCATAAAAGTAATGTAATGGTCGCATTGACTAGAAATTGTCACACAAAAAGGATCATTTGCAAAGAGGGTACTAGCTGTGGACTAACTTGTAAGAATAATAAATTCCATTTATATCACGAAGTAACAAAAGAACTATTTTTGGATGGAAATGCAATATTAGCAGCAATACCCTTTAAGGAGGAAGATATTCAAGAATTAAATAATGAGAATTTTAGTTTAATTGATAGTCATAATTGGATAAAAGAATACATCAAGTAATTCTGGAGGAAATTTAATGAAAAGAATACATCTTTTATTATATAAATATCGGGTATTAATGGGTGTTATCCCGGTGGCTATAGGACTTCTGTATTTTGTTTTAGATGAGAGCAAAAGGTTTAGTAAGCCAATGCTGGGAATAGGTACAGCGGTCATGTTTATCGGTATAATTTTAAGGATATGGACAGCTATGTATAACTGGGAAAATATCAATTCTGTTGAACCTATAGCAACTAATGGTATTATTACAAATGGTCCTTACCGATATTGCAGAAACCCAATGTATTTTAGTGCAATTATCCTTACTCTTGGGTTTAGTTTGATTTTTGGTTCGTGGCAGGTTGTACTTATCGCTGTTTTACCGACTATAGCAGTACATTTGCATCAAATATATGTAGAAGAGAAATACTTGATGACTATATGTAATGAATTTTATGATACATATAAAAAAAAGGTTCCGAGGCTATTACCATATCATGGCAAAGTTCTTGCAATTCCAGTCCAGGGCAAAGCCAATTGGAAACGCGGTCTTCAGAGGGATGCTGGACCAATCTTCGGAGGAATTGTATTCGTGTTTTTAATCGCCATTTTAATGCCTTTTTTAAAGTATGATTACCTATTTCTTGGAGTTGCCGTTGTAGTCACTGTTATTTTAAACTTTATCATTGTAGGAAAAATAAAGTCAGATGCGGATAAAGTTAAAATGATACCATCAACGGCTCCGCCGCATGTATTACTGCAACCCTTACGATATATATTGTTTTCAACCCAAAAGTATATTGATAGCTTAAATATAGATAAGGAAATTGAAAATCCTGTAGTTTTGGATTTAGGCTGTGGACCAGGATATTATTCTTTACCATTGGCAGAGAATATTAATGGAACTGTGATTGCGATGGATATCAGAGAAAAAATGTTGCAGATAACTAAAAATAGAGCTGAGAAGAAGAATTTGAATAACATCAGATATCTAAAGGGAGATAGTAGTAGGATTGATTTATCAGATAATTCTGTTGATCTAATCTGCATTAACCTAGTTCTTGGCGAGATTGTTAAGATGGATGAAAGTATCAATGAAATAGCAAGAATATTGAAACCTCTGGGGCGAATCAGTATAATGGAATCTATCTTTGATGATCATTATATGAATGTGCAGGAAGTAAAGGAGCTATTTGAGAAGGAAGGTTTTTCTTTTGAGATGGTAGAGAAGAAAAGGACTTATTATATTCTTGAGGCTCACAAATAAAATTTTAGAAGGAGATAGATATGAAATTAAAGTATGATTGTATGGAGTATTTAAAGAGGCAGAATGAACCATGGGTAGAATATGGTATCAGTAAATTTCTTGAACAGGATGAGAATGTTGCAAAGGAAAAGAAAAATCGGTTACTAGAATGTGATGAAGTAAAAAAGACCGTAGAAATTGTTGAACAGTGGCCAGAGCCACCATTGGTCAGACATAATGACGTAAATCATCCTATTCACAAAGCACACCTTTTACTAGAAATGGGATTGGATCGTTCAGATAAGGTGCTGCAGGACCTGGCAAATAAAATCTTTGAAAACCAAGATGAAGATGGTGTGTTCCTATCTTTATTACATGTTCCAGAATCGTATGGAGGTGCAAAAGAGCCGCATATGGACTGGTTAATGTGTGATTTTCCCCTGCTAATCCATTTTTTAATAGCATTAGGATATAAAGAGGATGAACGGGTAAAGAAAGGGATTCAATTTTTGATTTCAAAAGCAGAGGATAATGGATGGAGATGTTCTGGCTCTGTCAATAAATTCCGTGGACCGGGGAGAAAAACAGATTATTGCCCAGTGGGATCACTGTGGTCTTTACAAGTTTTTTCATTGTTATCAGAATATCACAATGAAGAATTTGTGAAAAATGCTATTGATTCAATTTGTAATCATTGGATAAATACAAAGGAACGAAAGATATATATGTTTGGAATGGGAACCGATTTTAAAAAGTTGAAATACCCTAATCACTGGTATGATATCATTCATGTTGTTCAAGTATTAAGTAAATTTGAATATGCAAAGCAACAGGTAGCTTACAATGAAATGCTAAACATAATATTGGAAAAACAAAACGAGGATGGCTCTTTTATCCCAGAATCACAATATACAGGTTATAAAGGCTGGGATTTTGGACAAAAAAAGGTGTCATCGCCTACATTAACTTTAGCTATAGCTAGATTGGCAGCAAATATCTAAATGCAGTTTAGTAGATTGTATATTTAAGGAGGAGTATATGTTTGCAGGAATTGATATTGGCTCCAGTTCTACCAATGTTGTTTTTATTAATAGTGAAAAAGAAATAATATGTTATGAGGTGATTCCAACAAGTCCGAATCATAAAGAATCCGCCCAAAAAGCAGTAAGCTCATTATGTGAAAAGAACAATCTTTCGGAGTCTGATATAACTTATCTTGTGAGTACTGGATATGGAAGAAAAAATGTGAATGAAACCGATAAAAATGTCACTGAAATATCATGTCATGCCAAGGGTGCGATACACTTCTATCCACAAGCAAGAACAATTTTAGATATTGGTGGACAAGACAGCAAGGTAATAAAAGTGAATGAACATGGAAGAGTTGAAGACTTCATAATGAATGAAAAGTGTGCTGCTGGTACCGGAAGGTTCCTTGAGGCCATGGCAAGAATTCTTGATGTTCGTATTGACCAGATGGGGGAACTGTCAGCACACGCTACGAAAGAGGTTAAGCTAAGCAGTGTCTGTACAGTATTTGCAGAGTCTGAAGTTATATCTAAGATAGCTGAGGAAAATACTATCGAAGACATTATTGATGGGATTCATAATTCTGTATGTTGCAGAACCATTGCACTGTTAGAAAAAGCAAAGATAGATCCTCTTGTTGTTATGACTGGTGGAGTAGCCAAAAATAAGGGTTTGGTTTATAAACTAGAAAAACAAATTGGTCAAAAGGTCTATGTGCCTCCAGAGCCTCAAATAGTCGGTGCGCTTGGAGCCGCTCTTATTGCCTTAGAAGAATATGGAAAAAAGGGAAGATTTATTAAAAGTGAGACAACGTGATATAAATATGGGTTATTTATGCGGGAATAATTTACCCTATGAAATATTCCGCACATGCGGTATAAAACTCACAAAAATAAATTGCAATGGTCAGGTGTCAAGTAATTCCAAAATTCATTTTCCTACATACATGTGCTCATATGCAATGAATTGTTTAGAATTATTTATAGAAGATAGTGACCATGATGGATATATTCTTGAGAATAGGTGTCATGCAATGATAGCTTTGTATGAGTATTTACGCGAGTATATGCCACATAAGAAACTATTTATGTTTAATACAGCAAAAACCAGTTCCAGACATGCTTCGAAAAATTACTGCAATGAGATATCCAGACTAATAAAATTTTTGGAGGTAGAATTTAATATATCAGTTACTCATCAAGTATTGGAATTTAATAGAATTAATTTAGTAAATGATCTTAAGCAAAAAAGGAAAATGATTGATCATATTGTAAAGAACTCAATCTCATTGGCTTTATCAGACATTGAAGTTCTTGAGATGCAAACATCAGAGCCTTTTGAGTTAGATGTGGAATTGAAAAAAATTGCTGAGCGAAAGCCAATAAATGGACAGGGTGCCGAAATTCTATTATGTGGGATGCACATTACCCCTTTGGATATTATTGATGTGATTAATGAGTATGGAGGTAAAGTAGTTTTATATGATAATTTCGAGAACAATGAATTAGATAACACCAATTTTAGTAATCGGTCTGAAACGGCAGATTTTAAACAACAGGAAAATCTGACGTGCAATTGGAATCCAGGATGGCTACAGTCCTTTGAAAATAAACTTGCCAGATATAGTATTAAAGGCATTATATTTTCGACTATTAAGTTCTGCCCAACTCAGTCATATGGAGTGATACTTCTAGCTAATTTGGCAAAGAAAAGAAACATACCATTCTTAGTATTAAATGATTCTTTTTCAAGCAATTGTTCGGCGCAGGTTCGTACAAGAATTCAAGCCTTTCTAGAGTGCTTATAATGAGGTGGGAGAGATATTAGATGGATATTAATGAACAATATTACGAAGATTTTTATTTCAGCTTAATTAAATTTCAATATAGGTTTTATCGTGATATGGCCAAGAACCAAGGAAAAATTATTTTTAAGGATATAGGATTTCCGCAAGAATTAATTTTAGGCGCAGGGCTTATGCCGGTCATTGTAGAGTCAATGATTGGATTGCTTCCCCCAACACTATTAAATGAAAAAGGGTTTGATAAGGCAAATAGTATATTTTATGATACGGGGAGTTGTAGTTTTCATCGCTTAGCTCTGTCGGCCATTCACAATAACTTGGTCGAATTGCCAAATGCCTTTATAGGTTTAAATGCATGTCAGGAAGTAGTTAATGATTTTTTTGTTATATCCAATGAGCATCAAATACCTTTTTATGCTGTTGACTTACCATATGAAAGAACAGAGGATGCAGTATTGTATGTTGAGAAACAATATGAAGAGACATTTGAAAAGCTATGTAAACTCTCAGGCGAAGGCGTGAATTATTCGAAATTAATAGAAACTATTAAACTTTCCAATGCAGCGTCAAACTATTTTAGAAAGGCTAATAGTATCAGAAAAGAATATCCAGGATTGATTTATGGTGGACCAATGCTCAAATTTGTCAATCTTGTCATGATGTTTGGGACAGAAGGTGCTTTACAGGTGGCCCGTGAATATTATGAAACATGTAGTAGGTATGCTCAATCTGGAGAGAGAAAGGTAAATTCAAAATGTAAAATTCTGTGGTGCAACATGGGGATCAACTATGATGATAAATTTTATGAATACATTGAAAAAGAGCTAGGAGCAATGATCGTAATAGAGGAATTCAATATATTGCCAGAAGTAGAAATATCCACGGATAATCCTTTTTTAGGACTAGCTAAAAGAACGCTAAATACTTCCTTTATAAGCGATGCGAGATTGCGGGCTGAGAACTTAGTGAAATTAGCTAATGATTATGATGTGGATGGTGTTGTATTTTTTTCTCATATGAATTGCAGGTTTTTTAATTCAAAATTTAATATTTTAAAGAAATATTTAAATCAAAAGGGTATTCCTATAATAGAACTGAGTGGAGACTGTATAGATAAACGGAGCTATAATAGGGCACAACTAATAACCAGGCTTGAGGCCTTTGTGGAAATGATTTCTTAGGAGGATGAATATGTTTAAGAGTTTAATTGATATGCTAAACACCAATAAGTCAGATGATGTGGGAATTACTTTTATTTTAAATGAGAATAGTGAAAAATTTGTATCTTATAATAATTTGTTTGAAAAGGCTGCATGTTCGCTGCATGTATTACAGAGCAAAGGGATTAAACCAGGAGATAAAATAATACTTCAAATTGAAGATTTGGAAAAATATATTTATTCATTGTGGGCATGTATTTTAGGGGGGATTATCCCGGTTCCGTTGTCAGTTGGGATTACTGATGAACAAATTGCAAGATTATTTAGGGTTTATAATTTATTTGAACAGCCATATGTACTGACTACAGATGGTGTTTTTAAAACAGTCAAAAGATTTGAAGAAAATGCATCCTCCGAAATAATTGGAAAATTTGATCATAAACAAGTTATACTTTATGATCAAATTGATCAAGGGATTGAAAAGGGGATTATATCCGATGCTGACTTGGATGATATCGCTCTTATTATGTTTTCATCCGGATCAACCGGGGAACCCAAAGGTGTCAAAACAACACATAGAAATATCTTAGTGACAAATGAAGATTTAATCGAGAAATTCAATGTTGATTCAAGTGATGTTTCATTACATTGGATGCCATTAACCCATATGGTTGGAATCGTTTTCTGCCATCTATTTCCGATAATGACATTAACACCGCAATACTTAATGGACAAAATGGTGTACATCAGATCACCAAAGATTTGGCTTAATAAAATATGCGAACACAGAGCGACTATATTATTAACTGCCAATTTTGGTATGAAATATTTAATGTCAAAGGTTGATAAGAATGAAAATAATGGTTGGGATCTATCGCATATCAAGGTAATTACAATTGGAGGCGAACTATTGTCCTCTTCGTTGTTTGATTCGTTCCTTTTATTTTTTAAAGATTATGGGATTAAGAAATGTATGATTAGTCCGGTATATGGAGTGACAGAGGCAATGGTTGTGGCCTGTGTATCCCAAGAAAAAGTAATTAATTCGTATTGTTTGGACAGAGGTAGCCTGTCTATTGGTTCAGATATAAAAGAAAATCTGCAGGAAGGAATTACCTTCGTTGGACTTGGTACTCCACCCAAACGTTGCAAAGTAAGAATCTGTGATAACGAAGATAATATTTTAGCAGAGGGAAAAGTAGGTCATATTCAGGTTAGTGGCCCTAATGTTACCCCCGGGTATTATCTGCCTGTAAATGATGCATTTTCTGCGGATGACTGGTATAAAACTGGAGATGTCGGATTTATTCAAAATGAGGAGGTTATCATTACAGGGCGTGCAAAGGAAATGATAATCGTGAATATGGTCAATTACTATCTATTTGATATTGAGTCAGTGATAGAAAAGGTAGATCATTCACTGGTTGGAAACATAGCAGCCTGCGGTATTATTAATAAAGATACATTAGAGGATGATGTTATATTATTTATCCAGAATGAAGGCAATGAACAGCAAAGATTGAGTGAATTGATATCAGGAATTAAGTATTCAGTTAAATCTAAGATAGGACTGGATATTAAATATGTAATTCCTTTAAAAGAGTTACCAAGAACAGGAGTTGGCAAGGTTGGTCGTATAGTTTTAAAGAATAGATATTTAAACGGGGAATTTAATGAAATTATTGCCAAAACAAATTTAATATCAACAGATAAAAAAAATGAATCGTATGAACAGTATAATGGAATTGATGTCAGTGAAAAATTAATAGAAATTATTAAGTCGGTACTGAAGATTGAAAATGTAATGTTATCAGATAATATCTTTGAACTGGATGTACAATCACTGACGGCTATGCAGATTGCTGTGGAAATTGAAGACTATTTCGGTATTCTTTTTGAACTTAGGGGGTTATACGAAAATCCATCAGTTGGGGATATATCAAATAAAATTAAAGAATTATTAGTGGAAAAATCAACTGCAAATGGGATTTGAGAATGGACAGTACATCCAAAAACTGAACACTTTTTTCATCGACTATACATAACATGATTAAAAAGCAACCAATCAAAATCTAATCCTCCAACTGAAGCTAAAACTTCAATTGTAGGATTAACTAGTTAGCTAACATTTAATCTGTTTATTCCATAATTCTATAAAATCAGAGTGGCTTATTATTTCTTGTTCAGCAGCAACTTCTGCAATAGAAATTGCTGTGGTGAAATCAGCTTCTGAGGTTTATTGGTGTTTGATATATATTTAGATTTTCAATTTTTAAAGCAAATCCAGATTTTACATTATCAAAATATATATTAAAAAATTCTTCATCTACACCAGAAAATAATTTTGTCCTTGACCATATGTTTTCTGGTGTATCGCATATAATTTCATTAAGTGAAAATTCTCCAATGATTTTTCCAACTGGCATGGTAGAGTAAATAAATACTGAATCAACATTTTCTTTGAATATTTTCTTTCTATTATCTCTAGTCAAAGAAAGCCAGAAATCAATAGTGTTTCCAGCAGAATCAACTGTACGGTAAAGGTACATATTCTTTCCACGTAGTTTAAGGTAAGTTTCATCAAGACGCTAGGAATCATTTGTTGTGTTGAGATGTTTCCTTAATTTTGAAGAAAGAACAGGTGAAAACTGTTTCACCCATCGATAAATTGTAGAATGATGAAGAGTCAGGCCTCTTTCAGCCATAATTTCAGCTAAATCACGAAAGGAAAGAGAGTATTCTAAGTACCAACGAACACATAAAAGAATAATACTGGCTTCATAATGTTTCCATTTAAATAGATTACCTTTGGTATTTTCATTTTCAATAGTGTTTATATGGAAGTTTACTCTTTTGAATTAGTTTGATACAATGGTAACATAATTTGGCAAAAAAATGTAGAGAGATTTCTTGTAACAGAACCAAAATAAAAACATTATTACCATATGCAGGGGAATAAGTGGGCGTGTCGAATAATTCTAGTGCAATTTTTAAGATTTATCAAGCCATTCATTTATAGTAACATTGATGTCAATTTTATTTTCCTTGTTGTAGAAATTATATTTCTCAACCACTCTAATAAGTTCATTAATGTACTCTTGTATAGGTTGGTTTTGACCTTTTAACAAGAAATATTGATGATCAGGATTGTTCTTTAACTTTTCATATATAAACGAATCATTAAAAGTATTAAAAAAAGAGTTACGTAATATTATAGTAATACTCTCCATCAAATCACTATCCAGATAAGAAGAATAGATAGATAGCATCTCTAAGATATTATCTTTAAAGGCTTTATTAATATTCCGTATATAAATTATACTAACATGCGCGTCACGATGATCAGCGAAAAACCCCATTGCTTGAATGTTTTCGAGACTGAAATTACTTTTTAACAGGTCAGCTATGGAATTATATTGTCTCCCTAATTTTTCGATGGACTTTACAGATGAAAGAATAAATGAAAACAATAAATCCAACTGATTATATATGCTTATTCGTAGACTCTTTAAAGCATAAGCCTGCATTTTTTTTCTGTTTTCTTCTTCTTGTTTGAGTAGTTTTCTTTCAATCAAGATTACTATTATTATTGTTTGCAGCAACCCTGTTCCAAAATTGAGTAAGAAATTACTTGCAAAATCACTTTTATTTGAAACTAAAAAGTAATAAGCCACAAAGTTGCCCACAAGCAATATAAATATCCATCTATAATTTTTGACGTATTTTATATCTCTCATATCTTTTCTCCTCTTTTTCATAATATAAGCTCATAAAATATTTAGTTGCCAGAATTTTCGCTTAATTATTCAAGATACGATTTTGCTAATATGCGTAGTTTTTTGCTTGAATCCGTTAAGGCAATATTAAATTGCGTGGTTAATATTGCTTCGGATTTAGGATCTGCAGGTCTTCGCATTATCATTATGGCTTTAATAGATGCGATACGAATATCCTCTTCAGAAGAGTCTTGCAGCATTTTGACAATCTGTGTAAAACCCGGCAAGGATTCAATTTCCAATAAGGGATATCTTTCATTATTAAATTCTGCAACATTTCTTATAGCATTTACAATCTCCTTTTTATGTTTTTTAGCATAATCCTTGTTGAAATTAACAATATAATCTGCAATATCCCTATAGTTATCGAAAAAACTTGAGGTGAGTATTATTCCCTCATGCTCATTTCCATAGATATCTTTAGTACAGCGTGAGCATGTTTTTCTTCTATTATAAATAATGTTTCCATCACGGGCATCACATTCAACCCATTCGCCCCAACTGTGGTGGTATTCATTTTTTTGCTCGATTTTTCCATCATGTTCACAGCGCCGGCTTATTCTGCATGGATCTAATGGTAAAAGACCAATTTGCCATTCGCCCCAACTGTGTTGGTAATCACTTGACTTTTCAATTCTCCTGCAGTGTTCACAGCGCCGAGCTATGAGGCATGGATCTAGTGGTATAAGTCCAGCCTGCCATTCGTCCCAAATATGCTTTTCTTCAGATGTACGTTCACTATTAGGACATCTTGTACAATACCTGACCTGTATACAGCTGTCAGGAGATTCATATTGCCAACATCCCCATATATGTTTTTCCTCTATATAATTTTGATAATTACATCCGGTATTTTGACAAGTTGTAACGATTTTGCAGCTGCCGCTTGATATGTAATGCGGAGGTGTCTCCTTATGTTCCGTTTGAAACTGCTTTTGCGAGCAACGTTTGCAGATGCTAATTTGTTCACATGGTTCTGAGCTTTCTTCTAATTGTTTGATTTTTGATTCTAATTCTCTTATTTTGTTGTCGATTTCCTTCGACATTTTTTGCTTATGTATTTTTTTCTTATCTTCATTTGTCGATGTATATTCTCCAAATATATCAGCATCTTCTATACTTAAGGCATCTTTTTTAGAAAGCAATTCTTTCTTTTCGATCTCAACACAATACTCCCATTTGCTCCAAGTATGGGGACCTTTTTTTTTATCTTCTGCCGGACAACGCATACAGTGCCTAATAAGATCACAAGAATTATCAGAAACATAATCCCATTCGCCCCAAGCATGCTCGCCTTTTTTTGTTTCTTCTGCTGGACAACGCATACAGTGCCTAATAAGATCACAGGAATTATCAGAAACATAAACCCATTCACTCCATTTATGAATGCCTAGCCCACATTTTACTTTATCAAACATGTTTTGTTCTCCTCTTTCATAAAGATCGCTGTTTATATTTAATATTTATATCATATTTTAAGCTAAACTACCATAAAAAGCCATAAACATTTTCTTTGAAGTTAGATGAAAATTATGATTATTAACGCTTACATTTGACATGCATGCGTAACTTCCAATATTGGTTTATACTATGACTAAATGGATATAGAGCTAAATACATACTAAAAAGGGTTCTGGTGCAAGAATAAATTCTGTGATAGCATATACAGTATAATTAAGGGAAATAGGTTACTAAATGTCACAGAATCTATTTACGTGGAATCACTTTGGGAGATAGGTTTCTATTTGGCTTATAGGCATGAAAAGAATAATTCTAAGTATTCTTTTATGTCACCTAAAAAATACAAGAAAGCAACTCAGTTAAATGAGAAGTATAAATCAGATAATCAAAAACTGAAAAACACCCTGGTAAAGATTGATAAGAGTTATGAGTGTATTTCTGAAGAAGATGCTATTTCAATAACTATTAAGTTTTTAGCGGATAAGCTAAATGAACCTAACTGACAGTGAAGTACATCTGCTAAAAGAGCATGCACATGATGCGAAAATTAAACTTGCTGAATCGATAAATATCGGTGTTGACTGTGAAGAATATTTTTGTGATTTAATTAGTATCCTATTTTTGTTGAAAATGAGTAAAAAAATGAAAGTTAAAAAATCGTTTGTATGTTGCTTTGTAAGTTATTGCTAAAGGGAAATGAAGTAAGTATACTTTAAAAATATTTTCGGAAAGAGAAACATAATTGAAATCATGAATTATGTATGGGGATAAAGAGAATGGCACAACATCTTTCAATTCGTGTACCTTGGAAAGACAACGGATATGATGGCCTGGTTTGTGATAAGCCTTGCTATAACAATGCCTGTTTACGGCTTGCAAACATAGCAGGAAGCAGATATGACGCACTTGAAATGGAACTTGCTGGATGTCCAATGAAAGGTCATGAGGCAGATTTGCCGTGTATTTCAGAGGGCGGTGCTTTTATGTCTGCAGTTAGCCACACAAAAATAACTGTTCATCCGTATAAAAAGAATAACTCAAAGTCTCATGGCCATTTCCGTGAAACTGAATTGGTCTATCCACCTTTTTCACTCCCAGCACGTCCATTTGGATGGACGATGCTACGAAAAGGAAGTGAACTGAATAACGACAATATTCGTCGTTTAGCTGAAATGTACAATATTAAATATGATCAGGATAGAGAACCGGATTTAGGGTTTACTACAAACTGGGTGCAAGATGCCAATAATCAGCGTGCTATTTTTGAACAGTTTTATAGTAAGGTATCTCCGGGCAAGTCCTTAGTTGTTCCATATGCTAAACAGGTTCCCTTTATTGAAGATGCAAAGCGTGTTGTAATGGGAATTGGCACTTAAACCATTTCTTCCATGGAATGAGGCTCTCCAAAATGGTGTCGCAATAGCAACGATTAATATTAACGGTTCTGGAGAGTATTTTTCCAGAACCGTTTTTCGATACAAGGCGCATTAAGATTGAGCGCTTACCATGTAGATTTTTACGTTTATTTACAAAATATATTATAGATACTATATAAAATTAATTGTGTAAGAATATTGAATTATAATGGGAATTCGTGTATAATTATTAAATTAAAGGACACAATATAGTCTATTTTTGTAGTTGAAATTATTAATAAAAATGGAAGAGGGGAAATTAATGGAGAATTATAGTAATGATGAAACGCAGATTAAGGAACTTATTGAGAAAGCGGTATTGGATCAAGAATTCAAAACATTATTAATTGAAGATCCAGACGAGGCAATGAAAAATTTTAAATTAACTGAAGTACAGCAATTGTTGGTAAAATCACTTCGAAGAGAAGACTTAGAAAAACTTACTCCAGAAAATCTTGAAGAATATTTTTCAGCTGATTCTGCAGTGTATACACCTGATGCTGATGAAGAACTGAATGCAGAAGAGGCAGACGAGGAGGACATATAATGGGTACGCTTGTGGGTGAATTTTTGCCAATTAGCCAGTCCGACTGCGAAGCATTTAGAACGGTTGCGTTACTTTCAAGAATGACTGAGAGAATAGAAACTTTGAGAGAAACACTAAGAAAAGAAACCGAGAAGACTGGAGCTGTCAATAGTTCAAAATTGATGTTTGGCTTGTTTAACTTAGTTGCTAATAATGCAAGTGATGTTTTGGAAAGCAAAACAAATGTAGAAGATGCTCTTGATATGTTTGAACAGATAATAGAGGAACAGCCTAATTACTGGCTAGCAAAAATGTATAAAATAAGAATTCAATTAATGTTACCTAGTAGTTTTAGGGACGAGGATGAAGTAATTGAGGAAATAATGGATATGATTGAACAACAGAAAAAAGGAGAGTTCAGACCATATTATGTTATTCCTTATTTATTAATTTCCGGATTGTACTGGTCATTTGGAGAATCTGAGAAAGCAAGAGAGTTTATTTCTGAAGCAAAGAAACTTGAGGCATCTCCAATTACTGTAATTTCAGATTTCTTAATTCTTATATTTGATGATTTGGAAACAAAATTGAGATCCTCTGGCGAACATGAATCAGCAAATGATGTTTTAGAATTGAAAAATAAATATTTTCAAAAATAAGGATTAATTTTATGAATAAAGTTTTAATTATCGTACTAAGCGAGATATCTGCTGGAGAGTTAACAATTGGATATGAATTTGGAAGTAGGCTGGATAAAAATAAATGTCAAGTTAAGTTTTTAGTTCCATCAAAATTTGTTTCTTATTTGCAAGAAAGAGGACAAGATTATGTGTCACTAAACATTAATGATGGAGCATTTAAAAACAAAACTATTGTAGACAATTTAATTAATTCATATAAACCAGATTATATATTGCTTTCAGATATATATACAATAGAATATTCTAGGTTGTGGTCTGGTGTAAGTATGCAAATGTTGAAACAATATGCAATACCTATACTTGGAATTGATGAATATGAATATTTATCAACTAAATGTAAACCAGATTATTATGGAGGAAATTTCGAAATATTACCACCATTGCTTGATGATTGCGATTATGTTATAAGAAATTGTCCTCTAAATATTAAAAGAAATAGCCAAGATCAAACAGTGAAATGTTTTAGTTTATATGATAGAGATTTAGCGTTATCAATCGAACGTAAGTTAGAAGTAAGAAAGAAGTTAGGCGTTTCAGAATGCAATAAAATGATAATGTACTCATCTTCCTCATGGGAAAGTATAAATTTTCATGATATGCCATCTCTGGGGATGCTTATGAAATGGTTACCAGCTATTTTGCATAATTATTTAAAAGATTTAAACGTTCCAATTACATTGGTTCATGTTGGCCCAAATAAATGGGATATAGATTTAAATCAATGCGGTAAAGTTACATATATGAATTTCAGTTATTTAAACCCTACTGAATTTGATGAGTGTTTATTGTCATCTGATTTGTTTATTACTACAAATGTTGTGTCTGTTACGTTATCAAAAGCGATTTACGGCAGTATTCCATGTATTGTATTTCAAAATTATAAGAATATTGATTTTGCAAAGCTCCAAAAGACTCTTTTAAAGCGTCCGGAGTGGTACCAGAAAATGGCCAAAGACGTTAAGTGTGTATTTCCTTTTAGGGCAGGATTTTTTGGGTGGTTTCGATTGCTTGAAGCAGTGTTAGCAGATAATGAATATACAGATACATATGAAGTGGCTCAATTATTTAAGTATGATGAGGTTTTAGAAAAACTACAAGAATATTTATTTAATGAAGACAAAATAACTGCTCTTAAAGAAAAACAGAAAGAATATATCGGCAAGGTTCTTGAATTAACAACGCCACAACAAATTATTGATGAGATTGAACAAGAAAAACATAATAAATAGGCTTCATTAAGTAATATTTGGAAAGTAGAGTGTTAAATATATGGATTATCAAAATTTGGGAATCAAAGAATATTTTATTAATTTAATTTTACCAAGGTCTATAAATTTGAATACAGATGTTAAGGATAAATACATAATAAGAATGCAGAACATGTATTTAGATACGCACGGAGAAATTTTAAAATGGCAGAAATTAAGTACAGAATATGAAAGAGTAATAGAGGAACAAATCTCTAGTTTTTGTGTTTTGACCAGACTTAATGTAGAAAGAGCTACATTTGAGTCATCAGAACGTAGTCCAATGAATTGGAGTTTTGCGGCTGGGCATTCTATACCATATTTTCTACTTAGTGCCGATACTGAGGAAAAGGCCGAGTTTATTTCTCAGGCTGAAGTGTATGAAAAGGTAGCAAATCAAGTTGATAAATTCAATGAATCATTTGATAGATTTCCTAAATTGCCATCGGTATATCTGTATATCATGCAACTCTATGATATGATAGCTTTTGAAAATTTTGCAACATACTTTTCAAGTATTGATTTAAATACGAAAAAAATAGGAGAGTATGTTGAAGTAGAGATGCTTTCTTCATCAAAAGCACAGATAGGGCTTGGATTATATTCGGATGAATCATCGTTTAAAAATGGTAAATTTAAAGCCGTCTATTTAGGAGTTTCTCTTTATAAGAATCGTGAATGTGCTGTTTTTAATTACATATGTGATAAATCTAAAGTAAAAATGGAAGATGCTCAAATCAATGGTGTTAGGGAAGGAAATTCTTATTACTCTGGAACATTACTTTTAGACTTGAAAACATTTGTGCCTGTTCATGGGAGCATGATTGAAAATTATATAGCAAGGCAAAAAAAGGATAACGTTAATGTTAGAAGAGAAATTCATATGCAGTTAGTTGAAGATAATTAATCCGGAGGCGAGATATGTTCACATTACCTAAAGAGATAATGCTGGAACTTACTGATCGATGCAATTTAAATTGTGAATATTGTTTTAGAAGTAGTTCAAAATCAAAAGGAACTCTTATAAAATGGGATGATTTTACTACTATAGTACAAAAGTTACCCTTTGTTGAGGTGTTTGCACTTTGTGGGATGGGCGAACAACTTATTTATCCACAATTTTATGAAGTTGTTGAATATTTGGCAAGTCACCAGAAAAAGGTCGCTATAATTACAAATGGCACGGTCAAAATTAATTATGAACGGTTAATAAAAAGTGGTAATGTAGAATCTGTGACCTTTTCTGTTGATGGTGCGGATGAAGAAGTTATTCGTAGGGTGTGTTCACAATATGATTTTAATAAATTGCAAGATAATTTAATAACGGGAATGGAATACACTCAGATTAGTAAAGAAATTAACTGCGTTATGACTGAAACAAATATCGAAGATGTTATTAATATAGTAGGTCTTTGCAGTAAGTTTGGAATTAGTAAACTGAATATGTTATTGCCAACTTATAGTGCGGATTGGGTTAAAGAGAATATAGTACAAATTAAAAATATTCTTAATATGATCCAAAAAGAAGCACAAGAGAAGAAAATAATATATTCGAGTCCTTATGAAAAGTATTGTTTTTACAAGGGATCGCCAATTCCTTTTGTGTCCCTAAGTGGAAATATTAGAGCTTGCTGCGATCATTTTAATAGAATACCCCGAATTGGGAATCTAGTGTCTAATGAGTTTGAAGAGCTGTTTGAGGGTAAAAGATATAGTCGATTTAACTCGGGAGAATACTGTAAAACCTGTAGTATGTATAGCTCAATGGTTAAAGAGTAAGGAAAGGAGGATAAAAATGGATGATGGTATTGTTGGCATTATTCCATCTGGTGGTTTAGGTAAGAGAATGAAGCCATTTCGTGCTTTTAAAGAACTTACGACAGTTGGAAGCAGAATATATGAAAGTAATGGTGAAATGCGAGAGATACCGAAGGTTCTGGGTGAATATACAATTGAAAATATGGTAAGAGCGGGTGTCAGTAATCTGGTTATTGTTATTAATGAAAACAAGAGTGAGTTGCTGAGATTCTATGGTAATGGAAGCCAGTATAAAACCAATATTGTTTATGCGTGCCAAGATATGGACTCCGATTTATATGGTATGCCGGTGGCTTTTGAAGAAGCATATCCTTGGATTCGCAATAAAACTGTTTTTATGGGAATGCCAGATACAATTGTATTGCCATTTGATTGTTTCGAAGTGTTATATAATGTACATAAGGAAAATAAATCAGATTTAACTTTAGGGGTATTTCCAACAGACAATCCACAGAGTTTAGCGCCAGTTGAATATGATTTAAAAACGAAAAGGGTTCTAAAAATATATGATAAACCTAAGAAAATAGACATTAGTAATACTTGGAATATTGCTATTTGGAGTAAGAGGTTTACAGAACTTATTCATGAGTATTATTGTGAAGAGTTAAGTAAAGTTCAAGATAAAAGAGAAATAATTTTGAGTGATATTTTTAATTTAGCAATTAATCGAAATTTTGAGGTTTTTTGCCATTTCTTTGCAAAAGGACAATGCTTTGATTTAGGTAATATTAAAGAATATAATTCAACAAAGTTAATGGTTGAAAATAGTTCATTATTATATTGCAATAGTGTAGAATAAGTCCTTTTTGTAATTTATAAAAGTACTCCAATTATAGTATGGGGAGGTTGTATACATATAAATGTGTACAAATAAAAGAAATGAATCCAGTTAGTTTATTAAAAAATAGTACGAAATCTGTCTCAATTGAGATAACCACCTGTTGTCCTCTTAATTGTGTATATTGTGAAAGAAAGATACACAACAAAACATTAACATTTGATGAGTTCTTATACCTTAAAAGTATAATAAAACAGCAACCGCTTATTAATAGGATTACATTTTGTGGAATAGGAGAAGCCTTTCTACATAAAGATTTTTATATGATGTTACAACAATTAAGTGATTATAAGATAACTATAATAACCAGTGGAACGATACTAGTTGATTTTGATAAGTTAAGTGAGATGGAAAATGTAGATATTCTTATTTTTTCCATTGATTCAGTTTCAAGAGAAAAAGTAGTTGATATCTGCGGTGAAAATTATAATTATGATAATTTGTTAACAAATCTAGAGAACCTTAAGAAATATAGTAAGCAAGCATTAAGGAAACGTAAATTTGTAACATCGATTATTAATTGTACTATCAATAAATCTAATATTGAAGATATCGTCAACATGGTCGATTTTGCTTTTAAATATGGTTTTAGTGGTATTCATTTCTCTTTGCCGTGGGGTAATTACGAGTTAGTAAAAGAGCAACATCAGGTTTTAGTTGAACAGTTTAACAAGGCAATGGATAAAGCAAAAAGATATGGTATTGTTATGGAAAATCCTTTTAATTCATACTGTTGCATTACTCATGATCATATTATGCCATATATAGATGTAAATGGAAATATGTACTATTGTGCATATGGATTAAACAAAAAAGAGGTTTTAGGAAATATTAAAGTGGATGCATTTGATGACATGAAAGCAAATCCAATTTATTTAGACTACATCTCTGGTGATAAGTGTAAGATATGCGATATGACTGAGTTTTGTAATTTAGAAAGAAGGTGATTGTATGAATGAAAAAGAAAACTTTATTCATGAATTGGTTAAGCTAAAGTCTAATGCAATCGCTCTTGAGCTGACTACATATTGCCCTTTGAATTGTATATATTGTACAAGAGAAAAAGTTGATAGAAAAAACAAAAATCTTGAATTAGAAGACTTTAATATTATAAAGGAAAAAATCAAGGGATTTGAGAATGTTGTTATTTGTGGAATCGGGGAGCCAATGGTATACCCATACATATATGATGTAATTTCGCAACTAGACAAAAATGTTCTACTAATAACAAGTGGAACTGTTGCAATCAATTTTAAGGAGCTAAATAAAGCTGGAAATTTAAAAGTAATAGTCTTTTCTGTTGATGAACCTACAGAAGAAGGTATGAAAAAAATTGCTGAAAACTATAATTGGAACAATATGATTAGCAATTTAATAAATGCAAGGAAAGCTAGTATTCCTGTAATCGTTATTAACTGTACAGTAAATAAATATAATTATCATAATATCCCCAAAATGATAAAATTTACTCAAAGAAATAAGGTTATGGCAATTAATTTTACACTTGATATTAACGAAGAGGATATGAAAGATGTAAATTCTGAAGAACTTGAACATTATTTGAGTTACACAAACGATAAAAGTTTAAGCGGAAAACTTATGATTACATCTTCAACCAATTCATTAAAATGTATGAGTTGGGATCGAATATTACCTTATATTACTCTTGAGGGTAAAGTTTATCCATGTTGTATAGGTTTAAAAGAGGAATTTTATTTAGGTAATATATTTGAGAATACATTTGAAGAAATATGGAATGGTGAGCGTTACAAGGAATTTAAAACATGTGACTTTTGCTATAAGTGTAATCTATATAATAATTTTAAAAAATAAGAAGTATCTAACAATCCATATCAAATAAAAATATGTGATTATTTGAAGCTTTGAAAGAAAGGGACGAATTGAATTGAAAAATTTAAGCATTCATTTGACGGATCAATGTAATAACTCATGTAAGTTTTGTGTGGTTAACTCACACCAAGAAGCAAAAGAAAGAGTAAATAGGAAGGTTGTATATAACTATTTAAAGTCAAATGCAAATAAAGGATTTCAAAGGGTTAATATACATGGAGGAGAACCAACCTGTATACCTGAGTTTTTTGAATTTTTAGAGGACGTTAAAGAGTTTGATTATCCAGAAGTCTCTCTTCAAACAAATGCTAGACTGTTAAGCGATATGGAATTTGCAAAAAAAGTTGTGGATCTAGGAGTCTCCCTTTTTGTAGTATCAATTCATGGGAAAGATGCGAAACAACATGATTATTTGACTTCTATTGAAGGCAGTTATGATGAAGCAGTTCAAGGAATAAAAAATGTATTAAGTTTAGGTGCTAGAGTTAGAACGAATACAGTTGTATGTAAACAAAACAAAGATGATTTGTCAGGAATAGTAAATAATTGTATGGATTTAGGAGTATACCATATAAATATTTCAGGTATGCATCCAACAGGAAAAGCACTTACTAATTATGATGACGTAACACCAAAATATAATGAAATAATGACACAAGTAAAAGCAGCCGTAGACGATGTGGCAAAAAGAGGAGTAGTTTGTACTGTTGAAGGATTTCCATATTGTTTACTTGGTGATTATACGAAATACTGTATTAAGTGGGAAGACGAACAGTATAAATTACTCTTTAGAACTACTATTATCGAAGATTATGATTCTTTTATGCGTGGTCAGGAAAGGAAGTTTGGAAAACCATGTAAGAGTTGTACAGAAGCTGATAAATGTGGTGGTGTTTATAAAGAGTACTTGTTGTTCAATAGTTGGGATGAATTCTCAAGTATTACCAAGTAGGAGGGGAAATACTCTTAATATGAATGTTGGAATAATAGTTACTAGTTATTGGGCATATGGCGAATTGTTAATTGCGTTGCAATTTGCAAAAAGAATAAAAAAGTTTGGCTATAAACCATATTTTTTTATACCTCCTTCCCATAAAAATATACTTCAGCAAGAAAACATGAATTATTGTGTATTGATCCCCAATATAGGGAGTATCAATCGCATTTTATTTCAGGATTATGAGAATAGATGTCATCCTGAGTATGTAATTCTTTCTGACTTTTTAAACTATAATTTTTGCGAAAAAGATTATGGATTATGTGCAAAAGATTTAGAAATATTTAGTGGGAGAATAGGTACTTTTGATAACTTTGATTGGACTATTAAGCTGCGAAAAATGGACACGTATGGCTTTGCGGCGAGTATTGCTTCAGAGGTTGATATTAATAAATATGGGTTTAAATTAGTTCCATGTCCTATCACAAATGTTAATGAACAAAATGAGGATAATAAATTTTATTACTCTTTAATTGAAGAATATTTAGAATATGATGAAGAAAAAAAAATAAAGATGAGGGAAGAACTAAATCTTCCCCAAAACAAACCGATTATACTCGTAACATCGGCAACGTGGCAAGATACATATAAAAGTTATCCCAAAATTATTACATGCGTAGAAAAATTCAATAATGTGTATGCAAGGCTATTAGATAAAATGTCCGAGAAGGTAACTATTGTTCATGTTGGTAAAAACAGTAGTATAAAATTTAAAAATGAAAATAAGAACATTATTTATCTTGATAACCTTTCGCCAAAATTATTTGATAAGTATTCTATTGCATGTGATGTGTTTTTGAGTCGTAATATTACATCAACAACATTAGCAAAGGTTGTCTGTTCAGGAATTCCAGCAATGGCTTTGACTAATTCATTACATATAAAAAATGGATTTGTTTTAAGCTCAAACTCTGAAATAACGAATGAGATGAAAAAAGAATTAGAAAAAGTAGATGATTTATACCCTTATAGAATGTTTCCTGTAGGATGGCATAGCTTTTTGGAACCAATACATAAAAATAATCCTTATTTTGATCTTGTAATAGAAGAGGAAGTATTTGATTTTGATAAAGTGCTAAAAAGCATTGATAAAATGACAAATGATGCAGAGTATAGAGCGGAAATAAAAGAGAAAGCGATGCAGTATAGATTGTCTCTAGATAATTTGAAAAAGCCTGAAGAAATACTAAGCTTGTTGAACAATAGAGGTTGATATTTATGGAGAATATATTTTTAGGAGATAGAATATGAAACCTATTGTAATACATCAAACTGACATATACCACCACCATTTAGATGCAGATGATCACTGGGATTTGGCATGTCAGTTTGCCTTGTATTATCTTAATGAAATTAATTTAGTTGGCATAATAGCGGATAATGTACCCAAAATTAGACTGAATCATGGAGATCCATCTGTATTTGCTATATCTCAGATGAATTGTATAACAGGAAGTTATGTACCAATGGCGATAGGTACAAAAATTAAACCCAGTTTAGTTAATTCATCAATGTATAATGAGAAAGCAAATGAGTTCGCAGCAGTAAAAATGATAGAAAGAACACTGCGTAATTCAAATGAAAAGGTAGTTATACAGATGGTGGGGTCATGTAAGGATGTTGCTATTGCGATTACGTTGTTTCCAGAACTATTTAAGGAAAAATGTGCGGCAATTTATTTAAATGCTGGAGTCAGCAATTGCTTGAGCAAAACGGAATATAACGTTTCGTTAGACCCAAGGTCTTTTTATACTGTGTTTAATGCTCCGTGTCCGTTGTATTGGCTGCCATCTCATATGAATTTTGTAGATAATTATATAGTTGAAAAGTATGGTACCTTTTATAAGTTTAAACAAGAGGCGATTTTACCGTATTTATCAAAAAGTGTTAAAAACTATTTCACATATGCATTAGGTAAAAGTAATGATATTAATTGGCTTAATTATTTGAGTAAAGTAGAACGCAGTGAAATATTTAATACAATTTGTAATGACTATAGAAATATGTGGTCAACAGCTGGAATTTTATCAGCCGCAGGTAAAGTGGTGACAAAAAGCGGCGACATTGTAGCAACGGATACAGTTGAGGATAATGCAATTTTTAAATATGAAAAAATAAAAGCCCAATGTGATATTAATGGTAAGGTTGATTGGGAATTTACAAATGAAAATACCAATAAGTATATTTTTACAATAACTGATATGGAATTATATCAAGATTGTATGATAAAGGCTATGAAAGAATTATTGGTAAAATTACCATAATAATTGGAGGAATGTATATGATAAAAAATGTATGTTTGTTTATGTCACCATCAGAAAATAGTTTACAGTATCCGGAGAATTTAACAAGGCTTACAATTAATTTAGGCGTAGGTGTAATTTGTGGTTATCTTGAGGAAAAAGGATATAATGTAACCATTAAAGATTTGAATCTATCATTATCTCAAAATTTTCAAGATGAGTATAATCATAAGCAATTAGAAATGGTATTTGATATAGATGTTTTTAAGAATTATATTCTTACAGGTGAAGATGAAGAAATGGATCGTCTTATTTCACGTCTTTTAGAGAATATGGATTTAAGTGAATATGATTTTTTTGGAGTCTCTATAGGCGGCGATTTTTCATTTGTTCAAATGCAATTAGGTTTTATATTAGCTAAGTATTTAAATAAAAAATATAATAAGGCTGTTGAAATTGGTGGAAATAACGTATCATTTTTGTACATTTTCAAAAGTGTTTTTCAAGAAATGTGGGAAATCGTATTAAGTAAATTTAAGTTTATAGTAAATGGCCCTGGCGAAAAAGTTATAGAAGCAATAATAAAAGGGTTAGATGAGAATAAGGATGAGGATTGGTTTAATCAACTTCCAGGTATGGTTCGCCTAGTGGATGGTGAAATTATTTCAAATAAAACTGAAAAACCAATAGTTATAAAACCTGATTGGGGAGACTTAGACATGTCTTGTTATACCAGGTGCATGATAGATGAGCAGGGGACAGAACAAAAAAAGCAGAAAGCGATTAGAGAAAATTTAATTTATAACTATAAGTGGCCAGATGCTTATCTTGATAGTCCAGGACTTATCGTTAGCAAATATAATAGAATGAAAAGAGAAGATGTTACCGAAAAATTAATATTACCATATATTTTTAATTACAATTGTCCTTATAGCTGTGCTTTTTGTACTCAGAGTGATTACGAAAGAGGAAGTATTGTAGGTGGTAATCCAGAACAAGTAATTAAAGATATTAAAGAATTAATAGCTAAATATAATACTAATTATTTCTATTTCTTAAATAATGCATTTAATTTTTCAGGTAAATTCGCTGATGAGTTCTGCAATAAGGTAATTGATGAAAACCTCGAAATATATTGGTCTGATTGTGGTAGATTTAATAATCTAACTTATGAGAGGCTTGAATTAATGAAGAAGGCTGGTTGTACGAAATTGACTTTCGGATTTGAATCAGGAAGTCAGAAGATTATTAATTTGATAGATAAGCAAATTGATTTGGATCATGCAGAGCAAGTTTTAAAATGGTGTTATGATTTGAAAATTTGGTCAGACATAGAGGTTATTATCGGATTACCGCAAGAGTTTGACGAAGATTTCAAAGATACATGTGATTTCATAACAAGGAATAAAAAGTATATTAATTATTTTTGGGTAAATGAATATTTTGTTGTGCCTAATAGCTTAATTGGTAGGTTCCCAGAAAGATATGGGGTAGAATTGATTGAAGATAATACTAATTATAGGGATCTGTTAATTTACAATTTAAAAATGTATAGAAATGAGCATACGGATGTTCAGACTTCTAATTCAAAGTTATATGGGTTTAATGAAATAAACGGAAGGAGTTTTGAAGAAATAGTTAAACAAAATAGTATAAAACTTAAAATTATAAATGGAATGCAGAATCCAGAAGGTGATTCTGCTGCTAAACTTTTTAAAATGTTATGTGCAGTAAAATAATGAAATGAGCACGATTCAATAATCTATATAGGAGGAAAATAGTGTTTAATCACTATTAAAAAAAACGATGAAGAAAAAAATGGAGAAATATTTTAGGTTAGTATTGAGGATAGTAGCATTTGCATTTTCAGTTGCTGGGTTAGTATTAATTGTCGTTGATACAAGTGATATTAAAGAAGTTATTAACGTAATTGCTATCGCATTAGTCATTAATACATTTATTAGTGTTGAGGAATTTTGTAAGAAGTGTTAAAATCTATATAACATAGTAATTAGGATATTGCTAAGTGAAGCCTAGAGCTTTTAGATTGTGGGCAGTTACAGAAGGATACTTACCTCAGAGCAAGCTAGCAGTATTGCAGGTGGTTATAAATGACAAGCTGTTACATAGTATAAAAGAGAAGGTTGAAAATTAAAAAGTGAGGATTGGTGATTAATAAACGATGGGTAAAGCACGGGTAAAAATTGACAATTTGCGAAAGAGTTATGGAGATTATGTAGCAGTAGACAATATCAGTATTGAGGTGAATGAAGGCGAAATATTTGGATTGCTTGGGCCAAATGGAGCAGGAAAGACAAGTTTACTTGAGTGTATAGAGGGACTAAGAATACCTGATAGTGGTACTATAGAAATATGTGGATTCAATCCTGTTAAAGATGGTGCAAAGATTAAACAAGTTTTAGGAGTACAACTACAGTCTTCAGGGCTACCTTCATCTATTACTGTCAAAGAAGCAATTGATTTCTTCGCAGCATGTCATAATGTTAAACCCAATCAAGAAATTATAGAGAAGTTGGGATTGAACGAGAAATTTCGCAAAAAATATAAAGACCTTTCAGGTGGAGAAAAAAGAAGATTAGTCTTAGCTTTGGCAACTCTACATAATCCTAAAGTTCTTATTCTGGATGAGCCAACCGCTGCTTTAGATGTTCAAGCAAGGGTAGAATTACACGAGGTAATGAAAACATTAAGCTGTAATGGTACTTCAATCATTCTGGCAACACATGATATGGCAGAAGCAGAAAAACTTTGTAGTAGAATACTTATTATGATGGGTGGCAAAAAGATAGTAGAAGGTACACCTAAGGAAATCACCGCCATGGGATCAAAAAATAGTAAGATTTTTGTGCGCACTGTTGGAAATAGTTTGCAAAATTCTGATGGAGAGTGTATGGATGATTATTATACGTTTACCTCGGATATGCCAGGTGAAAAGGTATCTCAAATATTAAGCCTTATTGAAAGCTATGGAGATACACTAGTAGACTTGAGAATTGAGCGAGAATCCCTTGAAGAGAAATTTGTTGAATTGACAGCTGGAAGGAGAAATAAATAATGATAGCATTTGGTAAACATTTAGTTTTAAATTTTCTGTTTGGAATGAGAGAGAAGACATTACTTCTTATGAACTACCTTTTCCCTATAGTGTTTTACTTATTTATTGGAGGAATAATGCCACAAATTAATGGTGGCTCTACAGAAACACTTATTCCTGCAATGATAATATTTTCAGTAATAGTGAGTACACTATTAGGGATGCCAAATGACATAGTTAATTCGCGCAATGATGGTGTTTATAGAAACTATAAGATAAATGGTATTTCGAAGATATCTACTTTATTAGTACCAGCTATTTCTACAGCAGTTCATTCTTTTATAGTGTCTTGTATTATATTCTTTACAGCCCCTATATTGTTTGATGTAAAATCAGAATATAGCTTAATAAGTTTGCTAATTGTTTTCTTGTGTGTGTACATAACGTGTTCGGGAGTAGCATTAGTTATTGGAAGTATATCTGATAATACTTCAGTTACTGTAGTTTTGGCTCAGATTATATTTTTACCTTCTATGTTAATAGGAGGATTAATGATTCCAACAAGTCAACTACCTAAGTCATTGATTAAATTTAGCGAATTGTTACCTACGACGTATGCTATGGATTTGCTAGAATCATTAAATAATCTAAATCCTGCAAAATACAGCACAATTTTAAGTATTGTAATATTATTATCAGTGGGTTTAATTGGGTATATTGTTGCTAACTATTTGTTTAGATTTGATGTTACTGATAAATCAAAGAAGAAGATTACTGCAATACTCGTTTTATTGCCATTTGTAATAAACATACTATTTTTATAACATTTAAATATTAATGAAGTAAAGAATGAATTATAATGGGGTCTCTTTATGAGTAGAAAAATTTTAGACAAAATCAAGGATATTGATCAATTCGTAGATTTGATTAACCAAACAGATTATAAATATGACAAGGGTACAAGTATAGTAGAGATTTTCCAAAAATGTGCAAAAACATATCCTGATAGGTGCGCTATTAAATTCTATGACAAGAGTTATACTTATAAAGATGTTGATGAATTAACAGATATTATTTCAGAAAACATGTTGAGTCAAGGCGTTCAATGTGGAGATATAATTGGAATATATATGGAGAAATCTGATGAGTATATTATAACTATATTGAGTATTCTAAAATGTCATTGTATATATCTACCTTTAAGTAGGGTATATCCACTACAAAGAATAAAATCAATGTTACAGCTAGCTAATGTAAAAGCAATCGTTTTTGATAAAATTGAGAAAGAGGCATTGGAAGAACTAAAACTTCCTATGCCCTTTTCTTATAATTCTTTAGTCATTTCACAAAACTATACAAATTTAGTGAAGAGGACTAATAATGAATGTAGTTCTGCATACATATTATTCACATCAGGGTCTACTGGCAAACCAAAAGGAATTGAGATTAAACAGAGTAGTATAATTAATTTGGTAAATTCTATAAAAGATAAGATATTGAATGACCAGGAGGTAAAAATTATTGGTGTTCTATCACCATTTGTTTTTGATGTATCTGCTGGTCAAGTTTATTTAGCACTTTTGACAGGAAACACATTAGACATTATACCTGATGATATTAAAATGTCATGTGATCTTTTTCATGAGTATTTGAACAAAAGAGATTTGCACTGTATAGAAATTACCCCTACCAGATTAGAAGCACAGCTTAATTATAATGAAACTATAAATATGTATAGCTTTCCACGATATTTAATTTCTTGTGGAGAGGCATTGCCGCTGGGGTTATGTAAAAGATATTTTGAGTTAGTTCAAGGTAATCAGTATACTTTATTTAATTATTATGGTCCAACAGAAACTTGTGTCTATTCAACAGTATTAGAAATAAATAGTGATTCTGTAGGCAAGATGGATAAAATGCTAATTGGCAAACCAATTTACAATACACAGACGTATATTTTAGATAAGAACCTAAAATTATGTCCTATAGGAGTAAAAGGCGAATTGTTTATAGGTGGTGATGGATTAGCAGTAGGTTATGTAAACCAACAAGAACTAACAAATAAAAGTTTTATTCAAAGTCCGTTTGATAAGAATAAACGAATTTATAAAACAGGAGACATAGCACAATATACTGATTCTGGAGATATTGAGTATTTTGGAAGAGTTGACGATCAGATAAAGTTAAGAGGTTTTAGGATTGAACTATCTGAGATAGAAGATATCATAAAAGAAATTAAGGGGATAACCTTAGCAAAAGCAATAGTAGTAAGGGAAAATGAGCAAGATGCCTTGGTACTTTACTATTTAGATCGAAATAATATTCCTTATGATACAATTAAAACGCATTGTAAAAAGTATCTTCCATACTACATGATTCCAAATTACTTTGTTCCAGTTAAAAATTTTGAATATACAGTAAATGGGAAACTTGACAAAAGCAAATTACCAGACTATAAGATATGTGCACTCAAAACAAATACAATATCCAAAGAATTTGTTGTTGATCAGTATTCAGAAAAATTATTGGAAATGTGTAAAGAAGTATTAAAAGTAAGTAAACTAACGTTATATGATAATTTCATTAGTATGGGTGGCGATTCTTTAGCTGCTATGACATTAAATTTGCAACTTAAAAGTCATTGGAATGTCATGGTTAGTATGATTAATATACTTAGTTGCGAAAGTATAGGTGACATAGCAGATAAAATAAGGCAAGAGGCTATAAAAGGAGAAAAGCCTGAACAATTGTCTATAGAAGAAGCTGATGAAGCCTACGCTAATACAATGCAAAAAATAGTATTAGACTATGAAACAAAATTAAGAAAAAGTGAATCAGATAATGCATCAGCAGATAAATGCAACATGATTTATGCTGTTAAATCATCTCAATATCTCAATGCAAGTTTGTTTAAAAACGCATTAGACAAAATGGTTTTAAGACATTCCATGCTTAGAACAACTTTTTCCAAGGCAAGCAGTAAGTATAAAATGAAACGACATGATAGTCATGATAGCTGTAAGGGCTATTTTGAGTTTATTAAAGTAGAAGAAGACGTTGATACAATAGAACTCAAAAAATATGTTCAATATTTTGATATATCGCAACTACCTTTATTCAAGATAACATTATTTGAAGATACTAATTCGAATCAAATTATGTTGTTTGATTTTAATCATGCAATTTTTGATTTTATGTCTTTACGTATTTTTGTTAATGATGTGTTTGCATATTACAATAACATTGAATTGCCAGAAATAAAAAGAGATGTATATCACTATTATAATGCTATATGCACAAAAAAGAATGAGGAAAGCATTAAATTTTGGAAAAAGAAATTGTGTAAACGAAATCAACTGGTTTGTTTATATCCTGATAAGGATGATAAAAAATTGATACTTCATAATAATGATGTGGTATTGAAGAAAAAACTTATTATTGAGAAAAGGACTTTGGACTTAATTCGAAATAAATGTAACGATATAGGAATTACAGAATATATTTATTTTAGTTCGTCAATTATTCTTCTTTTAAGTGCTTTTGAAAATAAACAAGACATTATCATAGGCACAAATTTAATAGGTTGTGATAGAGAACGATTGTCTGAATTATCTGTAATTGGTTTGTTTACGAAACTAGTTCCTATAAGGTGTAAATTTGACAATACATTTACAATAAAAGATATTTTAGTTGCTCAAAGTGAGGAATTTTTAGATGTTCTACAACACTCTGATTTAGAAATTGATGATATTTTTACAAGTATGGATATTAATGATATGTTACAAGGAGATTTGTTTAAAGTTATTTTTAACTTCACTTCAGATTATAATGTAACAATTCCTTATGATAATAGATATATTGAAACAATTGAGTTAGGGAAAAATCCAGAGGGAACCCCCATATACTTTAGTTGTGTAACTTCAGTAGAGACAGTAATATTTGAACTGTCTTATATACAAAGGTTATATTCAGAGGACTTAATATTGAAATTTATTAATACATTAAATAATATTTTGCAATTGATGTATCAAAATCTTGACATCGGTTTAAATGATTTCATTGATAAAGTAATGTATATCGAAAATGAGGGAAACTGTATTTCGGATAGCAAGAATTAGAAGATTATTGTTATACGAGCATTGCTTAAGCTCAATAGCATGAAATTTAGTTATCAAAGAACAAAATATTATTTCCAGTTAATTTATGGATATTAGTCGAGCAAATCCGAGGTTTGTAACTGGAGATTATTCAACTTAAACCTCACAAAACTTATTATAGAGGAGAAAAAATGTGGAAAACAAAGCTGACATAGGAGTTTTCGGAGGTTCTGGATTTTATTCTTTTTTAAAGGATGTAAAAGAAATAGAAGTTAATACCCCTTATGGATTACCAAGTGACAAAATAGCTATTGCTGAATATGAAGGTAAAAGGATAGCATTTTTACCTCGCCATGGGAAAAATCATCAGTACCCACCACACAAAATACCTTATAGGGCCAACGTCTATGCAATGAAGCAGCTTGGTGTATCAAGTATCATAGCTCCAACTGCTTCAGGAAGCCTTAAGGCAAATATTAAGCCAGGGGATTTTGTAATATGTGACCAGTTTATAGACAGGACATGGGGGCGTAATGATACATATTATGATGGCCCTGAGACAAAACATTTTAGTTCGGCAAATCCTTACTGCGAAGATTTAAGGGAATTGGCTATCGAAACTAGCAAGTCATTAGGGATTACAACTCATGAAAAGGGTACTGTTATTGTTATTCAGGGTCCCAGGTTTTCGACAAAGGCGGAAAGTAAATGGTATGGAAATATGGGGGGTGATGTTATAAATATGACACAATACCCTGAATGCTACCTTGCAAAAGAAATGAATATCTGTTATGTTAACATATCACTTATAACAGATTTTGATGCTGGATTGGAAGGGTGTGAGGGCATCGAGCCTGTTACGGAAGAAGAGGTATTCAGAGTGTTCGAGGAAAATAACGAAAAGTTAAAAAGAGTATTATTTGGAATGATTAGTAAGATGGATTGTAATAAGAAAGAATGCAATTGCGGAGGAGTATAGCAAGAGGCCTTTGAATAATGGCAATGGAGTGTTGAAGCTATTGATCATACAAAGTTGCCATTAGATAATATTAATGTGGTGTACGATACTTACATAGAAGTAGCAAATGCGATTTCTAATATGACAGTTAGAGGTGACAAAACCAAGCAGGAATTAGAGAAAATCGCGTCCAGTTATTTCACTAATATTTTTTGCAATACCAAAAAGCTGGTTAATCAAAAATAACTTCACGAGTCAATTACAGTTTAAATTAGACCTACAATTTATACTCAAGTAATTGACTTTGTTGTATTTGATGTGCCAGCTTGTCCTTTATATATCAAAACATATATTGACAAAATATGATAATCAATTTAAACTTGTTAAGTGTAAAATACCAATAAATAGATTAATATATAATCTTTTACACAATTCACATGACTTTAAAAGTTTATTCTAACTATATAAATTTATCAAATCGATAATTGATTAATAAAATTTTAAATGATTATAAGGAGAAAACGTATGAGAATCGAAAAAAGGTTTATTGCTGGATTACTGGTATTGCTGCTAGTAATACAGAGTTTTAATGGTATTGATTTTAGCATGTTGCAAGTGCAAAAGGCGTATGCGGATACGATACCATCAACGGAATCAATTCCTACAAATGTGAACGTGGAAACAACCGACAAAACCCTGACAGTAAGGTGGGATGCGGTAGCAGGAGCTGAAAGCTATGATGTCTCGCTAAATGATGATGATAATATTACAAATGTTACATCACCAAATCATACATATGATACTTTGGAGTCAAATACTCAGTATACAGTAAAGGTAAGAGCGGTTAGCCAAAGTGGAAAGGGTTTAATAGGGGATCTTAATTGCGATAATACTGTAGATGCACTTGATTTAGCTTTGATTAAGAAGTACATAACTGATCCAAGTTACGATTTCCCAGCTGAAGACGATATGTGGGCTGCAGATGTTAATGGTGACAATTCTATAGATGCCATTGATCTTGCTTTATTCCAAAAACGTATGCTTGATCCTAATTATACTTTCCCCAAAAGTCCATTTATAAAAAGTGAATGGAGTACTGGAGTATCAAAGTATACTTTGCTTGCCACTCCTGACAACCTTGCGATCTCTACTTCAGGCAGCAGTACCAACCTGACATGGAACGCTGTTATAGGGGCTACAGGCTATGAAATATATAGAAACAGTGTGGAAATCGGAGTATCCAGTGTAAATTCATATTCAGACAGTGGCTTGATATTAGGAGTAGATTATGAATATAGTGTAAGAGCATACAGCGATACAGGAAATTTATCAGCTATGTCTTCAGCTATACTTATAACAATTTCTGAAAATACCCAAGCACCAACCTTCACTCCTGTGGGTGGGAGCTACAATGAAGTACAGACAGTAACGATAAACTGTGCAACAGAGGGAGCAACAATAAGGTATACAACAGACGGGAGTACACCTACATCAAGCTCGCCAGTATATAATGCACCAATTACTGTATCTAGCAATATGACAATAAAAGCATATGCATCAAAGAGCGGGATGCCAGATTCGGATATTTCGAATTCTATATATAATATAAATCTGCTCCCAATGCCACCGACCAATATTATTTGTTCGAATAAGACTGATATATCAGCGGAACTTTCGTGGACAGCACCTGGGGGATCATCCATTACAGGATATGATATTTATCTTGAAGGCGAGAATTTACCGGTTGCATCTACAATGGGAGAAACTAGTTGTATTATAAATAGTCTAAAGCCCAGTACTACATATGTCTTTATTATAAAAACAAAATATACCGACGGAAGTATTTCCGATGCAAGTAAACCATTTACAGTAGTGACTGACAAGGATACAACAGCTCCTTCTATTCCTTCAGAAATATCAGTATATTCAAGGCATGATACATCATTGACCATAAAATGGAATCCTTCAGCTGACAATGACGCTGTCGCAGGATACGAAATCTACAGAGATGGCAAAAAAATCACAACAAGAAACAGTCTTACTTATACAGACAGCGGATTAACACCTTCTTCAAGATATAGTTATACGGTTAAAGCATATGACAAAGCAGGAAATATATCAGGGATGAGCAATTCTCTGGATGTAACGACCTTGTCAAACGATGACAATGGAAATACCTTAACAGACGCTAATCCAATTGAAATAGGACTTCAGGAAAGTGCAAGAATTAATTATGATGGAGATATTGATTATTTCTATTTTGATACTGTTTGGACAGGAACATACTCTATCCAAAGCACTGGCTCAATAGATACGTATTGTGAGTTGTACGATTCAGAAGGTAAGTTGATTGACAGTAATAATAATTTGAGCGAGACGAATAATAATTTCTATATAAAAGTTAACCTTAATCAGTATAGTAAATACTATGTTAAAGTAAAAACAAATGGTGCCACAGGTACTGGAAACTACGGCTTGCTGGTGAAGATGGTGTCGAAAGTTCAAACATCAAGCACATCTACTGTTACTGCTTCAATGGGGCAGAAACTTTCAGACTTAAGTGCAGTAACTGTAAATGGAAAGATCTATGTCATGGGTGGTCACAATTACCTAGAGGACGGAACCTCAGACAAAATCAGAGTGTATGACCCTTTAACTGAAGTATGGATGACAAAAACTGAAGTTATGCCAAAGCCGGTATGGGGTTATGGTATGGCAGTTATTGGAAATAAAATATATGTTGCAGGCGGTGCTAGTAAGGGATGTACCAACAAAGCTTATGAATATGATACAGAAGCAGGAACATGGCAGCAAAAGGCATCTTTGAGCGAGTTTAGAAAGGGGCTTGGCCTTGTAGCAGTAGATGGAAAATTGTATGCCATAGGTGGTATTGGAAGTACGGAAAACTCAAATGCAGTAGGTTATATAGGAACCGTGGAAGTATTTGACCCTGCAAACGAGTCAACAGGATGGCAGACTAAGGCAATTATGCCTATGCCAAGAGCCGACTTTGCAGCGGTATCATTCGGAACAAATATATATATATTCGGTGGTCACAATAAAGATGGACTACCTCTTAACACAGTTGATGTATATGACACTGTAAACAATACATGGACTACCCTCCAAACTAAAATGCCTATATCAAGAACAGGATGTAAAGCAGTGGTACGTAATGGGAAGATAAATATCATAGGTGGTTTTGGAGATAAAAACAATTTCCTTGGAGATATAGATGTTTTTGACCCGACCGCAGGAACATGGTCTAAGGAAATAAACCTTAAGGTGCCGAGGATGGGAATGGCATCTGCGGAGGCTAACGGAAGTATTTATGTAATGGGAGGCTATAACTCAGAGGGATGTACAGATTCAGTAGAGACAATCGACTTGTTTAAATTTAAAATCAAAACTACATCTGCAAATGTAGTGTATAATTTCCCAATTAAAAGTGTAAGTGGTGCTGTTGATATTGTAGTAAATTGGGGCGACGGTACTACGAGTACAATATCAACATATTCTGGGAGGTCACATACATATGTAACGGCGGGAACTTATACAATAAAAGTTATTTCGTTTTTACAAATGCCTATCACCTTTGAAAATGATACAAAACTAATTGAGGTGCTTACTCCTATACCCAATATTGGTGCTTACAGTTTTAGAGATTGTTTTTTAGAGTGCAATAGTCTAACATCAATTCCAGCAGGATTGTTTGATAATAACGTAAATGTTACTGACTTTAGCCGTTGCTTTGAAGAGTGTAGAAGCCTAACAACAATCCCAGCGGGTTTGTTTGATAAAAACGTAGGTGCTAAAAGCTTTGGTGATGTATATGGTGGCTGTTTTATGTATTGTAAAAATCTAACAACAATCCCGGCAGGCTTGTTTGATAAAAATGTTAATGCTATTAATTTTGAATTTTGCTTTTGGGGTTGTAGTAATCTAACGGCAATCCCAGCAGGGTTGTTTGATAAAAACGTAAATGTTACTGACTTTAGCTATTGCTTTGAGTATTGTAGCAGTCTAACATCAATCCCAGCAGGTTTGTTTGATAATAATGTAAATGTTAATAACTTCAACGGTTGCTTTTATGGTTGCAGCAGTCTAACATCAATTCCAGCAGGAATGTTTGATAATAACGTAAATGCCACTGAATTTTTAAGTTGCTTTTGTTCTTGCAGCAGTCTAACATCAATCCCAGCAGGTTTGTTTGATAAAAACGTAAATGTTACTGACTTTAGCTGGTGCTTTGCAGGTTGCAGCAGTCTAACATTAATCCCTACAGGTTTGTTTGATAATAATGTAATTGTTAATGACTTTGGATATTGCTTTTATGATTGCAATACATTAACAGGTTTAGCTCCACCCCTTTGGCTGCGTTCAACATATGGTGGAGAAGAGTGTTTTGGTAATTGCAAACTATTATCCAACTATTCGGACATTCCAAGTAATTGGAAATAATATCACCTGTTAAGGAAAATAAGAACAAGCCAAGTTTGAATTGACTTAAAAATTTTGGAGGGATAAATGATGGTAAAAGTAAGAAAACTCATATCAATCCTGTTAATATTAACATTTATAGTACAGAGTTTTACATTTACAGGGTTTGCAGAAAATAAACTGGAAACAAGTTATGCTCTTGATAGGTCAGGTTTAGTAGTCACAGCTTCAAGCAGTGATGAGAACGCAAAATCCATCAATGCAATTGATGGTGACATAGATTCAGGATTGAAATCAGGCATTAACCAAACAAATGAACAATATAGTGAACAAACAGCATTGGTTCCAGTAAAAGCAATCAAGGCAGATAAAAAAATAATTAAGATAGTTGCTGATAAACAGCAACTAGAACTAAATACTGGAGACACACATCAAACAGTAGTAAACGCAATTTATGATGATGGAACTGTAAGTATAGTTACAAGCAGTGCTACATACGAATCATCAGACATAGAAAGAGTTAAAGTTACTGAAGCTGGAAAAATTACAGGTCTTGTTCCCGGTAAAGCTGTGATAAAAATAACTTATAAGGAATTCACTACAGAAATAGCTGTAAAAGTGATTCCTGTATTATGTTCTCCAGAGCTGAACCTAGAAATACAAGGAGGATCTACAGTGCTTACCTGGGCGAAAGTACCTGAAGCCAAAACATATAATGTCAAAAGAGGAACATCGCCAGGGAAACTTAATACAATAGCTAAAAATATCACTGATACTACTTTTAGAGACAATGGTCTTCATAATGAAGTGACTTACTTTTATGTAGTTACAGCAGAAAGCGATGGGGTAGAAAGCAGGAATTCAAACCTTGCAATAAGAGCACCAGTGCCTTCAGCACCAAATATATACGGTTTAAGAGAAAGCAACATAATAAAAATAAATTGGACAAACCCTCAAGATGCCGTAAAATTTACCCTGCTACGCAGCACTCAGTCTGGTGGCCCTTATGAAACATTAGTTGATAAGCAAGCAATAAACCAATTCGAAGACACGACTGCACAACCAGATATAACATATTATTACATAGTAAAACCCTATGATAAATTCGCAAGAGAAGGCGAAAGTTCGAGAGAAATAGTAGTTGATCCCGTTAATGTTCAAACAAACAAATTCGATCCAAAGGATGATAATGATGGAGACGGGGTAAAAAACGAAGACGAGTTGTTGCAATCAACATACTCAGAGAATGAACTTCAGGGTGATAAACAAATAGATGAAAGCGTAACAACACAGCAAGCTGTTAGTACTACGGCAGTACCTGAAAATTCTACAAAAAATGATAGTAAGAATGCCCCTAAGAAAAAACACAAAGTAGAAAAGAAGATTAAGAGGAATTTTAAAAGTGAAAGTAATAAGGTCGATATAACTGTGTACGGTGAAGATAATCTATTAAAAGCACCCCTTGAAGCAAAGGAAATAGATAATCCATTGCTAAAAACTTTAGATGGTGCGGTTAGTGATCCGATAGAAATTTCTGCAGGTGGAGTAGACATCAACTCTGCAGAAATAACTATCTCTTATGATAAGAACAAACTAAATGGTATAGATGAAAAAGACCTCAAAATATACTGGGTAGATTGGGATAATAAGAAATTAGTACCACTCGAAGACAGTAAAGTAGATACAGGTACGATGACTGTTACTGCGACTACTACTCATTTTAGCACATATATACTTGGCGGTACTATGCCTGTGGACTTTAGCAAAGTAGATGTAGTATTTATAGTAGACCAATCTGAGGGCATGAGTACTGTAGACCCTAACAGATACAGATTTAAGATTATAGAAAAGTTCATTAGTCAGATGAATGAATTGAATCCAACAAACACGGCAGATGCAGATAAAGTAAGATTTGCATTGTTAGGTTTCTCTGACTATGCCATTGAAAAGCAGGCATTAACATCTGACTCAACCGCATTTGCAGGAAAACTGGATGAAATGAAAAATGTAATTGGAGCTACAAATATAGCAGATGCTATATGGATAGGAAAGCAAGAACTGATTTCAAGCACTAATAGAAGGAAAATAATAGTGCTCTTGACTGATGGTAATGATACCTGCGGAAACGTGGATGACCAGATAATCCAGATAGTTAAGAACTTCCAAAAAGGTTCATCAACAAAAGATATAGTAATAAACACTGTAGCAATTGGAACAGATATAAATGAACAATTGCTCAAAGGCATTTCTGAGGTTTCAGGAGGAGCATATTTCCCGTTCAGTATAACATCCTCCACAACCGCAACAGCAGCAGATGGTATGGCAACAGCTATATATGATAAGCTTCGAAAACAGGTGACCTTTGATCAGGTGACAAAGCCAATATCAGATGATTTACTAAATGTTTATGCTAAAAAAGCAAGGATTAAGAATCAAGAGCTATATAATGGTACAGATAACAGGAAAGCATTAATGCTTTATACAAAGAATAACTGCAATCTTCTTACTGGTAACTATATAGATAATGTTGCGGATATTACAGTTAAAAGTTCAGGCCAGGATATTGTATTTGAACGTACATATAACTCAGATATTGGAGACAAAAATACAATCATCGGAAACGGATGGCGTACAAACTTTGATACTAAACTGGAAACAGCAGATGTAAAAGTAGGAACTGTTAAAGTAGATGGGTTAAATGTAAGAACAGGGGCGGGTACAAATAATCCTATTGTACAAACGTCATCAGGAACGGACCTAAAGTTGGCATATGGATCGGTTGTAACAATTACTGGTGATACCGAAATAGATAATAATGGCAGGGTATGGTATGAAGTTTCATTCAATGTTGGTACCACCGAGTATACCAATAAATATATTGCTAGCTGGTATGTATCAAAGAAAGAAATTGGAATAAAGATAACCTATGGTTCAGGAACAGAGGCAACATTTATTGAAGATCCTTCAAGGACGGCTAGTGGGGACGTTGCTAAATTCTATCTGTCTCCGGACAATATTTATGATACTTTAATAAAAAGAACTAACGGTACATATGCATTAACAAAAAAGGATCAGACCGAATACAACTACTTTGGTACAGGTGAGTTGAAATATATCAGGGATAAATACAACAGTACATTAACCTTAAATTATACAAATGGTAAACTCACAGAGATACATGATCCCTTTGGTAGAAAGCTTACATTACAATATAATAGTGACGGGCTGCTTACTAAAGTTACTGAACCTATAGGACGTTATACAGAATATATATATGATTCAAATAACAATCTTATAGAAGTAAATGACTTGTCAGGAAAAGCAACCACTTACACATATATAAAAGGAACATTAACTGGTAAGTGGCTTATAAAACAAGAAGTAGACGCGAATGGCCATCAGGTTATAAAAAATGAATACGATAAATATGACAGGCTCGTAAAACAGTATGGCGGAAATAATAATGTAAGATACCAAATATATAAAGATATATATAAAAACGAAGATGGAGACATAGTAACACAAAGTGGTAGCACAAATATTACCAATAGTGACAAGGAACTCGCTTCTTATTATATTGATGAAAATGGAAACGAGAGCAAAGTCATATTTAATTCAGTTACAAATAATATTATTTCTAGTATTGATGCGTTTGGAAACACAACCACATACGAGTATTATGTATATCTAAATGACGATAATAATTGGATAGATAGTGAAACTGGCTGGATAGACATAACGAACATTCAAGAAGGATCAGCTCTAGAATCAACATACGAGAATATGAGTAAAAAGCCAAGGAAGGAAGTCATAACAGATAAAAACGGTTCTTGGGTTAGCTATAAATATGATGCTATGGATAATCTTGTGAAAGTAGATTCACTTAAGGATAAATCTACTGGGGCTAAAGTTACACAAAGGATGCAATATGACTCCAAAAACAACCTTATATCAAAGACCGATGGTAATAATAAGACTACAACATATAATTATGAAAATGAAACGTACCTAAAAAAGGTAACAGACCCGTTAGGAAATGAAACAGTATACGATTACTACCCTATAAATGAAGAGACATCCATACCAGGTATAAAAATTGGTTTGTATGGTTTGGTAAAGAAAGAAACTCAAAACAAGAAGGATAAAGATGGAAAACTTATATTGGATTTTAATACAACTGAATATAAATATGAAAATGGATATAACAACAGAACAGAGATAATAGATACCTTAGATAATCACACTAAAGAAAAATATGATTCGGTTGGTAGACTTATTGAAATCACAGATGCAAGAAACAACACAACAAAATATGTATACGATAACATGGACAGACTAGTATCTGAAGAGGATGCCTTTAATAATAAAACAATTATAGAATATGATAATGTTGGGAACAAAAGGTTCGTTACTGATAAAAATGGTAACACTACTGAATATGTCTATGACAACGAAAACCAGCTGATATTTATTATTGACCCAAAAGGTAATAAGGTAGAGTATAAATATGATGCTTCTGGAAATAAAATAATGGAAATCAACAAGAAAGGCGGAGTAACGGAGTACGGTTACGATGCTTTAAATCGTCTGGTTTCTGTGAAAGATCCATCAAACCATACTACGACATATTCCTATGATGCTAATGGAAACCTTAAAAAGGTTACAGATGCAAACAATAACGAGACGATATATGACTATGACGCATTAAACAGGAAGATTAAAGAGAAAAGGCAAACAAAGAGCTTGTACGATGGAGTTACTGAAGTAGTAACAGAATACGGCTATGATGACAATAATAATGTAGTATCAATTAAAGATGCGAATGCTAATATTACAAAGTATAGCTACGATTCATTAAATAGAAATACAAGCATAATAGAGGCTTATGATCCTGATAAGGCAATGCCTTTAGTTGAAAATGGGTCTACTATTGGTAATATTGAAACAAATACAGTGTACGATGTTTACAAAGATACAGAGTCAGGTAAAAACTTTGAAAAGATAACCATTACAAATGCAAAAAACAAACCAACTATAAAGGAATATGATGCGTTAGGTCAATTAGTTAAGGAAACTGATGCTAAAAATAATTCCATTGATTATACATATGACGCAGTAGGTAATAGGCTGACAGTAACAGATAGGAGAGACCACACCACAACCTATTATTACGATGAATTAAACAGGGTATATAAAATTTCAGATCAAAACACTAATGAATACAATGAACTAAACAGGGTATATAAAATACCAGATCAAAACATTAATTACATAACAAAGAAGTATGATGCAGTAGGTAATATAACTGAAGAAATTGACAAAAAAGGAAACAGTACAAAATATAACTATAATTGCTTAAACCAGTTGACGGATGTAGAGGATGCTCTTGGACATATCACATATTATACATATGATGAGGCGGGCAATAAAACTACTACTACAGATGCTGTAGGAAATATCCATGCATATCAGTATAATTCAATGAACCAGCTAATTAATGAAACAGATGGCAAGGGTAATACAAAGTACTACTGGTATGATGGAATTGGTAAAATATCAGCAGAGTCAAACTGGAAGAGTATTTACATCCGCAAACAGTATTATTATGACGAGCTAAATAGGTTAAAAGAAACAGTAGACCAAGAAGCTGGGGATGAACATTACAGCTATGATTTTGTTGGCAATTTGAAAAGTTATAAAGACAAGAATAATAATGAGACAAAATATGATTATGATGATTTAAACAGAAAAGTAAAAGAATATTATCCGGCAGATTATACCATACCTGAAAATATAGTTACGAACAAATATGATGCACTTGGTAATCTCATAAGAAAGGAAAATACATTAGGTACAGTTGATTTATTTGAGTACGATGAACTTGGTCAGCTTTTATCCAGCACACAGCAAAAAAGTGATGGGTCTGAGGCAATTAAAACATCAACTACTTATGATGAAAATGGAAATAAACTTACTGTTACTGATGGGAATAATGTTACAACTACTAACACATATGATGAACTTGACAGATTAAAAACATCTCAGTTAACAGTAAAGAACCAAGATGTGAGGTCATCTATACACACCACTACTTACTGTTATGATCATAATGGAAATTTGGGAACCGAAACAAATGAGATAAAGTCAGGAACAAACACTGTAAGTAATACATATACGTATCATTATGATGAGCTCAACAGGCTAATTGATAAGCTTGACCCATATAATAAAGTTATCCAAAAGCTTGAGTATTATGATAATGGTACGCAGTCAAAATCTTACGATGCATTAAATAACTTGAACCAGTATTTCTATGACAAGAATAATAGATTGATAAAGACTATTGATCCTGAAGGTCATGAAATAAGCCAAGATTATGATGAAGAAGGAAATGTAAGTACAAAAACAACTGATGGAATAAATTTCACAACATATGATTACTATGAAACGGGCTTACTTAAGACAGTCGTAAATGCAAAGAATGAAACTACAAGTTACACCTATGACGATATAGGTAACATGCTTACCCAGAAAGATGGGAAAGGAAATGTCACCACTTATGAATATAATGTTGCAAGCAAGATAATAAAAAGGATTGATAATGGCGGTGTGGGTATTGATGCGAAAACAGAATCCTACAGTTACTATGGGGATGGAACATTAGCATCAAAAAAAGATAGAAAGGGCATAACAACTACATATGAATATGATTCACATGGTAGACTCATTAAACAAGTAGTAGGCTCCAATGAAATAATAATAACTCACACTTATGATGGGAATGGCAACCAGCTAATTATGACTGATAGCACTGGTACTACCACTAGAACTTATGATGAGTTAAATAGGGTAACAACTAAAAAAGTACCAGATATAGGAACAAGCTATTTCGATTATGATATAATATCAGATATAGATGAGGGTTGTGTAGCAGAGTTATCTGCCGATCCAAAGAATAATAAAACAACAAAGGTATATGACAGGGCAGGAAGAATTAAATCTGTAATAGCTGATGGGAAGAACACTACGTATACTTATTTCGATAATGGAAGCAGAGAAAGTATAGTATACAGTAATGGCTCAAAAGAGGAATATACGTATTACGAGGACGGGCTTCTATGGACCTTGACAAACAAGAAAGCTGACGGAACTCAGATAGATAAGTATACATATGAGTATGATGCTAACCATAACCAGACAAAGAAGACAGACAACAGGGGTGTTACAAGCTATACATATGATGCTTTGAACAGGTTGGAAACAGTAACAGATCCAAGTACCAAGATTACCACCTACACATATGACAAGGCTGGTAACCGGGAGACTGAGACAACTCAGGGATTAAGCAGTACATATGCCTACAACGACCAGAACAGGCTGATGAGTGTAACCTCACCATTTGAAACAACCACATACGGTTACGATAACAATGGAAACCAGACTACATTATCGAGGAATGGCGAACTCATAACCACTAACACTTATGACAAGCTTAATCAGCTAATAACAAGTGTTACAAACGATACAACAGTAACAAATGTCTACGATGGTGATGGACTCAGGGTAGCAAAGACTGCAAATGGTGCAACAACTAAGTATCTCTATGAATACGACAAAGTAGTACTTGAATTAGACGGCTCTGGTAACCAAACAGGCAGAAACGTGTATGGAACCAATCTTCTAATGAGAACAGCAGATGGAACCAGCTACTATTACATGTACAACGGACATGCTGACGTAACAGCATTGTTAAGGCCAGACGGAGAAATAGCTGCAACCTACTATTATGATGCATTTGGCAACATAACTGACACAACAGGCAGTGCAAGCAACAACATAACCTTTGCTGGTTACCAGTATGATGTCGAAACAGACCTATACTACCTGAATGCGAGAATGTATGACCCCAAAATAGCAAGATTCCTACAAGAAGATACGTATTTGGGTGATAGGAATGATCCGTTGAGTTTGAATTTGTATACTTATTGTCATAATGAGCCACTGATGTATAGTGATCCTACGGGGCATTTTGACCAACTGGAAGCTATGGCAAGACATGCTGCCATGTTAAGTGCAAATAGTTATTTGGATGGATTTATAAGCAATGGCAGCGCAGGTGCAAGTATGACAGAGCACTTAAAAGCATCAAAAGCTGCTTATAAAGCTTATAATAAGGACAAGCTGAAAAGGTTTTTGAAGGAAGATAGAGAAGTAGCTGATTTAATAAATGGAAGTAATACTACCGGATTTGACAGGTTCAATAATAAAATGGGCGAGAATATGTCCAATTATTCTAAAGGACTAGGAGATACTATATATGATTTAATAACTTTGAGATTATTTGAAGATATTAGTAAAAATACTAGTGGATGGTTTGAAAGCAATAGTGAAACTTTGTCAAATGGACCTATCGCATGGTGTGATACAGCAAAGGATTATTTCTCAGTAAAAGAGAATAATCCTTCGTATAAAATTTCTCAGTATGTTGAGAATTACATAAATGCTGATAGTAATGAGAAAATCGATAAAACTGCCGACATATTTTCGTGGATTATATGGAATGGTACGTGGGCAGTAGCAACAGATGGTATAATCAGAGGCGGTGGGGTTTCGGATGATTTACTTAAAGGAGTATCAAGCTCTGCTGACGACATAGGTAAGGGGACTGGTGAAGCTGCTAATTTAACAAAGACACCAATGGAAATAGACTTACAGCTATTCGCAAGTAAAAGAACGGGTTATACATCAGGACCTAAGGTGTCTGACTTATTAAGACCTGATAAGTCTACTAGACGAACAATTAATGTTACAGAATGGAGAAGGTCTATAGACCCGTCAGATATTGCATACGAAAGGGGACTATTCCTTGGAGAGGATGCTGTTAAAGTTAATGCAGGTAAATGGAGAAGTCTTGATGGTACTCGTCAGTTCCGTGTTAAGCCACAAGATTATTTAGGTAAGCACCCTATAGGTGACCCAGCTGTTCCTAATACACCGCATGTACATTTTGAGTTCCTTCAACCTAATGCTGCTGGAACAAAATTTGAGGTTGCGAAGAATGTACACGTACCAATAAAATAACTTGGAGGAGTAACTAAAATGATTCGTTTAATTAAAGACAGTAAGCACTCGATTAAGTTGGAGTTTAATAGTAGTGGGGCGGTAGAATTATCTACTGCTTTACAAGACGCATTACATACTAAAGAACATACTGTTGAAGTTGGTGAGGGGTCTAATATATCCTCTCCTAATAAACCAGTTAGATATCTAATGTTTGCAGTTTGTAATGAACTAAATTTATTATCAGTTACTTCAGATAAAGTTTGTATAGAAATAGATGAAGATGAAATTGACTATGGGGTAGAACGACTGAAAGAGTGCGTAGCAGGAAAGGATTTTATTCCTTCGGAATTTTGTGAAGTATCTTATAACAATAATACCTTAACCATATATGCTTCCCTTGTAAAATAACCTGTACTATGGGGTGAGGGGATAAACACTACACTACAGTAATTTACGATTTAAGAGATAACGAAGCTAAGCATTTTAATGCAAATGTCTTTGCTACTGTAAGTAACTCAACCAAATGAACCCCGCCCGCCTTTAAAAATGAGGGTGGCGGTGGTTTCTCAACTTCAGAATCAAGTCCTATTAAAGAGAAAATAGAGTACATATATACTACTACTCCCTTAGTAGGACTTTCTTTTTTGATAGATAGTGATTGAGACCAAGCCCCGCCGCCGATTTTCAATAGTAGGTGGCGGGGCTTAGTCTGTGATTGTTGGTAACCACTCTCTAATACTAAACACTTGATAGTAATATAAGTGACATAGAATTGAATTATATGTCACTGGTAATAAAGATGTATCGCCCCCCGCCGAAGGACGGCATTTTGGTTAAAATAAGCGAATTGTAGTGTAAGGAAAATACTTAAAATATACTGGTATGACCTATGACGATATAGGTAACATGCTTACCCAGAAAGATGGGAAAGGAAATGTCACCACCTATGAGTATAATGTTGCAAATAAGATAACAAAAAGGATTGACAATGGCGGTGTGGGTATTGATGCGAAAACAGAATCCTACAGTTACTATGGGGATGGAACATTAGCATCAAAAAAAGATAGAAATGGCATAACAACTACATATGAATATGATTCACATGGTAGACTCATTAAACAAGTAGTAGGTTCCAATGAAATAATAATAACTCACACTTATGATGGGAATGGCAACCAGCTAACTATGACTGATAGTACTGGTATCACCACTAGAACTTATGATGAGTTAAATAGGGTAACAACTAAAAAAGTACCAGATATAGGAACAAGCTATTTCGATTATGATATAATATCAGATGTAGATGAGGGTTGTGTAGCAGAGTTATCTACAGATCCAAAGAATAATAAAACAACAAAGGTATATGACAGGGCAGGAAGAATTAAATCTGTAATAGCCGATGGGAAGAACACTACGTATACTTATCTCGATAATGGAAGCAGAGAAAGTATAGTATACAGTGATGGCTCAAAAAGAGGAATATACGTATTACAAGGACGGGCTTCTATGGACCTTGACAAACAAGAAAGCTGACGGAACTCAGCTAGATAAGTATACATATGAGTACGATGCTGCCCATAACCAGTCAAAGAAGACAGACAACAGGGGCGTTACAAGCTATACATATGATGCTTTGAACAGGTTGGAAACAGTAACAGATCCAAGTAGCAAGATTACCACCTATACATATGACAAGGCTGGTAACCGGGAGACTGAGACAACTCAGGGATTAAGCAGTACATATGCCTACAACGACCAGAACAGGCTGATGAGTGTAACCTCACCATTTGGAACAACCACATACGGTTACGATAACAATGGAAACCAGACCACTTTAACGAGGGATAGCGAACTCATAACCACTAACACTTATGATAAGCTCAATCAGCTAATAACAAGTGTTACAAACAATAAAACAGTAACAAATGTCTACGATGGTGATGGTCTCAGGGTAGCAAAGACTGCAAATGGTGCAACAACTAAGTATCTCTATGAATACGACAAAGTAGTACTTGAAATAGACGGCTCTGGCAACCAAACAGGTAGAAATGTGTACGGAACCAATCTGCTAATGAGAACAGCAGATGGAACCAGCTACTATTACATGTACAACGGACATGCTGACGTAACAGCATTGTTAAAGCCAGACGGAGAAATAGCTGCAACCTACTATTATGATGCATTTGGAAACATAACTGACACAACAGGCAGTGCCAACAACAGCATAACTTTCGCAGGCTACCAGTATGATGTCGAAACAGACCTATACTACCTGAATGCGAGAATGTATGACCCAAAGACAGCACGATTCTTGCAGGAGGATACATATTTAGGTGATAGGAATGACCCGCTTAGTTTGAATTTGTATACGTATTGCCACAATGAACCGTTGATGTATACAGATCCTACGGGGCATTTATATCAATCAGAAGCTACGGATCTACATGTATCCATTAATAGCACAAATAATTATCTAAGTGGGCTAATAAGCAGTGGTGGTACAGGTGTAACTGATTATTTAAAGAATTCAAAAGCTTTATATAATCAGGATAAGTTTGATAAGCTTAATAAGAATGAAAAAA
>JAEZRV010000090.1 GCA_023444055.1 Bacillota bacterium
CTCCTAAAACGCAGTCTCTAATTTCTTCTTTTCGCTGTTGACTAATTCCATTATGTTCTAATAGTTGTACATGCCAAGGTTCATATGAAATAGGTTTCACTAACCCATATTTTTTTAACTTTTCATTCGTTAAATCTTTAAACCATTTATCAGATATATCCATGGCAATACAAAAACAATGATTTGATTTGCCATAGGCTCCAGCAATGCACTGACCTTTATCATTGTACACAGCTCCGCTCGGCACTTGGTAATTGCTAATGCTTTCTTTTAATTTCTGATTATTAATTATTTTTTGTTTTTGTAAGCTCCTGTAACCAGATGTGCATGTACAACTTTTACCCTCTGCAGCACAAAGGGCATTTACTGCATCAACGAGCTTCTTAAAAACCTTTGTTTCATCAGGATACTTAAATACTACACTAGACATTTTTCATTCACTCCTTTACCCGTTACCTAGATAAGCTGGTTATAAATAGCCTCTTAATTAAGTGTCACTGCCAGTAATTCCTTTTTTATTGCTTCAATATTTAACTGTTTATCACTTTCTTTCTCCCTCATTTCTGCTACCCTTCTGGCTTTCTGCACATCATATTGCCAAATAGTATCATTACACTTAACAATCACATCTGACAACTCACTTATATATGTTTGGAGACTTTCTCCCAGATTAAATCTAATTTGTATTTTAGCTGAATTTGCTATTACTTCAGGCATAAGCAAATTATTATGTTGCTCTTCCCATTTGCTTTTAAAGCATGCCTTCCATTCTTGACTAGGATTAATGGATAAATTTACATAAAAACCATATACACTTGCGCCCATATCATTCAACTTTACAATTTGATCCTTGTCAATGCTTAAAACGCTCACTCTTCCCACCATTTTTTACGTTACCCCCTCTTTTTTCAAATGCTCATGAAGAATATATTTTATCTAGCATCTAATTCGCTAGATCTATATTTTGATACTTCTATTAAAACCGCAATATATAATTTCAATCTCAATAAGTAAACATATATAAAGGCTTTATTACTTATTGAATTTGTTCTACTCATATATTAGGAAAATTTCGATTAGGAAAAACAACCATACATCAGATAAACTAGTCCAAATTTAAGCCCAAGAGAACTAATAGCCCCACAAGCACCATCATATTCTATTATAACATAAATTATTTCAATTAAAAGTATAATTTGATATAATTTGGTGTATTAGTAAGTCACTTTTTGTTAGCTATCAAAGGTTTCCACATTAAGATAAGATGCCTTTGATGTGGTTAAGAAAAATTTGCAAAAAATGAAAGGGTGTGGCGGCATCAGTACTCTTTTAAAGGGACAAACAGGGGAGTGTGAATATTGTGGTTCTACGATTCAGGGTAAATCATTACCATATATTACCCATTTTAAACAAGTAAACAATACGGTTAGGGAGGTTGTGCGATGGCATAGCCTCACTTTCTACTTAAAAGAAAAATCATGGCTCAAGGGAGTCTTTTCTTTCCCTCTGACCATGATTCTATGATATAACTTTATTTTTATTGACACAGGTTTATTTTTTGTGACACGAGTTTATCGGGTCAGAACATATGCAACCCCACCACTATATCTCCCGTCTTCCCTCAAATGCCTTAGCAAGTGTAACCTCATCCGCATATTCTAAGTCGCCGCCTACTGGAATACCATGAGCGATTCTTGTTGTCTTTACCCCAAGCGGTTTTATAAGCTTAGAAAGATACATTGCAGTTGCTTCACCCTCAACATTTGGATTAGTTGCAAGAATTACTTCTTTAACCTCTCCATCTCCAAGTCTTTTTAGCAATTCCTTAATGCGTATATCACCAGGACCGATACCCTGCATAGGAGAAATAGCTCCCTGCAACACATGATACAGTCCTTTAAACTCACGAGTACGCTCCATAGCCACTACATCTCTTGCATCCTGAACAACACAAATTGAAGACTTGTCCCTTGAAGTGCTGCTACACAGTGAGCATGGGTCAACATCAGTAAGATTGCTGCATACCGAACAATACTTAGTCTTTTGCTTTGCCTCTAATATTGAATTTGCAAGTCCTTGCACTTTCTCATTAGGCATATTAATAATATGAAAAGCCAACCTTTGAGCCGACTTATGACCAATACCAGGTAGCTTTTGAAATTCTTCCACTAGTTTTGCAATAGGAACTGCATAATAGTCCATTTTAATCTCCATTATCATAATAAAATCATAGTCCATGTCATTACTTAAATAAGTTTTTATACCCATTTATGACATGGACTAAATATGTTCAAGCATCTAAATTAAAATAATCCTGACATTCCACCTAAACCGCCAGTTATTTTACCCATTTCTGATTCTTTTAGCTCGTCAGCTTTTCTCAATGCCTCATTTACAGCACTTAGTATTAAATCTTGAAGCATTTCAACATCATCAGGATCAACTACTTCAGGCTTTATAGTTATTTCTTTTATTTCCTTTTTGCCAGTTGCAACAATGTTTATTGCACCGCCGCCAACAGAAACCTCAACTGTTTTATTCTCTAATTCCTGCTGAGCCTTTTCCATATCCTTCTGCATCTTCTGAGCCTGTTTCATCAGGTTGTTCATATTACCGCCGCCGAAGCCTCCGCCAAAACCGCCGCCTCCTGGGAATCCACCTCTTGCCATCTTTTCTTCCTCCTATTTAATTATTTAGAATTTTTAGTTTAAAATTTCTTATTAACTGGTATATAAAGGTGTATATAGAGGTATCCGCCTCCACACACACTCTATAATATTATATCTTATTCATCTATTATATCAAGGTGTTCATTGAGCTTACTACCAGAAAATTCACTCAAATCACTTTCTTGTGTTTTTTTCTTAGCAGAAAATTTATATGGAACCATGCTTTCAAGATTCTCCTCATCAACAATCTTGACACGAATCTGTTGTGATAGCATTTTACTAATAATGTTCTCCAAAACTTCGATATCTTCTGCCTTTGTAACACAACTCTTGAGCGAACATGCTTCCTGCGGGAATACAACCATGACAGTTGATTCATCGGCAGCTACTGCTTTAGTATTTGCCAGATAAGTAACAAGCCTCATCCTACCACTCGACTTCAAATCTGAAATTACATCTTCCCATATTTCTAGTTGTTCAAATTCAGCCTTTTTGCTCTGTGAATTTTTAGTCTTATTGCCCTCACCGTTAGACATTTGCTTTGACTGCACATTATTAAAAGCATTTACACTACAATCTTTTTGTCCATCCGTATCTGCTGTTAAATTTGCATTGTTTAATGCAATAGCACCATTTCTAATTTTATTTTCTAAGTCGGAAATTCTATCTAATAAATCACTATTATCTTTACTCTGACCATAATTTCCTATACTTATTGAAATAAGCATTACTTCAAGAAATACTCTCTGATTTAATGCATATTTCAGTTGTGGCTCAAAAGATGAAAGCTCCTTAATTATTTCAATAATACGATCTTTCGAGAAAGTCTCCGATTGACGCATCATTCTTTCAATATATTGTTTGCTGACATCCAAAATATCTTTAGGATTCTGGCTTAGCTTGCACATTAGAAGATTTCTAAAGTACATAACCAAATCAGATGCAAACCTCAAAATATCTCTGCCACTAGATGAGAGCTTCTCCACTCCACTTACTAATCCCTCAGTGTTTTTATCTATTATATAGTCCACTATTTCTGAAATAAAGTCATCGCTTACAATTCCTATTACATCCAGCACATCTTGGTGGGATATGGTTTTATCTCCAACAGCTATACATTGATCCAGAATGCTTAATGCATCTCTCATAGCACCATCCGCTAATCTAGCTACCAATAGGGCTGCATCCTCTTCAATATTAATGTCCGTAGCACTTGCAACCAATTTGACTCTCTGAGCTATACTGCTAGGTGTAATTTTTTTAAAGTCAAACCTCTGACATCTAGATAGTATTGTGGCAGGCAGCTTGTGCGGGTCAGTAGTTGCTAATATAAATACTACATGTGCAGGTGGCTCTTCTAATGTCTTAAGAAGTGCATTAAACGCCCCTGCTGAGAGCATATGCACCTCATCTATTATATATACCTTATACTTTGCCTGAGAAGGTGCATAAACGACTTCATCACGAATTTCTCTTATATTATCAACGCTATTATTTGAAGCAGCATCTATTTCAACTACATCTAAGATAGATTCGCTAAGTATACCTTTGCATATCTCACACTCATTGCAAGGGTCACCGTCTTTTGGATTAAGGCAATTTATTGCACGCGCAAATATTTTTGCCATAGTTGTCTTTCCAGTACCTCTTGTCCCACAAAAAAGGTATGCATGCCCAATACGTCCTGACATAACAGTATTTTTAATTGTTTTTACCACATGTTCTTGCTCAACTACATCTTCAAATACAAGAGGTCTCCATTTTCTGTACAGCGCTGTATAAGACATATCCTCATCCCTTCCATCATATTACCACTAATAATTTTATCACTTAACTCATTTCATTAGCAATTAAAATATATTAAAGAAACACAAGTCGCTTAGCAATGCGAAGTTTACATTTCATACATTCATCATTCTCTTCGCATATCAAAAAGCTGCGAGCAGCTTTTTCGGATTCGAGCAATCAAGCAATAACTATACACTTTCTAATTACTATTTGTTTCGCCGGCAGTATCGGCGAAATGAAGGTTAGCTTGAGTTAATGTTAATAAAATTAACACCTAACAATTTAACATTATACTAAATTTAGCATGTTACACTCAAGCTATATCTTTCCTAAATGTCTAGTGATATTAAAATAATACAAGCCTGTTCTTCTGAACAGGCTTGTATTATTTTAATATTTGAATGGCCGTACACCCATTGTCGATGTAAATATATAGCTGTTACCTTTATAGTTAACTCTAACCAGGTATTCTAGCGGCACACAGAAATTACCGCTTACCGCTGCTTCCTTCCGGACCTGACGGGGTTCACAGATTCCTATTGCGCAAGACCCAATTTTCATTGCCACTTGTAAAGGGCAAACACTACACATTTAAACCTAAAACAGGAATTCAACCCTGCTACAGCGGATTGCAGGTACAGGGCACCGCTACCTCCCCGTCTAGTACGACCAAAACTTAGCATATAAAACACTTAATTTCTCCAGCACTTTCACATTATAACCTAAATTAAAACTCATAGCAATACCAATTCCGATGTTATTTTTTGTCAGTATACAGTTTGTCCCATCCCACTTTGGGCAGAAAAAAAGCACCTCAGATATAAAATATAATAATTCCTGAAAATTAGGTGCCCCAATCAAAAAAAAAATTAAAATCAAATATGTTTAAAGGAGGAACAAAATGAAAAAGCGTATTACGGCTTTACACTTATATTATACCACTTCTTGCTAATAATTGTGTTAAGTTTGTATAACAATTATTAATAAATTGTTATCAATTTGTGAATATATTTTATTTTTTGTTCCTATATGTAATTACATAATAAAGTTCACAATGATATTAGCTAATCCTACATACAATGCCGCCTGTCCAATAGCCGCTCCTATGTTGTTTTGCTCATAAACCTCATTCCAAATGTCCACCTTAACAACCTTTGTGAATATAGCTTTAAAGATTAAGAATAATGCTCCAAAAATAATCAAGCTGATTGCAATAACAATTGAAACCACTAGTACATCAAACTCCATACTATATACAGATATAATGCCTGTAATAATAGTTTGTGCCGCATAAATAAATCCTAATAATGCTACGCCAGCAGCTGTATTATTATCAATAAATAACTCTTTAAAAAGAGTAGTTTTTCTTCTTAAAACCATAATATAGCATAGAACCGCCAATAGGATAAATACAAAAAATAGTAGTGCCTTAATTAGTATCGCAGCACCTAACCCATTAATTATATCAATAAAATCAATATACTTAATTATCGACACGAATATAACTGCAAGAGACACAGAAAACAGTGCTGCACCAGTATTCTTTTGCTCACATATTTCTTTATTTAAACATACTTTTCCGCTATGATCATCTGCATTTATTAGGTTTACACAATATTTAGCTAGAAGCCTCAATAAAGTGAATATGATAACATAGAAAATCGTGTATCCAACACAAACACATAAATCAACGAAAATGTTGTCACTGACAGTCCCCTTAATACTATGTGCTGCTAGATAAAGCACAGGGAATACAAAAGCGCCTATAAACTCTACCCATACTGCTAAATTGTCCTTTGTAAACAGTGCATCTCTTAACGATACATCCTTAAGAATTAAGTTATTATAAATAATCCATCCAAGAGTAAATGCCACTGTAAGTATTACAAAACTAAAAGATATGTCTTTCAAAAAAAAGCTTAAATACTGAGCCATCATCAATAGCCTCCTATAATTTATTTATCTGTATAAACTCACCTATTTGTCCAATCCTTGATATAATTTATATAAAGAACCTTCGAATCTCTGTCCGATGAATATTCTAAACATCCCATTTTCCTTCATCATTTCTATATTGAGATATTCAATCACACCCTCTGCATCCCTCTGGTAATCCCATACCTCAACTTCTGTTTTCTTTTCAACTTTTCCTGTGTTAAGATCCAACACCTTTATACTCCCTTTAATTCCATCTACGCGGTAATCATACTCAGGCATAATACTTCTTTCATATTGAGTGCCATCAGGCATTGTTATATATTTCTGCCCTACAACATCGAGAAATTCCTCAGAGAAAGGAATAGTATCATCCAAAAAATACATATATGTTTCAAGCTGCCCTTGTTCCTGTAATGAATACACCTCGAAAATATATTCATTTTCTTCAACATTTGAATATACCAGATATCGTGTATATGGGCGCTCTCCCACATCCATCTGAATAATCTTCTTAAAATTAAAGAATCCTTCGAGTTCTAGTTCCTTGAGATTAAATTCAATCATTGAATTCTTATTAATATTTAATGGATTAAGAATCTCAGAAGCATCAGACTTTTTAAAAAAATTTAACATTTCTTAATTTACCCTCCATTCAATAAAAAGCATGAATATTTGTATTTATAAATATGTCTACAATTAATAAATACTGCTGTAGTGTTCTTTCTTTCTTTTTGGCTTTGAAACCTTCCTAATAATAACAATTGCAGCAACTGAAGTTATTATAATTATTACTACAACAGTACCTGCTGAACGTGCAGGATGCTTATCTGTGTAGTATACTTTATCTACATTCTGTTCTTGGTATTGCTGAGAAAGCTGTAAGTCCGGATCAACATCTGGGTCTAAATACGTAGGATCTCTCTTAATTCCTTGTTGCTCAAGCTCCTGCACTCTCTTTTCAAGCCTGTTATATTCCTGATCTTCAAAATAGCTTCTGTATGGTGATATTTCATTCCAATGATGGAACCAAAACATGTCTGAAGCTCTCATTAAAAACCATAAATCCCACGGGCCAACATAAGCATATCCATATGAGAATGGGCTAGCAAACATTCCCCTATTAACATTAATAAATATTGGTCTTTTATTTGCAAATGTATTTATTCTTGAGCTTCTTGTATTCATAGCATCTTCAAAACGCATTCTGCTAGAGCTTGATCCGTAGTCTCGCTTCATAGAATCATTATATACCTTTTGCTGATCAGTATTTAACTTCTGCTTGTAAGTGTTATAGTTCTTGCTTGACACCTGCTTTTTGTATGTATCCTGCATGTAAGAATACTTTTTTGAAGCAGACTTGCTTGAAAAACCCTTTGTAGCGGTTGAACCTGAAGACGATCCACTGTATGATTTTGTCCCTGGCTTGCTCCTAGAAGTACTGCTTTTAGATTTTGAAGAGCTAAACAATCCGCTACTTTTCCTCGCAGAAGATTTTACAGAACTGCTAAAAGATTTTGAAAATGACTTGCCCCCTCCGAAAGACCTAGCTCTTCTTGCATCAACTCCCATAGACGAGGTTATAACAAATACAAAAATAAGAACTATAGCTAATAATCTTTTTTTCACAAATATCCCTCACATTTTTAATCTAAAATTTATAGTAATTCTCAATAAATGCCCGTTTACTAATATACGGATTATAAGTGCATTTAGTCTGCTACAACTAGTTAAATCTTTTTATAGAACTAATAAAGAACTATAAAGAAATAATAAAAACATGTAATAAATTATACTTCAATACAAAAGAAGTTAGATATTATATATTTTTAGTAATTATATCACATTTTAAATATATATATATAATACAATGAGCAATGTTATCTTTATCAATCACCAATTATAAAAATTATTTCAGCACAAATAAATAATATGTATAAACAAAAATATACTTTTATGTGGAAAAGTTGAATCAATAATCTATATTAAATTCTGATTATAATATATAAATTACTAGCTATAAATTACAACGTAAAAAAATTAAAATTTATTTTTAAAAATGTATAATAAAACTGAAATACGTTAAAACTATAACTGACCCCACAAAATACATTTTAACCCCCTAAAAATGCTCGGCAAATTTGCCGAGCATTTTTTATTAACATGAATGATATAAAAACATTTATTAATTTTATTTCATTTGACCTCTTGTGTCCTTACCACCTATACCATTACTTCCAGTTATTGTTAAAGAAACAACTGACTTCGGTGTTAGTATCTTTGAATTATCTGTAGTAGATACCTTTTGTGCTACAATTGCGGGATCCATTGCATTTATTAGTACTCTTTTAGGCGAACTAGCAAAGTTTGCTCCAGCATTCATTATTGCCTCATAGTAGGACTGGCATGCCCCTGCAAATATGCAAAGCTTATCTGGATCAGGTTGAAATTCTCTTGCTATTTTAACAGCTTCAATATAGTATGCTGAGTTTGCATAATTCTCCAATAAATATATATCTTTTGCCCCCTTCTTTAAGCCATCATGTCCTGTAATTACTAATACATCTGGTTTATAGGTAATTAAAAACTGCTTTACTAATGAAGGCTGCTTGCTTTCACTTGCTAATTTCCCATAGCATCTAATCCCACTTTGCCTATAAAAATCCATACATTGAACCATAAAGTCCTCAGCAGAATCTATATGCAAAATCTTTCCCGGCTTTTTCCTTATTTTTTTCATAAAGTTTCTGAATACAGGCATGGTACTTTCTATGGTAACTTTAGCCAACCTTATTTCATTATAAGCTCTATAATATGCATCTCTAGCATCCTGTTTTTCTAGGTCATCAGCATTTGAATCTGCCTCAATCCTTGAAGACAATCCCCTTAGTACGTAACAGTCAGAACCCGTACAATCATGTTTTATGTTTACCACTTTGAAGAGAAGGTCTCCGCCGTATGATTTCCTAATTACAATATCTCCAACATTAAATTTGGTCACAAATAATCACTCCAAAATTACCTTTTAGTGCATAATATGCAACCAAAATTCATTTGGGAATTGTTTTTTAAGCAGTAAATTTATTATGTAATACTATTTCATTCCATCTCATATGTGGAATTAATATACTGTTTCATTTATAGCTGGGAAAGCTGAATTGCGTAAATAATTTATTGTCAAAAAAGAATTTAGTAGTATATACTATACGTATGAATATATGTCCATATGTTTATCCTGTGGAATCCTATTTTTAATAGCCGCATATGTGGTGTTAGGGCAAAGCCCGTAAATATTGTTCAATAGTTGAGCCAAAGATTTTCAGTGCACTGCGTAAGCGGTAACATAAAATATGTCTTTTTAATTGGAAATAGTATTAGATACAAAGTTGACGTGGAGGGTAATATTATGAATACGAAAAATGAAATTGAAAAGTGTGACTATTTATGCATCCATAAGGACATTGTGACCCAAGTATTAAATCAAATGCCTGATGAAACACAGCTATATGATCTAGCTGAATTGTTTAAGGTTTTTGGCGATTCCACGAGAATTAAGATACTATATGTTTTATTCCAATCTGAAATGTGCGTTTGCGATATTGCCCAGCTCCTAAGCATGGGACAATCAGCTATTTCTCACCAATTACGAGTACTTAAGCAGGCTAAACTTGTTAAATGCAGACGCGATGGCAAGACAATGTTTTATTCTCTAGCCGATTCACATGTAGGAACTATTATAGGTCAGGGATTAGAGCATATTGAAGAATAACTTAAAAAGGGTTGTATAAAAAAACGCCCCCTCTTAACCTTAACTACATGATTTCTTTAAAGAGTTAAAAAGGGATAGCGTTTGAGCTATTTCACACATCCTTATTTAGGAATGCAGGAATCCCGTATATATTGATATTGATATTGATAGATTTAGTCTATTTAACACATACTTATTTTGTAATGCTTTGGATGACTTCATCTAGTTTTAAGCTGTACTCATCAATTCTATCCCAACTATCCGAAGCAATAAATGCAAAAATCCTACCCCTATACTTTTCCTGACCATTATGTAATTCAGCAGGAAGTGTTCCAGAGGTATATACAAAAGCGCCTTCTCTTTGATCCGGCTTAAGTAAAATACTCTTCTTATCCAGTTCTCCCATTAAATCAGCATAACCTATAGAGAAATCAGATATCAGTCTATAATATCTAGATAATATTTTAATATCCTTTATTTGTTTATCAATAAATGAAATATATGTAGATAATGTAAATCTCCCATTTATCTCAATAATAGGAATAGTTACATCATCTGTAGTAATTATAGAATCAACTCCTGCTACTCCTGTATAACCCATCTCAAACAGATATTTTCCTATTTTTTCACCAAATTGTTTGTATGAACTTAAAATACTCTCATCTAAATCAGGTGGAATTTTTGAACCTATATAAACGGTATCAGTTAGAAGCTGCTGTTTTATTGAAAATACATCTACAGTTCCATTAGGAGAAATATAAATCTGATAATTTAAATCAGCCTTTTTATCGTACCATCCTTCCACAAGCCATTTAGCATCAGTCCTCTTTTTAGCAAAACGAGCTATTACACGCAGGTTTGATTCAAGTTTTTCTTTGTCAGATATAACGTACAGACCCTTACCTGATGCCCCATTAGGCTCCTTTATGATAACTTTGCTGAAGTATGGTTCGCTGTCTGTTAATTTCTCATATTCTTCACGTATTTCATCAATTGAGTAGCATGCTTTACCTTTACAAACTGCGAAACCAAGCTTTTCAGATATTTCTCTATTAAATATCTTATCGTTTACTTTGCTACCTACTTGTGAAGGTGCTCCAAGTATCTCTAATCCTGCCATTTCTGCTATTTTTTCTTCCATGTATGTAACTGCATAAGGTGAAAAATACACCTCTTCATTTTTAGATGCTATTGCCTTAAGTTCTGCTATTAGCTCTTCATCCTTTTGTACCAACTCTGATATCGGTGTTAACAAATCCGCATTTTTGGGTGTTAGAATTCGTGGTATTGAATATCCCATACTTTTAAGCACATCTAAGTATTCTTTATCTGGGCTCCTTCTTAAAATGATAACATCCTGTTCTCTGCAGATAAGAAGGTTCATTTCTTCTATTCTATTGACAATAACATCCTCGTTTCTGTCAACGACTCCAGTATTCAGATTACTCCAATATCTTTCAGCACCGATATTACAAAGCCAAATTATAACCCCCATGCTTCTTTTGGTAGTTAAATATTGAATTAAATTGAATTCTTTGTCCATAACATATTAAGAAATTTTTAATTGTAAATTTGCATACCTCTAAAAATTTCTTTCCTCCTCTCTCAATAAACATGATATCCAAACTCTGTTTTAGTTTTGTACCCTGACAATATAAGTAAAGAGTGCAATTAGACACTCATCAGAGTGTTATTTATTATATTCGCAATGCCTTCCACATTATCGTGCAAATAAAAATGTCCTCCATTGCTCAAAAATGCGAAAAGAACAATGAATGCGCGAAATTTAAACTTCGCATTTTCAAGCTAACCTCCATTTTGCTGATATCGCCGGCGACACAGATAGTAGATAACCTACAGCCGGGTACCTTTTGGCTCAAAAAATTTGGTAAACTCTATTGCCGTGAGATTTTATTTCCTATTTGGTATAAAGTTACTCCATTTCCCAAGTCCTTAACTTTTGAATATTCATATTCTGTCAAATCTGCTCCATTCTCTACCTTCAACCAGTATACTTTCTTAGATACCCTAATAGCCTCAAATACTAATTTGTTTAGAAAATTTTCAGTCAGTACTATTCCTGAACCTGCAATCAAGATTGTCTCATAAGCCTTCGTCCGAAATGGTGTGCGAATTCCAAAACTTCGATAAATTTCAATATCCGAATGTTTTTCTCTGGCTTTCAATATCAATTCCATATCAGATTCAGTGGCAGCAACACTCTTACACACATCTAACAGGAATCCGTCTTGGCAGCCATAAATAATGTTTCGTTTTGGAGGCATTTCTTCTGAAAGTAATTTTACCGCTTCTTCTGTAAGCAAACTTGAAAATAGAGGCACATTCGCCAATCTCTCCTTATATGACAAATAATCTAGATATTCATAAAGAAATTTTAAAGGATTAGATACCGTATAAAGTTCAAGCACATCATCCCTATATTTATCGTAAAACTTTCGCGTGTTCATCCTCCAGCTAATATATTTGTTGTCTATATGCCGCTCATGTGGATAATGAACTCCGCAAGCAGCTCGGGAAAGCTTGAATTTCAAATTGTTTTTAAACAAACGATATGCACATTCAATGTCCTCTACTCCCCATCTAACAAAATCTTCATCAAAACAACCTGCAACAAGCATATCGGTTCTTTTAACAGATACATTGTTTGCATAGAAAAGTACCCACGGTATAGGAATGCTATTTAAGTCATCATTAAATAAACTATAAACCTGTTCCCTTATATCTTTATAATAATCAACAAGCTTTAGGTTTTGCACCATTTGATTGGGTCGTTCAAAATCAATAAATTCCGGAGTTAAATCTTCCTCTTTGTGTTCATAGCTGAATCCAAAAACATATCCGATAACAGCATACTTATCATTTGAATCAGCGCATTTTTCAACGGAATTTCTATAATGGGCATCATAATGTGTTCTTACAAAAGTATTTCCAACAACGATACCAGTGTCGATAAAAACCAGCACATCCCCTTTCGCCCTCTTTATGCCTTCGTTTCTCGCTAGTGCAACACGAAACCCTCTATCCTCTTGAAAGTAGTATATGATATTCAGTTTATCCTTGTATGACTCAACAACCGCTCTTGTGTCGTCACTTGAACCGTCATCGATAGCAATAACCTCATACTCCCGGCTAGGAAAATCCTGATCTACAAGTGATGAAAGAGTATATTTTAAGATATTACTACGGTTATATGTAGGTATAATTATAGATACTTTCATACTAACCTCCCATATCGATTTTCGGTCCAAAAAATAATCAATCTAAATAGGACATTGATAGGAATCTGATATTTTATGCTCCTATTTTCATAGTCATAAAGCCATACTTAAATGTCTTAATTATAATCTAGCTTCACCCTTTTCAAGCTTTGCCATGATGGCGGTAAATCTACATCCATACATTGTCTCATATCCATCAAACTCAGGTTTTCCTAAAGCATCAAGTGCGGCCTAGCTTAGCTTATCTTGCTTACAGCATTATTATCAGGAAAACAACCATTCAATGATTTCATACTGATATATTTTTTAACATAACTACTGATTACCACATTAGTAACTTCATTACTCTCTAATGGGATATTAATTATGTTTGTTTCCTTTATCAGTTCTGGGTCATTAAATAACTTAAGGTATTCCTCTTGCATTATTTTTAAGTACTTTAAGTTATCATCTTTTAACTTCTTATTGCATTGAGTTTTTCTATTTGGATGGAATAAAACCTTTCCTCTCCTTTCAATTCGCTCATAGCATACTTGAACACCCACGTCATAAAATAGGATTAAATCTGGAGTTCTTACCAACTTTGTTATTAGTTTTCCATTTTTATTTTTTGCCCCATTTGCTATATCCCTTGTTTGTCCCGTATATATATACCGGTCTGCAATTAATATACAGTCGTCTACTAAGAGTAGCTTTATCTTTGAATAATAATCTAGGAGAAAACTAATCCATTGCAAAATACTATATTTCCATGGAGTAAGTATGTTTTTAGAATTAAGCTTGTCAACAATTTTTCGAATTTTCTTATTAGAGTTCCATTCAATAACTTTGGTTTTAAAACCTCTGCTTAGCAAATATCTGTATAAATTTTCTACACCCTCACTTTTACCACAGCCGCTTATTCCTTCAAATACGATTAAAATACCTTTTTGCTTATTTATAAAATAGTTTTCTCGCTCCAAGACCTCACATCCATTAACATATTTTTAAATAATTTTATGTTTTATTTATATCGCTCATTTACAACACTGATACGGCCTTCTTCTTTTGGTGCAACGGTCCCTTTCTCCTTTATATATTTTGCAAGAACTTCTTTCAGAAGCTCTCCCTTATATATTAGCTTTGCATCAACAAGTTCTTCGTATCCGTCACCACCATTGTATAGATAGTCATTTGTAGCTACTTTGTATACCTTATTCTTATCCAATTCCTTACCGTCTAAAGTTTTAACGCTAACAACACGTTCACCAGCAGGCTTTGATGCATCAAATGAAAACTTTATACCCGACACTTGAAGGAAACCTCCGTTTGCACCTGAGTTTGGATATTGCATAATACCTCTTTCAAGTGATTTGAATATCTTATCACCAGTGAGTTCTATTGTTACAAGTCCATTAGTGAATGGCAACACTTTACCAATCTTATACAAACTTATGTCACCCTCTGGTATACTTTCTCTTATACCTCCGCCATTCATCAGTGCAATATCTGCATTACCTAACTCTTTCATTGCATCTGCAAGTAAATCTGCCAAGTTTGTTTCTTTAAATCTTAAATCTGACCTCATACCATTTAATTTTACAGCCGCTTTACCTACAACTTCTTTACCAGCTTCCTTTGCCAAAGCCTCATATTTATCAGCGATTTTTTCCATATCCTGATTTGCTTTTGAATTATCTCTGGAATTATATGTTTTCCAAGTACATTTTTTAACTTTTCCATTTTTTAAATAAAGGTCTGCCAACCCTACATGTGTTGTGTATCCACCTGCTTCAACAAGATATGTATTATTTACTTTTTCTGGTTTTTCGTATAGGAAATGATGGTGTCCGCATAAAATCAAATTTATACCATCAACTTTTTCTGCAATTTCCCTATCTGTTTCATCACCATTATGTGAAATGTATACGATGATATCAGCCTTCTCTTTTATAACTGGGACAAGCCTTTGCGCTGTTATTATTGGATCCTCAATAGTCATACCCTTATGATCTCTGCTATTAGTATCAATAAGTGCATCTTTTTCAACAGTTCCAAACAAAGCTACTTTTAAGCCTGCCATCTCAACTATCTTATATTCCTCATAAACAGGTTTACCATCTTTAAGAACATTTGCGCAGATTATTGGGAAATTTAAATCTTTTTTATATTCCATTGCTCTATCTATTCCAAAATCGAAGTCATGATTTCCCATAGTCATAGCGTCATAGCCCATAAGATTTGCAACTTCCACAACTCCTTTTGCTTTTTCTATATTGGCCTCGTTAGTTCCATGGAACATGTCTCCACTGTCTAGCACTAGAGTATTTTTATTGTCTTCTTGTATTTCATCTACGAAATACTTCACCAGCGGCATACCCATCATTACATCAACCTGATCAAGAGTATAGTATCCACCTGATTCATCATCAAAAGATATATGCCCATGCATATCAGTTGTATTAACAATACTTATTTTCTCATCATAAAATCCCAAGCTCATCATTACATCATTGAAATTAACATTCCGATATACTAAAAAACCTGCAATTCCAACTAATAGAATACCTATAACAATTAAATTTGTATATTTTTTCATACTTGTGCCATGCCACTTTTTGTTTTAAGTGCTCGATAAAAATAAGGCATGTACTCACTCCCTTCTTTGTTAGCAAATCTGCTTTATAAATTGCTGTTTTAGTGCTTTCTACTATTAGGCATAAATTAGATATTTAAATTTTTCAGTTATATTTAAATATCATCAGCATATTAACTCTAAAAAACCATAACTACTTTTAATTCCCTGCACTTGAGTATCGTTTGAGACCAGCTCTCCAGAATAAATAAACTAAAGCAAACAGTATAATGCCAACTAAAGGAGTAAGGTATAAGTAGCCGCTCCAGAACATTGACAAGTCGGGTTTTCTTAAGAAAAATTGAGCTGGAAAATAGCTGACAAAAGCAAATGGAACAACAAATATTAACAGCTTCTGAACTAACCCAGGATAGAAGCTGATAGGATATCCGGCAAATCGTCTACAATTGAAGAAAATTAAATTTCGAAGGTTTACTGTCTTAATGGTCCAGAAACTAAAGCAAGAGGAAATCATGAATAACGCCGCTTGGATAATAGCACCACCAATTAAGGCAACTATATAATATGAGATATTTTTAATATCCCATACAATTCCAACAGTATTATATGAATACATAAACAGAATTATACCAACTGCTCCATGTCCTAAAGTTGCTGGAAAGTCGATTCTAGCTGCTACTACCTGAAACATTAACCCTAATGGTCTAATTAAATACCTATCCAGCGTCCCTTGGTAAACCATATCGTCAAAATCTCTAATACCAGTAAAGAAAAATACAAAAATGCTATACGATAAGAAAAGAAAACTATAGAGGAAGAACATTTCATTCATTGTCCAACCGCCAATAGACACAAATCTAGCTAATATGAGAAACATTATTACGATATTCACCATTTCTCTTACAAATATTGCCAATGCTATAAAAAATCTATCAAATTTATACTCTAGCATTGATTTCAGATTCATTTTAAAAAACATAAATAATATTCTTAACAGTTCAATTTTTTTATATGGTCTTATCTGTTCCATACTATCCTCCCTGAACAACAAGTTTTTTTGTTGCTGCTTTCCAAATGAAATGTCCTATAACAGTGAGAAGGACAATCCAAAGTACCTGTTTAATCAGACATGTTAAAATTTCGTTAGTAGGAGTCTGACCAAGGTATATGGTTAGTGGAATATAATAGATTGAATCGAAAGGTGTCATTTTAATAAAGTTATATAACCATGTAGGCATAAACCACAAAGGTATTAGTGCCCCAGATAGAACAGCTATTAGAGCATCCTTAATAGTAACAAGACTGAATGTTTGATAAAACCAAAAAGCGGTTACCCATACAATAAAGTTCAAACTATATAGAACAAGATATCCCAAACACAGACTTAATAGAAATAAGATAAACATCGATGTTGAAAATGGTGGTAAAAAATCAAAAAATAAAAGGGATATAATTATCGCAGGAATAAGATTCATTAATATTTTAAAGCCAGCTGCACCTATATTATATGAAAAAACAAGAAGTCTAAAACTTATTGGTTTTAAAAGATCAGATGAAATCAATCCATTCGTAATCTTGTTTTGTATAAAATAGTCGTCCATTACAAAAAAACTCTGCATTAAAAATCCTAAAACTATGTATGTTAATACAATTTTTAGTTGTACACCATCATATGAACCATCTTCTCCATATATGGCCTTCCAAATGGCTATATTAACGAAAATTAATATCAATGTATTGATTAAACCTGCAAAGTAATCAGCGCGATATGCCAAGTTGTTCTGAAACGATTTTTTTGCTATCGCCAGATAAGGCTTTATCATAGTCAATTCCCCCCTCATAAATTTCTCTGATAATTGATTCTATCTCTGGCTCTTTAATAGTCAAATCCAGAATATTATAATTTGAGGTTAAATAGGAAATAACGTCTGATACCTGAACTTCATCTTTGTTAAATTGAATGTGTTTCTTATTGTCTACTTCTTCTATTATTTCTACACCTTTAGGCAAAATAATACCAATGACATTTTGAGCAAACTCAGCCACTACTGTCCTCTTCTTTCCATGCCTTTCTTTAATTTGCTCAACTGTTCCATCATAAATAATTGTTCCATGGTCAATAATTATCATTCTCTTACATGTTTTTTCAATATCCATCATGTCATGCGTAGTAAACAGCATTGTTGCATTTTTCTCTTTATTGACTACTTTAATAAACTCACGAATTTTTTCCTTAGCTACTACATCAAGACCTATTGTTGGTTCATCAAATAATATAATATCAGGGTCATGTACAAGCGAAGCTGCAATATCGGCTCTCATCCTCTGTCCAAGGCTAAGCTGTCTTACTGGTTGTGAAATAAACTCTTCTAGGCCAAGGAGCTCATTAAACATATCCATATTTAATTTAAATACTTTATCTGGTATCCTATAGATACTTTTTAGTAAATCGAATGTGTCTGACACAGGAAGATCCCACCAAAGCTGTGTTCTTTGGCCAAAAACAACTCCTATCTTTGTAGCAATCTTCTTTCTTTGTTTGCCTGGTGACATATCAAGAACTTTAATTCCACCTTCTGTAGGAGTCAAAATACCAGTTAACATTTTTACTGTAGTAGACTTTCCTGCACCGTTAGGACCTATAAACCCTACCATATCACCTTTTTCAATGGAAAAACTAATATTTTCTACTGCTCGTTTCATTTGGTATTCAGGAATAATTAAGCTCTGAATTGATCCTAATAAGCCTTTCTTTCTAACGTTAAGTTTGTAGTCCTTTGTTAGATTACTGACCTCGATAATTGGCATATCAACCTTCCTCTCACCTGTTTAAACTTAAGTTTATTTCGAATTAAGAAACCATATGCGCCACTTTCTCATTTTATACTTTTGATTAAATTAATGCTGAAGTGTATCTTAAAGCAAGAGTTTACTTTATTTTCTATTATATTTAACAAATACCTTATTTACTACATTATTTTTAGTGGTTCCAGAAGGTATTTTTGTGCGGAATATTGCTTTTTAATGGTATATTCTATTAAAAAATAGTATATAAAGTATTTTTTTGAAAAATCTAGAACAACTTATTTTTTATATTATATAGAAATATAAACTTTTTTATAATATAATGGAAATGCATCAATATATTTAGCTAGTTGAAGCAAAATTAATATAAAAATGCAGATTTACATCCTAGTCGCTCTCATATTTATTTTTATTACTCAATTTTCTTACATAACATTTTGTTTTCTGGTTACGTACATGTTAGTGAAAAAGGTTTCTTTTAACCCCAGTGAGCAATTCTATACTAACAGTAAAGAGTCATGAATGCTTTGAGAAAGACGAATTTATTAATAGTTAATTATATTAAAAGGAGTACTTATCTATGGGAAGTTTAAATACTGCACAATCTTTCAAAGGAACCAATAAATTTTGGCCCTCCTTTAAAGTTATTCATCCGATGATGGATTCAAACTTAACTACTTTGAAGCTATTCCTATCATCATCTTACTACAGCCTTTTTGAGTCAAACTTATACTTTAACTTTGTTATGCTTTTAGATACAAACCTGTCCATTGTATCCTACCATATTAATAAAGAATTAATGATCAGCAATATACAGTTATGTCAAGGTTTGAGTTTCACAAAAGAAAACATGGGAAAATCTTCAGTATCAGAATGTTTACATAAGCAAAATATAAGTATAATGCACTACTATGATAACGAGAATATAGCTTTTCAAAGCCTAACAAACTGCACTATTCCTATAATAGTTAACAATAAAATAGTTGCATACTTATCAACTTTCTTTATGAACTCTAAATTTGACCAAATTTCAATTGATTTTTTTAAATTATTTGCCGAATCGCTCGATAACACTTTGAAGTATCATACGCTAAAAATAAATTTAACAGAATATGCATGTAAGATAATGTTGCCTGCCTTCAGTACTACATCATTAAGCAGCTGTGAACTTGAAGTGCTAGAGCAAATTAATAGAGGCTATACAAACAAGGAAATTGCAAACCGTCTTTTTATATCAGAAAACACAGTAAAATCCTATGTGCAGATTATTTCCCAAAAGCTCTCATGTGAGAACAGAACTCAAATTGCAGTGAATTCTGTATTGTATACTATATTAAAATACATCTAAGATAAGAGCCATTCCATAATAAAACCTAACCTCCTGACGAAAATATCACATGCAGACTGAAATAGTCTATCTATGCATATTTCACAAATTTTATCATTTTTATATGTGGTAATTTTTATCATATACAAAAACTACAAACGCTACCTTTTTAAATTATAGGCAAGAAAACCAAGCCCCTAAATTCCAGAGTTTTGTATAAAATACATCTGAAGTCCTTATAAATCTATAAATATGGTAGGAATTGATAAACTAATAGTAGCAATGTAGAAGATATCTCACTACTTTTTTAGTAAAACGCTAAAATGGCACTGAATTTTAAGATTTTATCTCTTAATTCCAGTGCCATTTTTCTCTTATAATGTCTGAAACCCTTAAACAAGGGGTTTTCAGACAAATTTTGGCGGAGAAGGTGGGATTCGAACCCACGTGACGTTTCCGTCAAACTGATTTCGAGTCAGCACCGTTATGACCACTTCGATACTTCTCCATAGCATTTATATTTTACACGGAAATGAGGCGTGTTTCAAGCATTTATTTTTACATATATAGTTTTTATTTTAATTTCTTGTAATATTTACTTACATAATTATATACAAAAAAAGCAAAATAAATTTATTATATAATGGCTATTCCTTTTTCTCAATTTTCGTAGTAGAATATATTTGATGCTAATATTCTACATTTTAGCGTATTATTTTACAATATAACTTAATATGTTTAAGGAAGAGGCGAGCAAATTTGAAACTTAACATACCAATTACCGACATTATTTTATCTTTATCTAGTGCTATTGATTTGATAGATCCAATAAAATCAAATCACCATAAAAGAGTTGCTTATATTTCTTATAGCATTGCAAAAGAAATGAATTTAAATGAAACTGATATTAAAAATCTTGTATTGGCAAGTTTACTACATGATTGTGGAGCTATCAATTTATCTGAAAGAAATTCTTCATTTGACTTTGCTTTTGGAAATCCAAATCTTCAAAGACATATACATGGACATAAAGGATGGTTTATTCTTCGCGGTTCAACTGATTTACACGATGCTGCAGAAATTATTAAGTTTCATCATATATACTGGTCTGAAAGACAGGATGCTCACTTAAAAGAATATGAGATACCAACTCCATGCTATATACTAAGTCTAGCTGAAAGAGTTGATATATTAATTAACCATAATTTTGATATTTTATCTCAGCGTAGAAACATAGAAGATATTGTTAATGCTAATAGCGGTAAAGTGTTTATGCCTGAGGTTGTCGAGGCTTTTAATAATCTAATGCCAAAGCAGTATTTTTGGTTCGATATAGTAAGTCCATATTTAGATAATGTTATCAAACAGATAATGCTTCCTTACAATACTTACATCAATAATGATGGTTTACATCAATATGCAGAAATAATTCATCGCATTATAGATTTCAGGAGCAGCTATACTTCAACTCATTCTATTGGTGTAGCAACATGCGCTACCATATTAGCATCTAATTTAGGCTTTAGTGCTTCTGATACTAAAATCATACATTCAGCTGGATTAATACATGATGTGGGTATGCTGAGTATTCCAGAAAATATTCTAGAGAAACCTGGTACACTTGATTTAGCTGAATATAATATTATTAAGTCTCATACTTATCACACTTATAGGATACTATCTACTATCCCAGGTCTGGAAAAAGTCAGAGATTGGGCATCATTTCATCATGAAAAACTTGATGGAAGTGGATATCCCTTTGGTTTAAAATCAAACCAGTTAGATTTAGGTTCCAGGATTCTAGCTGTTAGTGATCTGTTTATATCTCTAACAGAGGATCGTCCCTATAGACCTGCATTATCTTTAGACATAGCTATGGAAATAATTAATGCATGTATGAATTTGGATACTGATGTTAAAATATGCTTAAATAAGAACCTAGAAGAAATAGTCGAAAAAATAACGATATCAAAAGATGCTGTCTCTAAGAGCTGTGAAGAAATTTTAAAAATGTAAATTATATGCTTTTAAATTCTCTGGCATACTGTTTACCTATACTTATTATACTTTGTAATATATATTTTTAAAAGGGATTGCTCAACCAAACTGTGTACCAAGCATATTATTTATTTCTATACACTGTAAATTATATGCAATTAATATCAAAAACTTCATAGAGTTTATAATGGATTTATAAATTGGTTTATAAATGCAATTAATCCCATAAACTTTATAGTTGACAAGTTTTATAGTCTAATGTAAAATAAAAAGGCAGTTTAAAAGCTGAACTAAATATTCAATGTGGAGAGATGGCTGAGCTGGTCTAAGGCGCACGACTGGAAATCGTGTGATGGGTAAAACTATCCGTGGGTTCGAATCCCACTCTCTCCGCCAATATTTAAAAGGCAAGCATTTCGAGACTTTCGAGGTGCTTGTTTTTTTGTTTGACACGCATTATCAGTACACACGATTTTTGAATGAATTTTCACGAATCGTGTGCTATCTTTTAAGGCTTCACACGCATTGAATCCAACATAAATATATTAAGGATGGTGCGTATAAATGAGAATTAACATGCAACAGCAACAAGAAAACAAGAACCTAGAGGAAGCATTTCAAGAGTTCATTAAGTACTGCAATGTAAAGAACTTGGCAAAGGACACAATCATTTTTTATGAGAATTGCTTCAAAAGTTTTAGTAAGTTCTATCCTCAGCAAGCATTTGTAAGGGATATTTCTATCAGCCACATACATGAATATATTCTCTGGCAAAGGGATAAGAATATCAGTGCAATAGCAGTAAATTCAAATCTTAGAGGGGTTAGAGCATTCTTATACTATTGTATGAAACTTGGCTACCTATCTAAATTTTCAATAGAATTGGTCAAAGCAGAAAAGAAAGTTAAGCAAATTTATACTGATTCTGAGTTGAAGTTACTGCTAAAGAAACCCAATGTAAAGCAGTGTTCTTTTGCAGAGTATAGAGATTGGGTTGTCATTAACTATGCTTTAGCAACAGGCAATAGAGTATCTACAATAATTAATCTTAAAATTGAAGATATTGACTTTGAGAACGGCTATATTACGCTACAGAAGACAAAGAATAAAAGGCAACAGATAGTACCTCTTTCTAGCACCTTATCTAACATATTACTTGAATACTTGACCTATAGAAAAGGACAGGCTTCTGACTATCTATTTTGTAATACCTTTGGCAATCAACTTGTCGATAGAAGTCTACAAGGTAGCATTTCAAGATATAATAAAAGTAGGGGTGTAATGAAAACCTCGATGCACCTTTTTAGGCACACATACGCTAAGAAGTTCCTCCAAGCAGGCGGTAATGTATTTCAGCTACAACGCTTGCTAGGACATTCTAGCCTTGAAATTGTAAAGGAATATGTCTCTTTATTCAGTGAAGATTTAAAGCAAAACTATGACCAATTTAACCCTCTTGAGCAGATGGCTAAAAGCAATATTCAGATTAAACTAAAAAGCTAACACATTCACTAATATTTTAATATATAGAGGAAGTTGCAGACAGCTTCTCAGCTTCCTCCTCATCTGTTCAGACAAGAGAATATCAGTCCCAAGGGTAGATATATTCAAATTTAACAAACTTATTAACCCTCTTCAAGTCAACAAGCATATACTTTAAGTATGGTCTATCATTTAGGGCAAATATTATTCTATCCCCAAATTCATCCCTACTGCTTTCAGTTCTTGACCAATCTCCCTTAAAATAATGGTTTAGCACATAACTTTGCAAGGCTTTAAAATCAACGAAGAGAACCTTCATAGGTAGAAAGCGTATCGGGTCTACCATTACAACAGCTAATGTGTCAGCTGTGCAATATCTGAACCAGCCAAATTTTCTTTCAGATAGGTTATCCCATATCTCAATAAAAAGCTTATTTGAATCTAGAATCCCGTAATCACTTTTAACCTCAATTTTTTCGCCTGTAATAGCTTCTAAGTCGTACTCTTTGATTTCAGATTCTCTATCTTTGAACTTGTATCCATAGTATGCTTCAAGTATTTCTTGTACTTCCTTTTCATATTTTTTGCTGTCAGCATCTTTATGTTTTTTCAACATTGCAATATCATCTGTAAAGTCATTATCATTGTATCTTTTATTCATACCTTTTCTCCTTTAGCATAGAACATAAAGAACCAAAGCACTTTTTATTAATGAACGCACTTTTTATACTTAAGAACCAGTTTTTTTGGGTGTATATAAACATAATATAAATATATTATATTATAAACTAATAACTATTACTCCGTAATAGTTTGCCATCGCATGAAAGGCATGCTCTGGCTAATTTAAAATGCAATTAGGGTTAATTTTAGTTTGGATAAGATAAGTATTTACTTCTTTACCTTCAAATTTATTATCGTTATAAATAAGGTCTCCTCGTCCAATGTCAAGCAATCCATGTTCTTGCAATATGTCTAAATACTTAGCAACTGTGTTGCGACTAATTCCTGTTTCATGAACAATCTTTTCTGTTGAAATTGATGTTACTGTATAGTTCCCCTTCCCGTCATTTTTACATTTTGTAAGCATGTAGCAGTAAAGATATATACCCTCAACTTTTATTCTCTTAGAATGGAAAAGCATATACATAAGCACTTCCGTGTTGAGAGTAACAAAATTTCCATGTGCAAACAAACGGCTTGTTGCCTTATATTCTCTGCATAGACGTTTCGCCTTAAAGGATTTTGCTTTTCCCATATTTAATCTACTGTTCTGTCTGACCCCAAATGACTTAGTGAAAGTCATACCAAAAGCATCTAAGTCACCTTTGTCTCTGATTAAATAATCAATACTATCAGAATCTTTGCCATAGCCTAGTAACTCCTTTATTTGCCCTATTGATAATGGTACAGCATTATAATTACTCATCTCATTAAGTAAGACATAAAGACTAAATATAAAAGTCCTATGTTTTTTGGTTGCCTTTTGCTCAAGTGAGATGTGGTAGATTCCATGCATTAGCCAATCAACCTTACTAAATATATCTCGGCTTATTCGCAAATACCCAGAATAATCTTTGAAAGTATTCATATATTTGTGAAGAAATCCGTACCAATTATCACAATCCTTGTATTTACTCATAAAATCCAGTTGAGTTGTACTTCCTTCAATGTTACCTGTAATCTGCTCCTCCAACAAACCACCCTCTCCATCAAATATATATCTATCTATGTATAGCTTAACACAAAAGCGTCAAAATATAATTTTATTTCACAGCATTTGCTAATACATTGTGTTTTATTTGACTCCTGTTATTTTTATATGCATTCAATCGAAAAATAGTTACCTCTCCGATTGAATACCATAGTAACCAGTATATTAAGCACGCTTATATTTTTTACAAATCATATCTGTGCATCTGAACGATTGCTTACAATTGTAAATACATTTGGTGCATTTAGGAAAATATTTTATCTTTCCTTCTTTTGTTAGAAAGAAAGACATTTCAGCTTTTTGTTCTGTACTTAATCTCATATATATATTCACCACCTTCACCCCTTTAAAAAATGGGGATTATAATTTTTTTGATTATCTCTTCAAGCCTATACATGCTAAGCGTTACAGAGTGATAACCTTATTTTGCATGTCGCTTGGAATCCCTTGTTTGTAAAGGGTATGTATGATTACATTCCACAATAAAAACAGAGGCTTAAAATGGTTTTATTCTCGGTTATACTTGGCAGAATCTTATGGACATAAAAAATAAGGATAAGATTCAATCCTATCCTTGCTTCTATGATTCACTAAGTTATTACTGTGTAAAGTTACTTACTCAAAATCTTGCCTTTTGATATCCTGTCTTGTTTATCAACATTGATATCATATGTATTGCTACACTTAGGACAAGTTAAAGTACCTGTAATGCTATGAATTGCATCAAGGCAAGACATAACAGAAACATACCCCTCATCATTAATTGTTCGGTTACATGTTATAACATTAGAAAGAAAAAGTTCATTTCCGCAATCACAAGTAGGCTTTCTATATTTCATATTTCTCACCCCTATCAACTAGAAATTTTGCAAGCTTTTCGAGATTCTTCTTTCCAAGGTTCTTTGAGCCATTTAAATACTGACATAGCATAGACTTGCTTATTCCGATGCTTCTGGATATAAAGACACCTGTTGAACCATGAACCGTAATGTATTGCTTTGTCTTCTGTCTCAAAATATCAGTCATATCAATCACCTCTTTTATTGTTAAACTATCGTTTACATAGTATTGGGGGGTATTGACTGAAAATTGCAACCCTTATTGATATAAATCAACAACAGTTATAGTAAACAGGTGCATATCTATCTTATTCTAATATGCACCTGTTTTTTATTGTTTTTACATATTAACATTTTAGCTAATATATGGTATAATTTTGTCGGGCATATTGAAGAGATGGGTGTTTAATTATACATAAAATGTAATTTAATGTCTTTGTACCAGCAGAGTTAACTGTAAAGGTATTTGGACAGCTTGAAGCAGATTAAAAGAGTATGCTTTATGCATGGGAGTCAAGTGTTTTGTAGTTTCCAAAATAAATAATATAGCTTATTAATGCTTGGTAAGCTAGACTTTACCTATTTTATCTCTTTCGTATGCCTTAAAGTAAGACCAGAGATAAAACAATTGCCACTTTACCATGATTAAATACCCTCCAAGGTTATAGTTTCTAAGTGGGTAGAACAGCAATGGAAGTTATTTGTTTCTGCCCATTAAAAAAAACACACATCTGGAGGTAAAAGTTATGGTGGGGTCATTTGAACAAGCAAAAGTTTTTGTCTTTGGAATATTGATATTCCTGTTAGGAGCATATGGAATACCAGTATCTAAGTGGTTGCAAAGCTTAGTAGCGAACTGCAACTCAACTCTATTTGGAGTAATATGCATTGTGGTATTATATATCATCCTTACATGCTTCAAATAAAAAAATAGGGACTACATTCACTAAAGAAAAAGAAGATGGTTTGATCAACCGTCTTCTTTTTTTGTAGTGATAATGTAACATAACTTACAGTGTATATAATATGTATTATATATATTACAATATAAACTTATTACAATAAAAAAGCAGAATATACCAATGAATTTCATGATTCTATATCAAATGGTACAAACGAATATTCTATTGTTAAAAAATTAAACGAACACCACTTCTAAGATTATCCGAATACATTCCAAAGTAATTTACAGGAATACTTTATGTGCATTCATAAATCATTAGACTTTATGAACACAGTGTTCATGTTAATAATAAGTACATACGGACAAGGGTTTTGTACACTTGCTTATAAGCCTACTATAGTATACTAAAATACTGCATCTTTGATATTGGACTGTAAGTTCTATATGTACTTTGATGAGAAATGATGGTAAGTTAATTTATGGTAATCTGTATTACAATATAAACTTTCTACCAGTTTTAATTGTTTCTGGTTTAATGGTTATCTTTTCATCCTTTAGAGACAAAGTTGCAACCCGAACCAAATCACCCGAATTTAAGTTATTGTTTTTGCAAAATTCTGAATCTCTAAACCTATACACATACTCTAGTCTGTTGTTAAAAAGTTTATTGTTATCCTTAAGGTCAATTCTATAATTATATAGAGTTCCTTCTATCTCTTTGCCTTCTTTAATATGACCATCAAATCTTAGATTTTCACCCTCATACAATCTTGCATAACCAGTATATGGTTTATTGTCTTTAAAAGTACTCGCACATAGAGTCTGCCCAGAAGCATCATAAACAGTATAAATATCGTTTATTACAGTATACAAAGAACTTCCATTCGTATATTTGTCTGATTTGGTAAAAGAACAATTTCTAGGGGAAATGTCATTTATGGCATCAATATAATCCTGCTTCAAAATACATCTAACTCTAATACCTTGACCAATCTGCTTCTTATATGTATTATAAAAATCCATTGATAACTGTAGGAATAGTTTTCTCGTTCCTTGTTCGGCTAGTTGATTTCTACCTTCATCAATAAAAGAATTAATTTCATTTAACTGAAAATATATATCTTTTAAAATTTTTTTGTATTTGTTTTCAATTTTTAAATCATTAAGTACGTCTTTCCATTTTTCACTTAAACAGAACTTTTTAAGAAATACACCAGTTTCGTTAGTATACCAATTAAATAAGTGGTCTAGTGCATCAACTATATCCATGTACACTTGGTTATTATTTTTCTCTTTTTCTTCATGTTCCTCCTTCTCTTCTTTTGAAGAACTCAAATAGAACACACCAATCGTAAGAAGTGCTGTTACCTCAATTCCAAGTATTTCTACATATAAAGTAATGTAATCCGACACATTTATAGGGTCATTCAAGTTCATCTTTATAAAGAATTCAGAAACAAAAGGACAGAAAGAAACTAGCCAAGAAGAGAAAACTATCAAAAGGTTCAAGGTAAAAATTATCACAAAAGGTGTCACAAGGCAAACAAGTATTGTTATACCTATACTTTTTTTATCTCTTTTATTAAGCATTATATTTTTAAGCATATATATGCACTCCCACAATTTTTTATATTCTACCAACATATTACATTGTTGTATAAAAAATAGCGTATGTCAAGACTTACTTCAGAACATCTTTCGGATACTCCTGTAAAATCTTGAAGTTGTCTTTGACAAATTTTACAAATATACCGCAGTAACAGAACATACACTAGGAATATGTCTACAGTAATTGTGAACTACCCAACCCCATATAGAGAGACTAATATAATTTTTATGCAGTAAACATGCCTATGCCTGTCATAGTAAGCAAACAACAAACATACCCTTTATCACAACATTTACTGTACAATGACCACTCATTACTAAGTTTATACTGAACTTTAAACATTTTAAGAAGGTAATTCAGTCTCTTAGCAGAAGGGAAACCAAGTATTTTAGCAACCATTATAGCATTGATAGAGTTTTCACTAGCAAGTACATTGTCACAGTACTCTACTTTAGGCTGTTGCTCATTGATAGTCTCTGTGAGCATCAACTTGTCAGCTTCTAACTTTTCAATCTGCTCCTGTTGATCTACAGCAAGCAGTAATGCTTCTTTAAAACTGGTTGGTACTTTATTAGCTGAGTAACTTCCTGTCCTTCTGATTTCCTTTAGGATTGCTTTGACCTGTTTCTTGAACTGCTTGGCAATCATCTTTCTGCTCTGCATCAGAACTTCACATAAGCCATCCTCAGTTAAGAACCCTTGTTCCTGTTGACCTTTCAATGCGTAAGGATTGTTTACGCATAACTTTTCATCTTCATCAACACTTTGAAGCATCATTCTTGAGTTACTATGTTCAATCCATTCTGCCACATCTTTCGCTAGGAATATGGGTTGTCACAATCACCATAAACCCTAAATTCCTTACCTAATACCACTCTTTCATCAATTACTGTGAGGGAGGATTTATTACCTCCCTGTGTTCCATTCCTTTGAATCATAAACAACGTCTCTTTTGGCATTATAGTATGTTGTATAGTATATCTTCAATTCAACATAGACTGCTTAGCAGTATTAAAAGTAATAAGTACAGTAAATCCTGCTCATACGGATATAATCGTTCATAAGGGTAATTGATAACCACCCCAGTCAAATAGAATACTCATTTACTTTCTTCATGTAGTAAACTACCCCCTCTCCCATAGCTTCATCGACACTTTAAAACATCATACTTGTACTATAGTGTTCATTATGTCTACTATTACATAGCAAGCAGTGAAGTTTCCTTCATACTCCTTGATAATTGATAGGAGGCAGAGTAGCTTCTTTGACCATCTTCTTAAACTGCTTTGCAATTGGTTCCCCGTTCTGTATCAGAACTTCATTGAGTCATCTTTGAATGTGTAATCAGTATTGCCTTGCAGACCCACTAAAGAATGTTTAGTGGGTCTATGCATAACCACTTTTTCATCTTCATCAATGTTCATCAGTATCATGGTAGGATTGGTATATACAATCTATTCCTCCACATCCTTTTCTACTCCCTCATATTTAAGATACCTACATTTTTATTGAAGACCTATGTTTACCATAGACCGTTGAAAGGTATTAAAAAGTATACTTTCCAAGACTATGATAATAGCTTGAAATTATAGTCTCAGAATATATACATTCAGTATTTTGATAAGTCTCACAATAAGTGTTGATATTTTGAGACTATAAGGTTATACTATTGCTATAGTAATTAACTGGAGGTAATGCGAATGTCTAATGTATATGGTTATCACAGAACGTCAACAACAGACCAACATCTTGATAGAGGTATCACAGCAATAAATGATTATTGCAAAGCTAATAACATAACACTAACTGAAATGTTTACAGACCAACAGACAGGGAAGAACTTTAATAGACCAGATTACCAAGCAATGAAAAGGATTGCAAAGAACAAAGGTGATATTATTATTCTCTCTGAACTTGATAGGCTTGGCAGGAACAAAGAAGATACATTAAAGGAACTTCAACATTACAAGTCATTAGGTGTAAGAGTAATGATATTAGAGATACCAACAACATTGGTTGAATACTCCAAGATGGATAATACAATGGCAACTATGATAATGGAAACTATAAACAATATGCTTGTTGAAATGTATGCCACATTTGCACATGCTGAGATGCAGAAACGTGAGAAGCGACAAAAAGAAGGTATTCAAGCTAAAAAAGAACGTGGAGATTGGCAAGATTATGGTAGACCGAAAGCAATCGATTATAAGGTGTTTGAGAATGAATACAAGAAGGTTGTGGATGGTGAAATGAAACCATTTGAGTGTATGAAGAAGCTCGGTATGACTAAACCGACTTTTTATAGATATAAGAAGTATTTTGAATCAAAAAACAAGACATAAGTTCTCATTAATAGATATATTATCCCTTTCCTCAACAATTTAAATATTATCCCAATTTTTAAAGGAATTTTCATTTAATATATGGAATATTAGTCTTGCAGAATACTTATATTTTTGGATTTATTTGGAGGTAGAGGCTAATGTTTAATGATGAGATTATTAGTTTCAGAAATAATTTAGAAGTAATCAAAGGGTTTATTGATTTTCTAGAACCAGTTTTGTTAGATAAGATAAAAGAAGATTTAACAAAGGATTCTGAAGATTTAATTGCATTACGATTACTTTTTAATGAAATGGATTTAGACAACGATTCAGAGTTTAAACTTACTGAGGAGGCTAAGCAAAAAATAAAAGAAAATTTTGATGGTGATATTATTATAGAGTCTTCAGAGGATAGTGAGGGTTATTCCTTAAGTGTAAGTGGAAATGGCGGAGATAGGTTTGACAAGGCTATGTCAAACCTAGGCAAACTTAATCAACAAAAAATGTTGCTCTATAAAAGTACTCTAATGAATATTATAAGCACTGTAGAATGCTTTTTGGGTGATGTTTTAAGAGTTTACTTTAATGAGTATAAAAATGAAATATCACCTGCACTTATATTAAAGAAAGACAAACAATTTACTATGGATGAGTTAGAATCCTTTGATACGGTTGAAGATGCCAAAACTTTTATAATTGACAGTAAGCTAGAAAATATTATTAGGTCTAGTTTTCAGGATTGGATTGATTTTTTGAAAGAAAAGTTACATTTGAGTATGGGATATTTGAATGATGAAATAGATAAACTAACTGAAATATTTCAAAGAAGAAACATTATTGTACATAATAAGGGTATTGTTAATTCTATCTACTTATCGAAAGTTTCTGATAAGTATTCTAAAGATGTTAAAAAAGGTGAACCAATTTTTTTGGATAGAGAATACTTAGAATCTGCAATTGATTCATTAGAGTTAAATTTCACACTCATTGCCTTTGAACTTTGGAAAACTAAAAGAAAGGACGATGATACTAGATTTAAACTACTAAGTGATATAATTGACGATAACTTAGTTAAAGTTAACTGGAAAAAAGTTAAGGGGTATTCCATATTTTTGGGGAATGATGCATGTTGCTCTCTCTGGTTTAAAATGTATTCAAAAATTAATAACTGGCTTTCGTATAAAAGGATGGGATATTTCGATGAAATAAAGGGAAAAGTTTTAGCAGAGGATTTTTCAGCATGTACTTTGGATTTTCAAATATGTCAACAAGCACTTTTAAACAATAATGAAAAAGTTTTTGAATTGATGAAACATGGTTTGGAAAATAATGCAATAAACTTTGAAAGTATAGAAGCATGGCCAGTTTTTGAAGAGTTTAGAGAAGACGAATTGTATGAACAACTAAAGGAGTTATTCAAGCTACAAACCTTTGAAACTAAAAATCATTAAATATAACCTATTGATTCTAATAACTTAAGTATATTATAATCAAGGGAGATACAATTCAATCGTGTGCTGTACTTAAAGATAGATAGTCTGAATATGCTGATTTTAATAGGTTTGAGAGTGGTAGAGTCGGATTACCGACTGGAAATCGTGTGATGGGTAAAACTATCCGTGGGTTCGAATCCCACTCTCTCCGCCAAAGTAAAAGGCTTTCAAGGTTTATACCGTGAGAGCCTTCTTTGCGGTTTGTGGGGATAGTTTAACAATAATGACTACCGTTTGAGGGCGATAGATGAAACTAAGTAACTACTTACGAATAACATCGCACGAGTTTTTCATAATTTTTGGCGTAGGGAGATCGTCAAATATTTTTTAATCATTTGGTTATTACTTAATGCTGTTTTTATTTATTTTAACAATGAAAAATTACAAATAGTTATTCGTTAATAAACAAAAAATGAATAAGAAGACAATCAAATAACAAATTATGATATAATATGTAATGAATTCCTACAGACAATTAATTATAACGATAAGAGGGGGCATATAAATGAAACACGAAACATCAGGAAATACTAAATATTCAATTACTGAAACAGAAGTCACATTTACAAACGTTCTTAACAAAGAATACGTTCCTGTGCATTTAAAGGAAGATTTGAAAAAAGCATCTGCATTGATTATTCCAAACGAAGGATTTAAAGATGTTAAAAAACCTCTATTCCCTGAAGGTACACTTGATTTTTATAAATTTCTTAAAGAATTGGAATATGATGATACAATTATAGATATATGTGCTGATGACGATGATTTTAGTGAACTGGAATTACATGATGATGTGATCAATATACCTTTATTATTAGTTAATGGGCTTGCTTTTCCAGCTATTGTTGGTTTTATTATATTATATTTCGAAAATGTTCTTTTCAAAAAAAAGCCCAACCCAAAGGTCACATTAGATATAGTTGTACAAAGAGGAGATACATCAAAGAAGGTTCATTTTGAAGGAAGTGCAAAAGACTTCAAGGATATAATTGATGAAATTCAGAAAGGCGGACAATTATAATGAATTTAGAGCAAGTTATGGAATATTTACAGCAACTTGAACAAAGTGTTGATTCTAATATCCATAATATACTGCATGCTTTAAAGCATAGAGCTGTTGAAGGAAGTAATGAGGAAGAAGCTAAAAACATCTGGTGTATTGAACAAGTATATAAAATACTAAATTCGTATATATCAGCTTTTAATATGATGAAAGCAGGAAAGTTTACTGAAGCATGGAATTTATTTGATAGGAGCGATATAGAATTAAGTTTCCTTAGAAAACATTTTGATTATAACAATAATGAGTATAAACTGAAGTTCATTGAAGAAAAAATTCAGCTTTTTCAGAAACTATTTCCATATAATATATTTTTTAGCCGTGAAGCTATTGAGAGTGATTTTACGTGTAGTATCTGCGGTTCTAAAATGGGGTTAAGAAGTGGTTGCAGCCACAAAGTAGGTGAGATTTACCAAGGAGAAATGTGCGGAAGAGTTGTTAATAACATCGAATTTATAGGGATGGCAATTGTAAGTGACCCATTTGATAAATACACAGTCCCAATAATTGAAGGTGTTTCTTATAATTATTATATGCTTGAAAACCTTTTAACTCATTTAGAATCACCATTTGATGATTGGAATCTGGAGATTATTGAAGAGAAATGGTCATATAAAGACGATGATAAATATAAGAACGTTGGTAGGAATGATATATGCCCGTGCCAATCAGGTAAGAAATTTAAACACTGTTGTTATCAAAAATATGGACAGACTATCCAGCATCATAAAATTACACTTCTTAAAAGTCAAGAAGAGCTAAAAAACTTTAAGAATCTACCACGAACTTTGTTTAGAACCAAGGTAAAAGTAACATAGGAACAGGAAGCATTTCTAGTTATGTAAACGAAAAAGGATTTCAATTATGACTAATAAATTAAAGGACAAAAGTAGCCAGAAAGGAAATCTAATTTAGGCCATCTAAAGATTTAAAAACCAAAAATGAAAGCTTAATTAAAGATAGACGTATAAGCAAAAAGAAGAAGCCTAAGCCTCTTCCTATATATTTCCCTATAATCAGCTATTCGATTTTTCTTTTTGTTCATATCAATAAATCTATATAATTCAAAAAGCTGTAGATGGTCTGCAACTTTTTATAATTTATTTAAAACATGTTACATCATATTAGAATCTATAATCTGACAATACCGAATTTGATCCCATTATAGCTTTATAAAATTCTTCATATAATTGTGAAAAATCACCGGTCTTATCTGCAACTCCTAATGCATCTTTATATCTATCCTTCTCTTTATCCCTAAAGAAAACTGGAGGGATATGTCTTTTCAACAATAGCATATTAAGAAATGCTCTTGAAGTTCTCCCGTTACCATCTCTAAACGCATGTATAACCGTTAAGCGATGATGAATCTGTACTACCCTTTCGATATACTGACTGCAACTAAAATTTACATTATTAATTAATAATTCTTGAATGTCTTTATCCAGTTCGTACATTGCCTGTGGAATAAGTCTATAGTCAATAGTTTCAAACTTAGCTCCCAAAACCAATGTATTTGTTTCACGATAACGACCACCCATATCTGGATATGGGGCTGTTGAAAAAATATATTTGTTTAAATGGTTTGCATCATATATGTTTATCTCTGTTGAGCATTCATTAAATGCATAATCATATGCTAATGTTAATCCAGCCACTTCAATAATATTCTTGTTTTCCTCATTACAATATTTACTATCTTGTTTATTTTCTCTTATATCCATTACTATATCGGCAACTGTTTCTTGGTCAATCTCAACGCCTTCCATTCTACTATCGAAATAAATATATTCATTCTTAAATTTTTGACAAGAATGCGGTGTAGATAAAAAATCAAACCTTTCGCCCACTGCATTAAATAGCTGTTCATATAACAGAACGTCGTTGTATCCATACTCGTTCTTTTTAATTTGAGGCTTATACTTCTTTATTTTCTTTCGGAGTTCTTTCGATTGTGTATCCCCTTTGATTTTATGCAAGCGATAAGCTATTCGATACAAGCAAGACTGAAAACTCACTCCAAAATATTGAGCAACCTTAAGCACTCCATCAAACTCAATATATCCATCCTTTTCATACAAAGATACCTGGCGTTTAAATTCTGCACTTGGCATCAATAACTCTGCTGCAAAATTTTCTGCATATCTCTCAATATCAGCATTGCTATTTGTCAAACACATGCATCCTAATTTTGAATCTTTAAGATGATGACATAATTCATGTGCCGCAGTAAATCTCTGTCTTGATATAGGTCTTAATAAATTAATCCCCACAATTGGAAAATCATCTTCTTCAAATGTAGGGATATATATTCCTTCATATTTCTTAAATGGTCTAAATGTAAACGGTACACCTAAATCCGTTAATATCTGAAAAGGATTAATTGGGTATTCTATTATTTTGCCAGCATAATAACCTCTCAAGAAATATTGTGCAAGTGTTTCTGCTGACATATCTCCTTTTACCAATTCTGTAATTTTGTCAATCATAGGCCTCGTCTTTCTTTCAGCATCTTTTTAAATTCAATCATATTTAGAATTTCCTGCTGATCGCTTTCATCCAGTTCACCAAAATTTCTAGCAAAAACAAGTTCCGGCATTTGTGTCTTTTTACCATTTAGTAATTCATCAACTGACACACTAAACAATTTACTAAATTTACCAAGTTCATCAGCTGATACTTTTCTTGCTCCCGCTTCTATTTGTACAATTGCAGTTCTATTTAAATTCATATACTGTGCAACATATTCTTGTGACAAATGTAAATTTGTACGTGCCATTTTAATTCTTTCATATAGTTCACTCATTTTTAATACCTCCTGATTAATGTCCCTAAACCATTATATTCTTAAATGTCCGATTTTGCAACACTTTTGTTCTAATATCATTCATTTTGTTTACTAGGTTCAGTTGGCAAAGATGATACAGTATCTTGGGGTTATCAAAATAGTAGTGCTACAATTTTACTTCTTGTAAATTTAGTGTTTCCTTTATGTCTTTAATATCGTTCTTAATTCCTTCTGTCCTTCATATACTGCTTATATCCATCCAGCAAAGAATCAAGTTTTTTACCATGTTTAATTTTCAATCTTTGGCACTTGATTACCTATTGTTTTGACTTCGTTTTTCAGTTCTTTTATATTTGAATCCATACTGTTTAGTTTATCAAGGATTAGTTTCAAAGTTTCTTCCATAGTACATCTCTCTGAAAATACTATATCATGGGTTAATACTATATATCTACACTTTCTCAGGAAACTATATTCCATTATCTACCAAACATTCTAACAAATCTTCTAACACTTTTTGGAATTTTCTAACCATTATGACATAAGTGTTTAAAAGTAAACACATAGATAAAAGCCTCATACGAGCCTTAAATAAAGGGTTTAAATAATGAAAGATATAATTAAATAATCTTAAATAATAAATGAAGCGTAACTCTGGAAATCGTGTGATGGGTAAAACTATCCGTGGGTTCGAATCCCACTCTCTCCGCCAAAGTAAAAGGCTTTCAAGGTTTATACCATGAGAGCCTTTCTTGCGGTTTGTGAGGTTTTGCTAACATTCATTATTTAACTGTATTTTAATTCATTACTGAAATTAATTATTAAGTGCTGTTGAGTACCTCTATTTTACCTTTAACAATTTTACTTCATGTAAATTTAGTGTTTCCTTTATGTCTTTAATATCATTATTAATTTCCTTCTGTCCTTCATATACCTGCTTGTACCCATCCAACAAAGAATCAAGTTTTTCACCATGTTCATTTTCAATCTTTATCACTTGATTACCTATTGTTTTGACTTCGTTTTTCAGTACTTTTATATCAGAATCCATACTGTTTAGTTTGTCAAGGATTAGTTTCAAAGTTTCTTCCATAGTGCATCCCTCCAGTAAATAATTATATCATGGGTTAATACTATATATCTATAGTTTTTCAGAAAACTATATACCATCATCTACTTAATTCCTTCTAACAAATCTTCTAACACTTTTTAAAATTTTCTAACCATTATGTTATAAGTGTTTAAAAGTAAATACATAAATAAAAGCCTCACATGAGGCTTAAATAAAGGTTTTGAATAATAAAAGCTATAGTTAAATAATCTTAAATAATAAATGAAGCGTAACTCTGGAAATCGTGTGATGGGTAAAACTATCCGTGGGTTCGAATTCCACTCTCTCCGCCAAAGTAAAAGGCTTTCAAGGTTTATACCGTGAGAGCCTTCTTTGCGTCTTGTGGGGTTTCGCTAACATTCATTATTTAACTGTATTTGAATTCATTACTGAGATTAATTATTAAGTGCTGTTGATTACCTCTATTTTACCTTCAACAATTTTACTTCATTTATTAAATAGATTTTTCAAATCGAATATTATTTTTTCTTTATAGGAATCCACTCCATTTGATGCACAAAAAAATCATGCTGCTATCTTTTTACCTATATCAGCACAAAGGAAAAGGGTGCTTTCTTAGCCCACCCTTTTATATCCAGCCTTTATTGGCTTTCTGAATATTCTATTGCGGTAAATCCAAACCATTATCAAAAGTAGCATTAGGCAAATAATTGCAAGTGCCCTTAACCACACTTTCCCAGGCACCTGGTCAAAGTTAAAGCACCTCACATTAATCCACATTCGGTTCAGCTGCTTACTTACATCGTCAGGCATATAGCCCATTACCGCGCTTCTATCAATAATCTCTTTAGGAGGATATTGGACGAAAAGCAGGCGTTTTGCATTGTCCTCAGTAGTTTTAAGGATATACTCCTTATCAGCGTTATCCCCACTGAAGAAGTAGCCCAATGGATATTCTACTGCATCAGCTTCATCTTCTGCCCCAAACTTCCATTTGATATATTCATAAATCAATGGGTTATTCCCTCCTGAAATACTGGAGGTATAGCCAATATAGTTCATATTTCTTATAGCATTGTCCGGCTTTGATATAAAATTAATAAATGCCTCTGCTGCTTTTTTTCTATCATTATTTCCATTAATCCCCGACTTAAGCATTACCCAGCCATCCATCCAAATATTAGTACACTCCTTTGGAACAGAGTAGTTCAGGTAATAGCCATCTTCCTCTGCCTGTTCCATTGCATAAGCTCCATCTCCAGACCATTGGAGGTTTGCAACTATTTTTCCGGTAATCATGTCAGATTTGCCGCTGTCTGTCTCAAAAGAATATACATTCTGCCTTATTCTCTGAAGTAAATCCTCCACCTTTTCAATTGCCTCTGGGCTGGTGTCATTCATAGCCTTTTCCAGTTTCTCAGAGTAATCCTTGCTATCTCTAAATTGCTTAGTGAGCAGCAAGTCCCTGTTCAAAATAGCCATTGCAGGAAAATAGGATTCTCTTACGCTGTCCTTTATAGTAACTCTTTTAGCATACTTCGGATTGACGAGAATATCCCAGCTGGATACGTCCTCCTCGCTTACCTTTTCTGGATTATAAACGATTCCCATAGTTCCCCACATATAGCCTGCTGCATAAGCACTCCAAGACTTGCCGTCGATCTTGTTCCTATCAAAGATTTTTTTTATAAAAGGAGCGACTCCCTTTGTATAATAATTGTACTCATTTGAACTATCAAAAAAGTCCTCTGACAGAGACTCAAGCAAATCCTCCTTCAGAAGCTTTGAAAACATATACTCCGAAGGACATACTATATCATATGTTTCTCCCAGAATAAGCTTGCTGTACAAATCCTCATTAGTACCGAAGGTAGAGTATTCTACTTTCACTTGCTTGCCATAGGTATTAAAATACCATTCCTCAAAGTCAGAAACAAGCCCGTTCTCACTGGTAATCTTTTCACCATCAAGGTTTACCTCTTCGTCCTCACCCCAGTCTCCCTGGTCAATGTATTCCTCCCAGTTGGCAATTCTAAGTACAATTGCATCATCAGTCTCAGCTAGAGCTACCGACATTTGAGTTGTTCCAGACATTAATACTGCCAAAAGAAGGAATCCAGCCAAAAGCTTGAAACATATTTTGTTCTTACATTTAAATATCATTTGTGGCATTCTTCTCACCAGCCTTTCTATTGGCAGTAATATTGCTAATCAGCACTGCAAGCAGAATGATTGCAAAAATCAAGGTTGATAGCGCCCAAAGTGCTGTTTTCACCTCTGTATTAGAACCCTTTGTGGCATTGACCACATAGGTACTGATAGTATTAAATGTTGCAGGCTTTGTATATGTTGTAATAAAGTAATCATCCAGAGAAAGTGTTATTGACAATAAAAAACCTGAGATAATGCCCGGAACAATCTGGGGCATTACGATTTTGAACAGTGCCTGTCTCGCGCTGGCACCTAAGTCAAGTGCCGCTTCATAAAGACTATAGTCCATCTGCTTAAGCTTTGGCACCACCGAAAGGTAGACAAATGGGGATGTCAGAACAACATGGCCTGTTATCAAGGGTATAAAGGTGTCCTTATCCACACCCAAAACCACAATAAGCAATATGCATATGGAAAACCCGGTTACAACATCTGCATTTACAATTGGAATCTGGTTGGTGGCGACTACAAAGCGCCGCATGCCCTTTTTTGAATAGAAGGCACCAACAGCTCCAAGTGTTCCTAAAATAGTAGAAATAACTGCACACTGAAAGGCCAGTGACAGAGTTCCCAGAATCATATCCAAAAGCTCAGGTGTTGTGAAAAGCTTTACATAGTTTTGAAAAGTAAAGTTGCCGGTCGCACCTATTGTAGGAGTATCCAAAAAGCTGTACACAGCCAGAATTAATATGGGCAAATATATAAAAAGCAATACAATTCCTAGCCACAAAGATCTCATTATCTTCTTAATCATAGCATTGACTTCCTCTCTGATTCATCTTCAGCAAATCCATTAGTTGCCCACATAGCTATAAATATTATAAGCAATAGTACTATGGATATCATTGAACCACTGTGCCAGTCATAGGCATTGAAGTAACTCCCAATCAGACTGCCCATATTATATGTGTTATTATAGAGCATGTCCAAGATTACGTAGTTGGTCATAGCCGGCAGGAATACCATAGTTATTCCGCTTATGATCCCAGGCAATGACAGAGGCAGTGTAACCTTCATAAATGCATCTGCTTTTCCTGCGCCAAGGTCATAGGCCGCTTCCAGAACATGGTTATCCAGATTTATCAACGTTGTATATAAAGGAAGAATCATAAACGGGAAAAAGTCATAGGTCATGCCTATGATGGTGTTTAAGAACGGATGTAATGCCAGGTTTCCTTCCAGCATAGTGAGCACTTCCTTTAAGGCTAATACCCTAAGAGTGAAGTTAACCCACATTGGCACAATAAATAAAGCGATAAGTACAGTCTTCTTCTTCATTTTGCTACGTGCGAGTATGTAAGACACCGGATAGGCAATCAAAAGACAGATGCAGGTGGTGATTATCGCAATTAGAGCACTATAAAACAGGGTTCCTATTGTATTATGACTGGTAAAAAATCCTGTTAAATTGGCTAGTGTAAATGTGCCCTCTCCATTTGTAAAGGCATAGTATAATATAACTAGCAGCGGTGCAATGACAAAACATGTCAGAAATAACGCATAGGGAATGCACAGCTGCTTCCGTGAAAAATGATATTTCATATCTGCTACGCCTCCATTGACTTTAGTAACAATTCAATGCTTTCCTTTGGGATGAGGATACTAACATAGTCATTTTCATTCCAAAGGCTCTGGTCATGAAGATGAATATCCTCGCCACTCTTTGTACGGGCAATATAGTGGTAATGATCCCCCTTATATATAATAGAAACAATGTGCCCCTTTGTTCCGCCAGCATCGATGTCATCACTCATTGAAGGTGCTGCAATTGGAATCTTAACCGTCACAGCCTTTCCAATGACATTTAACTTATTTCCGTTTTTGTCAAAAATATGGTTATTGCTGATTTTAGATCCAGGATATAATTTAGTCACATCATAGTGGAATTCGCCGTCTGCAAAGGCCACCGTATCAATTGCCGTAATAACTCCGTCATATGTATTAATATTGGTCTGAGCATATATAACATGGATACCGTCTGGTTCAATTTTAAGCCCTATTTCTTCTCCTATTACTGCGTTTTTGGTGCTTTTCATAAGGACTTCATTATCCCCTGACTGAACTGTAATATCATAGTGCATACCCTTAAAGATAACAGACTGAACAGTTCCTTTTATCTGCCCCTTCTCGGGAGCTGACATTTCAATATCCTCTGGCCTTATAACAACATCCACATCTGCCCCAACATAAAAATCATCCAGACATGGGAACTCTGCGCCGCAGAAGCTAACCTTCTTTTGTCCAGACATTTTCCCGCTGAAGATATTACTCTCCCCGATAAAGTCTGCAACAAATACAGTGTTGGGCTCATTATAAATCTCCTCAGGTGTTCCAATCTGCTGAATCATGCCGTCGCTCATTACAACCACCTTGTCCGACATGGTGAGAGCCTCTTCCTGGTCATGAGTTACATATATAAATGTAATTCCAAATTTTTCATGCATAGCTTTAAGCTCTAGCTGCATTTCCTTTCTCATCTTTGAGTCCAAGGCACCCAGAGGTTCATCCAATAAAAGAATTTCAGGCTCATTTACAATAGCCCTTGCAATGGCGATTCTCTGCTGTTGGCCTCCTGAAAGAGTTGAAATATCACGCTTTTCAAAGCCTTCCAAATCCACTATTTCCAATGCGTGTTTTACCTTTTCCCTGATTTCTGACTTAGCTAGCTTTTCTCTGCGTGTAAAGGTTTCCCCTTCATTGTTCTTATAAGTTACATCTACTGTTTTCATTTTCAGTCCAAATGCAATATTGTCATAAATATTCAGGTGTGGGAATAGGGCATACCTTTGAAATACTGTATTTATAGGTCTTTTGTTAGGAGGAAGGTCGCTGATATCCTTTCCATTCAGAAGAATATGCCCCTCAGAAGGAAGCTCAAAGCCCGCTATCATCCTAAGTGTGGTGGTCTTTCCACACCCTGACGGGCCTAAAAACGTAACAAACTCACCCTTTTTAACTTCAAGGTTAAAATCTTTGACGGCAGTAAAGTCATCGTAGCACTTTTTGATACCTTTTAGTTCAATAATGTTATCCATACTAATCCTTTCACAATAAAAAGCAATAAAATCAAGTCGCTCTAGCAACTTTGCTCTATTGCCCAAATTTGTATCAATTTACTATAAGCAAACTCTTGGCTCAGCAAACAAACTATATTTATTACACTATTAAGTACATTTTTTCTTCTATAAACGTACTAAATAGCCTTTATTTATCTAATTAATGTTTAACGTATGCTCATTAAAAAGCTCTCGAAAAACAGGTATATTCTATCATAAATGCCCAAATAGCGTCAATGTATGAGTACACCTATTTTAGTTTTATACTGAGTACGCCTATTTTTGGTTTTCACTCATCAAAGTAAAAGTATTAAATTCCATTAAATAGGGATAGATGAAGGATTATATATTCAATCTACTCAGAAAACGAAAATAATTAATCTGAAATGCTTTAAGTAAAAGTAAAAAAATAAAGCTACTTTTATTAAATAGCTTTTGTCTTATTATTCAGTACTTGAATTTTTATATCATGGTCTGTAATTTGTTCTTTTATGTCTGCTAACTCATTTACAATACTATCAAGTTTACTATGTATTATTTCTCTATCCTCAAATAAGGCTTGAATCTTCACATTTGTTGTATTTTCTATTGTTGTTTCTATCTTAGTAAGCCTATTATTTGTTTCTTCCCTAAAACCTTTTATTTGGTTGGACATGACCTGCATCTGCGAAAGTATTTCCTTTAAAACTTCTTCCATATGTGCATACCTCCTAAAAATAATTATATCATGGATTAGTAGTTTATATCTATCCTTTTTTTGATAGCTTTATGACACAATATTTATTCATAGCCCTAATAAAACTTATAGCACTTCTTAAATCTTTTAACTATTGGAAGCGTAACCCAATTATGTTCAAAGTATATCTGAAAGCATTCTCCGAATGTTATTAAGACATTTAATAGGCAAATTTTGTAATATGTATAAACATTAGAAATTGATGCTTAATATTTTAGGGATAAATGCTTTATGAGGCATCTATCCCTAACTTTAATCATAACACTGAAGGCAGCTTCTGCGTTTCATGGTAAAAATGTGGCTTTTGCGGCGATTTAACGACGAAATAAGAGAAACACTTAATGGAGTGTTTTTTGCAACCATAATGTCGACGTATTAGCAATAAGAAAAAATAGCTATACTTATTTAAGACTATTAGCAACTTGCAATAATGTATCCTTTGATACATGTCCTTCTGGACCCCCAATAGAATATAGTATATTTGCACCGTTGAAACTATCAATCCATTTAATTTCCGACCTCCCATTGCCATTAGTAAAGATAGCTTCAAAATTATTAATATCTACTCTAGAGACCTTTTGCCCTTCGTCAGGTTGACTTAATTCTTTCCAATTCCAGCCAAAAGTCACTGATACTTCTAATATTCTCTTCCCATTTTTATAAATAATTTTATAAGACTGTATATTCTGAAAAGGCTCAAAAACTCTAATAATATCCTCTGCAGAATTCTGTGCTTCCTCCAGCATAACATCCCTGATAGAATCAGCAGAACTTGTGTTAATTTCACCTTCACTAAAGGTATATCCTTCGGGTATGTCAGAAGGTGCTTTAAATCTATCACCAACCTTATCTTTTAACTGACTAATACTCTCGACAATAAGCGGTTTATAAGTAATACCTATTATATTTTTAGGGTTATCCTTTCTTCTTAGTACTGCAAGAGCTCCACCAGGTTTTACATTATTCCAGTTTGTACTCCATTCTGACTCTTCCATATGGCTTCGAGGAGATGTTTTATTATTAAAAAGTGAATATTTAAATGGTAGACCTCCAGGGCCATTTAGTTCCCATACCTTCGCTACTGTAAACCCAACTGAGCAAACGAGAAAAACAGAAGCAATTATACCTATTATTAATCTCTTACCTCTGAACATATTTTTTCTTTCTTTCCTTCTATATATTGCCTGCATGATATTTTGTTGTACATCAATAGTAGGCAAAGTAATGCTATCTGATCCTTTTTTAATATCGTCGATTGATTGAATAGTTTTCATTTACAATACCCCCTCTAGTTTCAGAAAGACTTACCCTAAGCTTTTTGCGTAGCCTTTCATATCTCTTTCTAATTGTGGCTGGCTTGATGCTAAGAATTAAAGCTATTTCTTCAAAGCTCTTTTCTTCAATGTTCTTTAGTATTAATAAACACCTATCATCGGTAGACAATTTCTGTAATACTTTATTTAGCTCCTTATTAATTTCTATCTCCTCCAAATTTTTGCCAACATCCTCTATGCTAGGAATTGTGGCATCAATGAAGGATACAAACTGTAATAACTTTCTTCGTCGAATTATATTTATACAATGATTATGTGTGATTTTATAAAGCCAAGCAGAAAAAGATATTGATTCGTTGTAACTACCAATTTTGTAAAAAGCCTTAAGTAAAGCCTCTTGAACTACATCCTCGGCCTCTTGAGTACTCCCCAGCATACGGTAACAATACCTAAATAACTGATTTTGAAATTGTTCAACAATTATTTCAAAGTAATTAACTTTTCCTTCTTTCACTCCTTGAACTGCAGTTTCAATGGAATTCAACTATTACGTCACCCCTTTCTGTTTGTATACCTTATATAACAATCAATTCAGGAAAATGTGACACATTTGGATACTTTTTTAAGTATATCATTCTTATAATTTGAATTACATTGAGCAAATATATTTCCTTCTGTTTGATAAAATTTGATAGCTGTTGAAAGCTAGTAAGCAAGACCATATAGTAAAGCAAAGAGATATCTTGAAGTGTTGTTGAAACCCTCTGCCCTCTATATACTTTACATACTTAATATTTGGCGTTTCATACCAAATGTTAAGTATCCTAAAAATAGTGAAATTTTTGGAAATATTTTATTAATAAATGATTTTTACTGGGTAAAATCATTCTTTCTGTATTTATAAATATGAAAAACAAGGAAAATATGATATAATATTGCCAATATATTTAACATTTAATATCTAGGAGGAACCGGAATTCTATGGATAATTATGAATTAGAAATGACCAAGCCACCAGTAACTTGTTATTTACATCATGCATATCCTCTCACAGCTGCAATGGCTCATAAAGATTTTTATCCATGGTTTTTTAGTAATTATATACAGCTGGAGTATAATCAAGACATACATGCACTCAACTTTTTTACATGCGTGATATGCGGTAACTGTATATATGTGCCTATATTAGACTATAAAATATTAGATCTGGAATTCTTGTTTAAAAGTAATACAAACATAATTGATTTTATAATAAACAGCATTGATATGGGATATTATGTAACCACTTATCTAGATCAGTATTTTGTCCCAGACCGGACATTATTTCAAAAGAAGCATATTAGGCATGAAGAAATGATACTTGGATATGATTCTGTAAAAGAACTCTTTAAAATAGTAGGTTATAACAGTAGAGGAATCTATTCAAAATCAAATATAAGTTTTTCTGAATTTGAAGCATCTTATATAAACTCTATCAGTAAAACAAATGATGTAATACTTTTTAAAGCTAAAGATAGCATGTCATATAAGCCTTCATTTGAGTTTGATATAATAAACGTTAAAAACTTATTAAAAGATTATTTGCTGTCAAAAGATACAACTGACAATTTAAGGATAATTGGAAATCCTAAAAGTGGATATGTGTATGGTATTCAAGTATACAAGGGAATTATTAAATATATACAGTTAGCTAATGAAAATAATAATCCATGTGATATAAAAATTCCATACTTACTTTGGGAACATAAAAAAGCTATGGTTTCTAGAATAGAATACCTAATTGAAAACAAGTATTTAGCCAGTAGTAACGAGCTCCTTACTGCCCATATCGGACTTCAGCACGATGCCGAACGAGTAAAGAATATGATACTGAAGTATAATGTAACATATGATAAAAAGCTCATAGAAACTACAATCAATAGTTTACAACAAATGTATAATAAAGAGATTGTGCTTATTGAGGATTTATTGAATAAATTAGCTTAGTCTGTGATATTCCACTGCTAATCTTATTCCTCGGAATAATGGTCTATAATTTTATCAACCAACAAATCCATATCCGAATCCTCGCCAAGCCGAAATACAGGCAAACGGAATTCCGAGACTAGGTCATCCTTCAGCAAATCATACCTCTCTTTAGTCAATCTAGTTTTTGCTTGGTACATCCCTGACCAATTATCCTGTAAATCCATAGGGAAAACAACAATTGAAATAACTTTGCAATCAAGGCTAGATTCAATGAACATTATTGTGCGCTTAATAAGACTGAAATCATCATAAGGATTAACACACAGGACAACCGCTTCTGGTTGCGTTCCCATCAAAAAGGTATATTGAGGCAAGTTAAACTGACCTATATTCCCTGTGTCATACGTAATAGTACCAGATTGGGAGCCAACTATAATGATATCTTTATCCTGCATACATAGGTCATTCATAATTTTGTTTAAATACATTATGACGTCAAATTCCTTTATGTAGACAGAAGGATTGTATCCTATAGGGAAAACATAATCCATTCCGTATAATAGCGCACTGGGTTCTGTTCCAATTTGCCCAACGTTATAGCCAATATCAAGTAATTTTTTCCTTAAAATCAGTTGTAAAGTGAATTTGCCCTGTCGCGAGCTAGTCCCCATTACGCCTAGCACAGGTTTAGAAGTTCTATACAACTTTCCGAATCTGTTTGGAGGCAAATTACTGTTATCTACCCTGGGTACAAATATCCTATCATTGTTTGTTTTCTCTAACTTAGCATATCGACTAATATCATCAAACGCGTAAATATTCACATCATTTTTCAGAGCCTCTGAGATGAGTCTATCCCTTAATCCTGCTTTGTCAATCAAGTTCGACAACTCATCAAGATGTCCCAGAATCAGTGTGTCAATATCACGCCAATTTATAGAGTCAATATTTTTCACAATATAATTGTTAATATTATCGTCTTTTAAGATATGTGCGACACCGGCACCAATATTACCTGAATACTTAACATCGTAGACATCAGATATTTCAAAATCCAGAAGTCCTGAGAATCTCACCAGTGAATGCATTTCCTTGTTAAACGGGAATATGGCTGCCCTCTTTATAAGGAAAGGCTGAGAATTCCCCTTTTCTGGGGAACATTTATATTTTTTTAGAGCTATGCTCTCAAACCTTTTTAATATTTCCTCCCTTGATTTTGCACCTTCATACATAAATTTTGCTGCTTTACAGGTTACGTGCGCACAGGCAAAGCTATTACCATCAAACATTATAAAGTCGGGGTTAATCCATGCAAGTCTTTGTAAACTCCCTTTTGCACATATATTTATTATTTGATCATCAACATACTCAAACTCATCGATTTTTGTGCAGGAAAATCCTTTTGTCACACCTATTACATTATCAAAAGCAGCTGGATACGAAATGGAGTCGCTGTTATCAAACGCAGAAACGATAATAGTTCCCCTTTCTAATAGCTTCTGGCAGATTTCATACAGTCTTTTATATTCATTACAGATTGAGAGCCCAAGGCTTAAATTAATCAAATCACACTCTATGTTTTCATAAATATATTCCAATGCAAAAATCAGGTCGCTCTCTTCTATGCTTTCTGCGCTGTTAAAAAGCTTGATATTCGTTATTGAAGCAAAATCCATTGTTGATTTAATAATGTTAAATATTGCAGTGCCATGGCCAAAGGTGTCATTTATGTCATTTCCGATTTGCGAATTAATTATTGAAAATCCGTTTAATGGTATACCCTTAAATGCTTTATGATCGGTTTTTATTCCAGTGTCGATGATTACTATTCGTACTGTTTCACTCATATTATTTCAGCCTCCCATATTTGATCATAATACTGTGCCTGCATATTAAATAATTCATTATATAATCCTTTGTTTGCCATTAAAGTGCCGTGTATTCCGTATTCTATAATCTCACCATTTTTGAAAACAGCTATTTTATCACTAAATCGAGTACTAGAGAGCCTATGCGAAATAAACACCGAGGTTTTATCTTCTACCAGTTCACTGAAGGATTTGTATATTTCGTATTCTGCATGTGGGTCAAGGGCAGATGTAGGTTCATCCAGAATAACTATGCAGCTGTTTTTGTATAATGCCCTTGCAATAGCCAGCTTTTGCTCTTCACCACCAGATAGCTCAACGCCTTCTTCATCGAAAATCCTGTAAAGCTTGGTATTGTATTTGTATTTTAAGGATTCTATTTTTTTCTCTATACCGGCCTTTTGTGCAGCGTTAGAAAGCATATCTCCATTTGACGTAGCCTCTCCAAGTGACGATATATTTTCTCCAATTGTAAGTGCAAATAGTTTGTAATCCTGGAATACAGTTGAAAATATTGATAGATAATCATCATAACAGATATCCTTTATGTTTACTTCATTAAAGGTTATAGTGCCTTCGGTTGGGTCATAAAGCCTCATAAGCAATTTAATAAAGGTTGTTTTTCCAGCTCCGTTTTCACCTATGATTGACAGCTTTTCTCCTTTTTTTATAGATATGTTTATATTCTTTAAGCTGTATTTATCCTGCCCTGGGTACTTAAACGAAACATTATTGAACTTTATTTCATAATCTGTAAAATCCTCAAGCTTATTCTGGTTTCCACTTTTGAATTTACTTGGCAAATTGATAAAATCAAAGTAGTGCTTTATATATCTTGCGGCATTGGAATATTCAATAAACCAGTTTGAAATGCCTGATAGCTGCGAACGGAACTGCCTCAACGCATCCGCACATAAAAGGAAACTGCCTAACGTAATTACACCTGCCAATACTTTGAAACCTAAAATAATATACACGCATACTTCCATAAAGGTGTTGACAAATACACCTATTAAATTTTTAGCCAGAGAAATATTTTCATCCTTATTCACTATCTTTTTCTTATCTCCAATTAAAGCCTGTATGCGTTTTGAAATTGAACTTACCATATTATAAATGCGTATTTCTTTATTGTTGGAAAAATCAGAAAATGTATTATTAAGGTAATCATACTTCCTGTTTAGTTCGGCCATTTTAACAGATAAGTCATATTGTTTCCTTTTAAATAAATATGCTGGTATTGTACTAATGGCAACAATTATTATAGTTATAAGCAACACAATATAATCTATCGAAACGATAATTGCCAAAGTACCACCAAGTATAAATATATTGTTAAACATTAGTAAGAATTCCCATGTTGCCGTTCCAAACCCCTTATTTATTGCGTTGTTAGCCAATTCCTTCATGTCAAGTATCTCTTTGCTGGATAGCATTTCGTAATCCATTTCCAGACATTTCTCGGAGAATCTGTTTCTTAGTATCATTAATAATCTGCTTCTATGTGCAGGTCCGCTGTTATTAAAATAATTCCATAACATACCTCTCAAGAAATCTATAAATATCCAGATTAAAACAATATAAACATACGAATAAAAAGATACCTCTTTAGTCAATGCATCAGCTGATGCCTTTAATAGAAACATATTGGGAAAAGTTTGCATTGCAAGCAGCAATGTTTCACCAAATAAATAGAAAAAATAGACTTTATCGGTGTCCCAAATTAGCTTGAAAAATTGAGGTATATATCCAAATGCAGTTTTTGCATTAATCAGCCACATCTTAAGTTTCATAGCATTGTTCTCCTACAAAAAATTGAGCTTGCATGTCAAATAACTCCTTGTATTTACCTTCGTCTTTGACCAGGCTGTCATGGGTGCCATACTGGATTATACTCCCATTGTCAAAAACTGCAATTATGTCACAAAATCTTGTACTTGAAAGCCTATGTGAGATATAAACTGCCGTTTTATTTGCAGTCAAATCATTAAAATCTTTATAAATCTCATATTCTGCCCGTGGATCAAGTGCCGCAGTAGGTTCATCAAGAATTATAATCCCTGCATTTTTATAAAGTGCTCTGGCTATAGCTAGTTTCTGCTGTTCTCCTCCTGACAGCTCTATCCCCTCATTGTCAAAAATTCTGAACAAGTGAGTGTCCAAACCATTCTTTAGTAAAGAAATTTTCCCATAAAGTCCTACCCTCTTAAAAACCTCAATTATACTTTCTTCACACATGTGTTCTGTCTCAAGAGCAGCGACATTATCTTTCAAAGAAAAAGCAAAGAGTTTAAAATCCTGAAAAACGGCAGAAAACAAAGAAGTATATTCCTCATAGTCAATATCCTTAATATTTGTTCCATTTAGAAGTATTCTTCCTTCTGTAGGGTCATACAAACGTAACAGCAGCTTTATAAAGGTCGTTTTACCAGCACCGTTTTCACCAACAACAGCAAGCTTATCACCATTTTCAATTTTAATATTTATATTTTTCAAAGCATATTTTTCCTGCCCAGGATAAATAAATGCTACATTTTCAAAAATTAATTCAAACTTTCCCGTTTTGTCAACATGCTGTTTAGAGACAGTATCGGATCTACTTTCAAGATTCATGAATCCAATATATCCTTCAATATATTTTGCATCATTCAAATATTTTACTAAACTATTGACCAGAGAACCTATAGATGTATTAAACTGGTATACCGCACTGGATAGAAACGTGAATTCGGAAAAATCTATAGTGTTTTTAACCAATACCTTATATCCCAAAAAAAGGTAGACTGATAAGCTTAAAACCGTGCTTGCGATAACACTTATAAAAGAGTTGATATACGAATACTTGAAGTACCTTTTTGACATCCTGAAACTGTCTTTCGTAAGACTGTCTATAATAGGCGAAAATTTATCAGCCATCTTAAAAACCCTTATTTCTTTTGCGAAACTAAAATCTGAAAACATGTTGTAGAAGTAGTGAAGCCTTCTATAGATTTGTGTATTCTTAGTATTAAACGTATATTGCTTGCTTTGATTCATATGAGAAAAGTATCCGTTAAGCACAATGCCAAGCAAGGATACGGCTAATATGATAAAATCAACGGATGCTACTATATATATGACTGTAAGCGAAATTATCAGATTTGATATAATACTACCAATACCGTCGAATATATTATCAAAATTTTCAAATACTTTTAAGGCCATTTCCTTTTTATCCAAGATATCTTTTGATGATATATTCTCGTAATCCATAGTCATGCTTTTTGTAGTCATGTCTGCTGTCAATTTCATACAGAACAAGTTTTTTCGCCTTGTATATATAGAGTTTATTATTGAATAAAAAACCTCTGTCGTCATTACTAACAGCAATAGCGGAATTAAAGTAGATATATATGCCTTCGAATTGTAATTTCCGGTCAGCATTTTTGTAATTTCCCTAATAAGAATCATACCTGGAAATGGCCGGATTGAGTTAATTATTATCCGTAGTATTGAAAAAGTCATATATACCTTATCCTTCCGGCATATTAACAATAAGGTTTCTTTGTAATATTTCAAATACTTTGGCATAATATTATCCCTTTCAAAGAATTATAAAACGAACTCTGGTTTTTGTGGTGATGGTGACATTTGTATTAATAGATGTCAACCATCACCATAGAGCTGTATAACAGTACATAACGTGACATATGTAAAGCTTTTTTTACTAAATACCTATTTGCCTGTCGGCAGTTCTGAAATTATTAATTCTGGCACATGCAATTATCACCACTAAACCAATTGTCGCATGTACAATTATTAGTACTACTCTCCTTGTTATAGAGGCTCACTTTAGAAAACATTTCGTTTTTATTTGCATTCTTTTTAATAAGTTTCTTCATTATACAACACCTCCTTTCGAAATAAATAATAATTTCTAATGCCACGTTATAAACAGTAACAGGTAACTTTGCTTTTGCTATTTTTGTTCAAGGCAACAATTTTCAACTATATTTACAAATGCATTAAGGGATTTCAAATTATCATATATAAGGAGTTCATCAGGAAATTGGAACTCGAATGCCTCTTCAACAGCTAAAATTAAAGAAATAAATTGCACTGAATCGACTATATACTCTCTTAAATCTACATCTTCATCCTCATAAGCTTCTAATATACATATTCCCATATTCTCTAGTATTTGAATGAATCTCTCCTTCATTTCTGCGTTCCTCCCCCTAAATTTTTGCAAAAACCTCTTTACTAAACATTTCCATTAAGTCCTGTATGAATAACTTTGTTCGTGGACAGTTCATTTTTGTATCCGGGTTGAATATATGTTTTGACGGACATGCTCTACCGAAACAGCACGCACTGAAGGAACAATTTGTGCAAAGCTCAGAATCCATGCTTTGATTGCAAATCCATAAAGCATGCTTTGATTCATCTATTTTCATTTCTCCGTTTTCATCTATATGTCCAATGATGTTATTGGGGTTGGTAAAATTTGCAGAGCACTTATATATTGAACCGTCTGAACCTACTATGTATGAATTCCTGTAATTTGCGTAACACAACATACGTGACGGAGCCAAATCCTGCAGATGAGAATCAAAGTTCAGAGTGTCGGACTTAGCAGAAAAAGCCTTTAAAATATCTGAAAAAACAGAGCTTTTCAAAACATGGCTTTCAAACTCTTTTGCTCTTTCTCCCCCCCAGTTCGATGCCAGATGAGCAGATATATTAAAACGCTTGTCATTTGAAAAATGCCTGTCCAAAAAGTCTATATATTCATCAATTCTTTGATAAATATCATTGGAGAAATTTGTACGCAAAACTATAGTAAAAAATTGAGAGTCCATTTCATTTTTTATGGATGTGAGATTTGAAATTATACTATCAAATGTTCCATGTCCTTCCATATGAGGTCTTTGATTGTCGTGTGTCTCTTTCAGTCCGTCCAATGTGATCTGGTAATAGAACACTTTGAGGCGGTGAAGCAATTTAAAGTTCTCAAGTGACAGGTTATAGGCATTTGTGGTCATTGACGACAAATATGGTTTCTTTGCGATATCACATATTTTTATAAACTTACTTGATAAGTTTTCAATTACATCAAGGGCCTCAAGCGGTTCTCCTCCAAACCAGCTTACATTGAGACCTGTGTAATGCTGAATATTTTTCTGCACAAACTTAATCAGTGAAGATTGTAATTGCTTGCTCATTTTTCCTTTTGAAAATTCCTCGTAACAATACTTGCAACGAAAATTGCATTGCTCTGTCGGAAGTATCATCAATGAAAGTTCTTTCCTATTGATTACATCATTTAGTCTTAAGGCTCTTTTTACTTTTTCATCCGTTGCTTTGGGGATAATATATCCAAGTTCAACTAGTTTATCAAAAATTTCCGCATTGTTTTCCGGACAATGTAATTCACTTTTCGAAAGTAAATCACTTACATAATCTTTTTTATCAATATCCACTTCAACAAGACTCCTTAGTCCCTCATATGAATTGAATAATCTCAGATTTCCATTGTCACACTTATGTACTATATTAAACATTGAAGGCTTGTACATAATTATGTCCATGTCCCACATTCTACACAAAACTACATGACAGAAATGACATGGACTCGGCACCTCCTTTAAATGTATTAGTAATTTCTTTCAACCTTTCTTCTCCTCCTTTTGAATAGGGTCAGAGTATATAAAAGCTGCATTATCCGTATATCTGTATTCGGTTTTCTTATTGCATTCATACAGGATTTTCTCTATATTCGATTGCAAATATTTCTGAGGGATAAGCCTGTAATATACCTCTTCTTCGTTATAGTAACTTGAATCATTGATTTGTCTATACTGTAGGACAAAGAAATTTCTTATCATAGTATTTATATATCTGTCTTCGCTGTAATTCACCGAATAATCGGATTTCAGTGCACCAGAGCCTGAAAACCTATCAAAGTAGTTGAAAGAAAGCTTTTCTTCACGTATCAGACAGTCACGAATCTCTATCAGTGATAATATCTTATTACAGGAATCAGTAAAATAAGCATTAATAGTAGCATCTAGCACAATCCACTTTTGATGTGTACTAGAATATACTTCTGTAAGTACATGATTGTCAAAGGGTAGAGCATCAAGTGGCATACATGATATATATCTTGCGCAATAACCCATTGAAAGCAAACATTGCGCTAATACAACTGCATGTGTAATGCAATTAAAACATTTTCTTTTATTAAAGGCTTTATTCAATATATCTAATGCAGTTAAATTGCCACTGTATGGTTCTGTCTCTTTATTCAGTAATGCCTCATGAACCCACCGCATAATCCTTAGCTGTCCGTTGAAGTCATCCGACTTACCTGATTTAAGATCTAAATTGTATTTTTTACGCAACTCCATTAAATTTAAATCATTCATATTATTTTTATAGACAAAGTCGTAATTCCATATAGGTTTTTCATTCGAATATTCTGAAAAATATTCAAGCAGATCCTTATGCTTGTAACTCTTTTCGTCATGTTTATTTCCCATCACGAACCTCACTAGGCAATATTTATTATTTAATGTAAATTTATTTACTTATCCATATTATAATACCATACTACTATTTTTTTGTAAATTGTAGAATTTTATTACATATTAGTTTTTTTATATATATTTTATCACTATATGCAAAAGACCATCATGAATATTACTCCATGTGGTCTTCTAATGCTTTTCACTTTCACATATTTGTTTTTATGCAAACTATTCACTGCACGGTGTTTAAAGTTTTTATGTGAGAGTTATTGAAATCTTCTACCCTATTTGCATACATGATATTTGGTGTTTCATACCAAATGATACAAACCTTATAGTTATTTGTTTCCTTGTGTTCTCTAAATATTAAGAGGCTGTTGCTAAACACACCTTAATAGCTATATATTGTATCCGTTTTTTAAGCGATACATATATAATGCGGTTAAGAGTTATATTGCGACAGCCCCATTTTGTACTTTTTTATTTACTTATTAATTTATCTACTAAAGGTTTGGCAATTTCCAAAAGTTGTTCCTTGGTTAAGTCTCTGCCTCCAACATCCCCAATTGAATACGTCACATTATCAATCCTCCATGACAGTCTATGAACAAGATCAATCCCTTCCGGTTTCTTCTCCTGATTAACAATCATATTACCCTGTTCATCATATGACGTTTGATATTCTGCAACCCCGGATTCCTTATAATAATATTCTATACCGTTTACAGTAAACTTAGTACCGTATAGGGGCCATTTCAAATCAGTAACTTTAAGACTAATAAACTCAGCCTCTTTGCTAATATCATCGTTTTGTTTTGAATAAAAAACTGAAACAAAATCCTTTAGCTCCTTTTCAGTGTCCCCTGCCTGAAGAATTGATTTACTTACCAATGAATAATTGTCAGGTAGTTCTGGAGGAATTACTACTTTAAACCCTAACTTTTTAGAAATTTCAGAATCATTAAAACTTGTCACATTAGGCACCTCAATTGGCATTTGAGGTTGGGGCTCATCTGCAACCTCAATTTGCTTAAGCTTGAACTCCCCATTGCTTTCATATACAACATAAATCTTCTTTAAGAGTTGTCCCGCAAAAGCTCTAGTTGGTTCATACAATGTAACAAATAGCATCATAAAGCATAACGACATTACTAAAATAGCCTTTTTATTGCTATTGAAATACAAATAAGGTATATTAATACGCGCTTTATTCAAAAAGGATGCTCCTGTTTTTAAATCCCTATTTTTATATTTATCATAAACTAATTCAAACGGAGGCTTAGAAAGGTCTGCTTGACTTACTTTATGCTCTAAAGAATTTTTAATAATCTTTTTTATATCAATATTATCAGCCATTTGTTTCGCACTCCTTATCAATAAAATAATTGTCCTTTAACTCAAACATAGCTCCACTTACTTTAAGCTCCTTTTTTATTATTTTTCTAGCCGTATACAATCTTGACTTTACAGTACCTTCAAAGCAGCCAATTACTTTTGCTATTTCCCTTACAGACATATCGTTATAGTAGTATAAAATAACTATGTTTCGGAGTTTAGCATTTAGCTTACCAATTGATTTTTGAACGATATCTTCTAAATCGGTTGTTCCAGACACTTCAGATTCAAAATCAGATTCTACAATTTTAAGAGAATCTAAATTGAGTTCCTCTGTTTTGTGTCTTCTCTCTCTTTTTGCTAATCTCCAACTATTTCTTAATAATATTTTATAGAACCATGATTTAAAGGCTTCTGGATGTTTCAGATACTTTATATCGCGATAGCATTCAATAAATGCTTCTTGAACAATATCTTCAGCTAAAGATTTGTTATTTACAATTAGGTATGATGTTTGCATTGCCTTTGTAATGTTTTTTTCATATAATAATTCAAATGCCTTCTTGTCACCAAGTTGGCAGCGCTTTATTATTTCATTTTCATCCAATGTAAAAAATCTCCTTTCCAAAAAGGTGCACTCTTTACTTAATAAGGGACTTAAAATTTAAAATGGGTTCATTTATTTTAAAATTTTATTATTTTTTTTGTTTTCTCTTTTTTATTCTTTCGCTATATAGGCGCAAAGCTGTCAAAGCAACTCCAATAAGGCAGATTACAGCAGCTGTTATATATACAATTCTCATACCGTAAATGAAAGCATCATTTTTCCCAACTACAAAATCAGTTACATGATAACCGATTTTATAGCTCATTCTATTGTACAGAATAGTAGTAGCTAAAGCTATTCCACATACCATGCCTAAATTTCGTATAAGCGCATTCACACTTCCGGCAATGCCCAGCTTGTCACGAGTAACCGTGGACATAACCAAAGAATTATTAGGTGCCTGGAACAGTCCATTTCCCAAAGCCATTAATGCTGTAAACAGCACAATACTTATCATCGAAGAATACTCGTTTAACGTTGACATCAAAAATAGACCCAAGCTTGTAAGTGACAAGCCAATAAGTGTCAACACCTCCGAGCCTACTTTATCTGATAAATATCCGCTTACAGGAGCAACCACCGCAAAAACCATAGGAAAAGTCATTAGCACTAATCCTGATGTTGAAGGTGAAAAACTCATTGCATCCTGTAGATAGAAAGGCTGAATTATATTTGAGCAAAAAATAGCTAAAAAGGATAAGAAGGCACAGAATACACTGAGCGAAAACAATTTGTTTTTAAATATATCTAGCTGCAAAAGTGGGTTCTCATGCTTTTTTTCCACTAAAACAAATATTATAAAAGCTATAATTGAGACCCCAAAGCTTCCCAATATCATATAGTTTGTAAATCCCACCTCTTGCACTTTTCCTAGTGCCGCAAATAGAGGTACTACAACAAGTATAAATAAAACTGCCCCGAAACCATCCAGCTTTTCCCGTTTTATTTTTGTAGCTTTAGGGAGCAGCTTAAAGCTAAGAATAAAAGTAATTACACCTATTGGAATATTTATCAAGAAAATATATTCCCATCTAGCAACATCAACAATAAATCCTCCTATTGAAGGGCCCAACAAGGAACCTAGAGCAACAAAAGTTCCGTTAAGACCTAAAGCCCTTCCCCTTTCATTTGGAGGAAACACCTCAGCGATAATACCTTGATTGTTTGCCATAGTCCCTGCTGCTCCTATAGCCTGAATGATTCTTGCTAGAACTAAAATAGAATACGAGCTTGTTATTCCGCAAAGCAACGAGCCCAGTGTAAATAAGGCAATTCCAAACTCAAAGATTTTAGTTTTTCCTACCATATCCCCGAGTCTTCCAAATACTAAGATAGTTGCAGAAATTGTGATTAAGTAGCTTGTTACTACCAATTGAATACCTGACGATGCTACATTTAATTCATTTGACATAACTGGTAATGCTACATTTACAATACTACTGTCTAAAGTCGACATTAATGTAACCATTAGAACTATAAATAATTTTACCCATTTGTTTTTATTGCTGCGAATAATTGCTGAATCCATGTTTTATCTCCTGCATATCTTCTGCTTAATTTTATAAAATGTTAGAAAAAATCTATTAATTGCAACCATAGCATAATATTTAGAATTTACATTTAGCATTATATATTTAAAGTTTCCAATTGTCTAATTAATATATATTGATGATTTTTTAAAATATATTAATAGGTAACCCTGTGTAATTTTAGGTATTTTGTACTTTTTTACATAGTTCTATTTACATTATTTACTATTGTGCTACAATATAATGATTTAGCAATACTATAAGACAACACCTACACTTGGGAAAGACAACCATCACCATATAAGCTTGAAGAAAAAATAGAATGGATAAAAGAAAATGTTGATTGGAATATAGTTAAGGATGAGTATCTAGATTTAAAAAACAAAAATCAAGATATTAACAAAAAATCCAGAACATTATTCGCTGAAACCATCAATAATATATATAATATGTACAATAATAATGTATATTATTTTGATGATGATGAATACTAAAACTGAATCACAAAAACTCCCCAAGCCATTGTATAAATCCCACAAGAAAAGACTTTCAAGAAATCCCTGAAAGCCTTTTTTATACTTCATATAATAATGCCTATATACTTAATAAGTAATCAAAATAGTGTCTCTCATTATATATTTTGCACATCTATCCTAACTCTTCTAAATCATCAAAAAAGCTCAACTGATTACTTTTTGGAAGACCCCTTAAGCAACCGAATTTTTGAAGTGATTCCACAGTTGAATTTCCTATTTTAGCTCGTATTCTTAAATTCTCTATTGAGGTAAATGTACCTCCTTCAATAACTGCCTTATATATACCTTCTGCCGCAACAGTTCCCATACCAGATACACTGTTCAAAGGTGGTCTTATGCTGCCATCTTCTATTAGGAAATTTGTAGCATGAGACTTGTATAGATCAATTGGCAAGAATTTAAAGCCTCTTTCGTACATTTCCAAAACCAATTCCAAATCATCGTACATGTCTTTGTCCTTATTGGCAGCCTGATTACCCTGCATTTCAATTTCCTTCATCTTTTGCTTAACAACTTCTTTTCCATTTATCATACATTCAGCATCAAATGCCTTTGCTCTGATTGAAAAGTAAGCTGCATAATAAGCCAGAGGTATGTGAACCTTGAACCAAGCTATTCTGAAGGCCATCATAATATAAGCCGCAGCATGAGCCTTCGGGAACATATATTTTATCTTTTTACATGAATCTATATACCATTCAGGCACCTCATGTTCTCTCATCAAAGCTTCATATTCAGGCCACTTACCATCTTTTAAAGCCTTTCCCTTACGTACTGTCTCCATTATCTTAAAAGCAGAATTCGGAGGAAGACCTTTTTTCATAAGATAAACCATTATGTCATCTCTTGTACATACCGCTTCACTTAGCGTAACTGTTCCGGCATCTATTAAGTCTTTTGCATTTCCAAGCCATACATCGGTACCATGTGAAAGACCAGATATACAAATTAAGTCTGCGAACTGTTTAGGCATTGTATCGAGAAGCATACCTCTAACAAACTTTGTACCAAACTCTGGAACTCCAAAGGTTCCAACCTTGGAGTTTATTTGCTGGGGAGTCACACCTAATGCTTCTGTTGAGGAAAATAACGACATTGTTTCCTTGTCATCCATTGGTATAGTTTTTGGGTCAACCCCTGTAATATCCTGTAGCATCCTAATCATTGTCGGGTCATCATGCCCCAGAATATCTAGCTTTAGAAGATTCTGGTCAATTGAGTGATAATCAAAATGCGTTGTTATAATCTCAGAATCCGGATCATCTGCAGGATGCTGTACAGGACAAAATTCAAATATTTCTCTTCCCTTTGGTACAACTATAATTCCGCCAGGATGCTGTCCTGTAGTTCTTTTTATGCCTGTACAGCCCTTTGATATTCTTTCAATCTCAGCCTTATTAATATGGATATCTCTTTCATCATAATATTTCTTCACATATCCAAAAGCTGTTTTATCTGCTATAGTACCTACAGTTCCTGCCTTAAAGGTTGTACCCTTTCCAAATATAACTTCTGTATATTTATGTGCTCTTGCCTGATATTCTCCCGAGAAATTTAAGTCTATATCCGGCTCCTTATCACCATTAAAGCCCAAGAAAGTCTCAAACGGAATGTCTATTCCATCCTTTGCAAGGTTTTCTCCGCACACTGGACACAGTTTATCAGGCAAATCAAAACCGTTATTATAGCCATAGTCTGTAAAATCAGAATACTTACAGCCTGGACACCTGTAATGAGGCGGCAACGCATTAACCTCTGTAATACCTGTCATATAAGCTACGAAAGATGAACCAACAGAGCCTCTGGAACCTACCAGATAGCCATCTTCATTTGATTTCCATACTAGCTTTTGAGCAATTATATACATAACGGAGAAGCCATTCTTTATAATAGAATCAAGCTCTCTATCAAGTCTTTGCTGAACAATTTCCGGCAATGGGTCTCCATATAGCTCATGAGCCTTATCAAAAGCAATATCTTTAATGGTCTGCTCACAACCTTCAATATGCGGAGGGCACTTTTCAGGTGATATAGGGCTTATCTGCTCACACATGTCAGCTATTTTATTAGTGTTTGTAACTACCACCTCATAGGCTGTTTCCTCTCCTAAATAGGAAAATTCTTCAAGCATCTCCTCAGTTGTTTTCAGGTACAGTGGAGCTTGGTTATCTGCATCAGTATAGCCCTGACCAGCTTCAAGTATACGCCTGTATATCTCATCTTCAGGGTCCATAAAGTGAACATCTCCAGTGGCAACTACCGGCTTGTTTAATTGCTCCCCAAGAAGTACAATTTTTCTGTTTATTTTCTTTAAATACTCCTTGTCTGGAACCTCCTCTTTTCTTACTAAATAGTCGTTATTGCCTAAAGGCTGAATTTCTAAATAATCATAATCCTTTGCAATGCTTTCAATTTCTTCATCCGATTTTCCCTGTAAAATTGCTTTGTAAAGCTCGCCCTCACTGCAGGCACTTCCCAGAATCAATCCTTCTGAGTATTTTTTAAAAATGCTCTTTAATATACGTGGTTTCTTGTAAAAATAATCCAAATGTGAATAAGATACAAGCTTATACAGATTCTTTAACCCAACATAATTCTTTGCCAATATTATTGCATGATATGTATTAAGCTTTTTATATTCTGCCTTCTTAGCCTCATCATCAGAACCAAGTCTGTCTATATCGTCAATGGCTTGTGCGCCTCTTTCCTTCAGCTTTTCAAGCATTACATTAAACACCTTAACGGTAGTATCCACATCATCTAAAGCCCTGTGAGCAACCTCAACCTTAATTCCAAGATTTTTAGCTATTCGTCCCAATTTATAAGTCTTATACTCTGGGAAAATATCTTTTGCTATTGATAATGTATCTAAATATGTAAAATCAAAGTCATAACCCAATACTTTTGCATTATGCTTTAAAAAGCCAATGTCAAATTCAGCATTATGAGCCACCAAAGCGCTTCCTTCTATAAACTCAAGCATTTCAGGAAAAACTTTTTCGATAGTCTCTGCATTCTCTACCATATCATCGGTAATATTGGTAACCTCTACAACCCTTGCTGGTATAGGTTTTTCAGGATTTACAAAGCAACTGAATTCATCAATTACCTTTCCGTCCTTAAGTTTCATTATTCCTATTTCAGTGATTTTCTCTGTTATTGGCGAGAAGCCTGTAGTTTCAAGGTCTAAAACGCAATAGGTGGTGTCAATACCCTGTCCCTTAGAATTTGTGACCGAAGGCTTTTTATCAGGTGCTAAATATGCTTCAACCCCGTATATAACCTTCATATCCGGATTATCTCTACCGAGAAGCTTATGTGCTTCAGGAAAAGCCTGAACAACTCCATGATCAGTGATAGCAATGGATTTCATTCCCCAGCTCATTGCTCTTTTAATCAAATCGGCGGCACTTGTCATAGCATCCATTTGGCTCATCTGAGTATGCATATGGAGCTCTACTCTCTTAACCTCTGCATTATCCTGTCTTTTAACCTTCTTCATACCTTCTGTTTCTACTATGGTATTTGCAATAAGCTCAATTTCACCTGAAAATTTGCTATTGCTTGCATTTCCGGCAAGCTTAACACCCTTTGCTTTTTTGAGTCTGGATAACACCTCTCCATCCTCACCTGGCTTTAAAAACGACTTACAAGCCATAGAACTTGAGCCATCGTATAAATCAAAGGAAATCAGAGTTTTCCCACTTCTTAATTCCTTTGAATCAATATTTGATATTTCACCTACAATAGCTACTCTTCCCTCATCTGGTATAATGTCAGTAATTTTAATTATCGGTTCCTTAATATTAGCATTCCTACCTAATATCAAAGGTGTATTTTCTTTCTTCTCACCATTTTCAACCTTTACATCTTGCTTTACTTGTGGAATTTCTTTAGGCAATTCAGCAGTATTATTGCTTACTGCAGCCTTAGTTTGTTCTTTGATAAGCTGCATTTCCTTTTCGTGTGAATCCTCTTGCAGTTTCTTTAAATCTTCGCTGCTAACATTATCAACAAAGTTTATTTTATATGACGAGCCATATAAGTATTTTATGGTTTTACTAATTTTCTTATCATAACCCATGCCTTTTAAAACATCGGAAGCTATAATTTTAAAATTGAAATTAATGATATTATTTTCAACTTCATATTCTGTATTTTTCATTATTGCTTTCAAAAGAGGGTGTTTATCACTCATTGAATATAAAATATCATCTAGTTCCTTCTCAATGGGCTTTTTATCTATTCCATCAGAATATTCCACAGTAATTTTAGAATCATTTAATAAAAACCTTTTTCTTAAAAATCTATTAAGGCCTTCAATTCCTTTTACATCTATATATTTATCAGAGCTAAGCTTAATCTCAAGGATTTTACTTTTTTTCTTTAAGACTGCAGATTCTACAATTGCAGTGCTTAAATTTCCCTCTGTATTATAATCGCTAAAAATTTCACTAACCTTCTTCAAGATAACCCTCCATCTCGCTGATAATGCTAGTACACAACTAAATAAATTAAAAGTATATAGTCATTGCTTGATTGCTAAATCCATAAAAAGCTGCTCGCAGAAGTTCTCCTCCCTTTTTGACAGCTACATTACAAACACACCATAAAAAACCACTTGTGGTTTTTTCGACTCGAAAACGCACCATATTCGTACAAACTTTATTTTCGAGTTTTTCAAGCTAAACCTCCATTTGCTAATACTGCTGGCGACACAAATAGTTAATTAAAAAGTATATATTCATTGCTTGACTGCTCAAATCCGCAAAAAGCTGCTCGCAGCTTTTTGATATGCGAAGAGAACCATGAATAAACAAAATGTAAACTTCGCATTTTTATGTATGTAATTATTATATAAAATAGTCAGCGCTTTGTCATGTGTAGAATTATCCTAAGATAAGCCTACTTTTAACATATTTGAGTCACAAATTATTATTGATAAGATAAAAATGCAAAAATATTTACTATACATGTAATATTTACCCACAAACTTGAAATACTATTATTATAGAATAAATTTTTTAAGGGGGAGATATTCATGGATTTAATTAAGAGTTACAGCTTGGTTAAAAGTCAGAATTGCTATGACCTTGTTCTCTATTTTGATGCAGGGGCAATGGATGCCGAATTCTCTAATGAATTAGGTGATTTTGGAGAATTTGAGGAACTTGATAAGGGTAGTAGTAGTCTCAACCAAAGCATAATGCAAAGTATTTCAGAAAAATTCCCGGACATAGAAATTAATACTGTAAAAATTATGGTTGGTACTGTACTTCTTTCATCCTTTGTAATGACACCATCCCCTTCTATTCAAATAAAAAATATATCATAGCATTAATGATGGAGTAATTTTTCATATTTATTTATATAAAGACATAGCTCCCACTGCGTTCAACTCAAGGGACTTGCAAAGTGTAGCTCAGCCATGCTGTTATTTAGGTTAGTAACAATCAAGAACACATACTGTGGTTAATAATACTTTTTTGCTCAACCTCAAAAAAGGCACTGAATTTTTTTTTAGAATTCAGTGCCTTTTTGTACAGAAATACTGTTCCAATTTGACAATCTCTTCTTAAACGTTAAGTTATCTCAACTTTTCCAAATAGAAATAGCAGGTGATTAGACATACCAATAGCAAGTTGGAGATATTTTGCATGAATTAATTTGGAATTATAGAATGCTGTTCTAGCAAGCTAAATTTCACGGAAGCTAAAATTTAAACTCTGACAAATAATTAAAAAGTGTAATATTTTTCTAATTTCTAGAAATACTAAATTTAACATGATTTATTAAAGGGGGAGATACCAATGGATTTAATTAAAAGTTATAGTTTGGTAAAAAGCCAAGATGGCTACGACCTTGTTCTCTATTTTGATGCAGGAGATATGAATGTTGAGTTTGCAAGTGAATTTGACTCAACGGATAATGATAAGGACAATCGTCTAAATCAAAATATAGTTCAACAAATAGCCCAAAAGTTTCCTAATATAAAGATTAACTCCGTTAAAGTAATGGCCGGAGCAGTACTTATTTCATCCTTCATGATAGCATCAACGCCAAATGTCAAAGCAACTGGAACAACCTCAGAAAACATTACACAGGCTCAAAGTGCATATAACTACAATGTTAATATTTCAATAAATGGTAAAGTCCAGGCTTTTCAGAATAAGGCAATGATATATAATGACATCACATATGTTTCTATATATGAGTTTGGTCATGCCATAGGTGCAAATGTTTGGTCAAATAGCACAAGCAACACTGTTGGAATAGTCAAAAACAATACAAATATTGCCTTTGTAAGAGGCTCATCTGCCGCACGTGTAAATGGAATCCAAACATCCATGCCTCCTTCAGTAACAATTGGTGATACTACTTATGCACCACTTAAATTTTTAGCTGAAAACTTAGGCTATTCAGTAACATACAATAGTTCTACAAAGGCAGTAGATATTGCTAGTAATAATACTCAATATACCGTGTTAGCAGGCGATACGCTCTGGACGATCTCTCAAAAATATGGCATCACGGTAGATAATCTAAAAAGTGCAAATAATCTTACAAGTGATGTCCTTCAAATTGGACAGACCCTTACAATACCTAAAGCTATGACACCTACTGTTTCTCAGGATAAGTACACCGTTGTGTCTGGCGATACGCTTTGGAAAATTTCTCAGAAATATGGTATTTCTGTAGATAGCCTTAAAAGTGCAAATAATTTAACCAGCGATATTCTTCAGATTGGGCAAACCATTACAATACCTAAAACTACTGTGAATACTACACCAACACCTAGTACTTCACTAGATAAATATACTGTAGTAGCTGGGGATACACTCTGGAGTATCTCTCAAAAATTCGGTATAACAGTAGCCAGCCTTAAAAGCGCCAATAATCTTACAAGTGATATTCTTAAAATAGGGCAAACTCTTAATATTCCCAAACCTACTGGCAGTTCTACTCTGACACCATCAAATAATACTACCTGGCCAGCTGTAACCTATATTGTACAAGCTGGTGATACCGTCACATCAATATCTAAGAAGTTTGGGGTATCAGCGGATAATATATTAAAATACAATTATATGGATTATGATGATTGGTTTGATGCAGGAGATAAAATAGCAATTTCTGGTTATGCACCTAGAGTATATACTGTCACACGTGGACAATCGAGCGCACCAGCACAACGAGGAGCATTGGTTGACTGGGTCCTAGAAGGGCAGTATCTAGTTAAGCGTAATGATACTTTTACAATAGTTGATGTTGATACAGGAAAGCAGTTTAAGGCTAAAATGTTGGGCGGCTATAACCATATTGATATAGAGCCTCTAACTTATTCTGATACGGCCGTCATGAAAAGTCTATTTGGTACTTGGCAATGGTCCCCTAGAGCAGTCGTGATATATATTGACGGAATGAATATTGCAGCCTCACTATCCGGTATGCCACATGATGTTGATACAATTGATAATGGAGTAACAGGGCATTTTGATTTATACATGAAGAATAGCACATCACACAGCAGTACAGCATCTACAGCATATATGCAACAACATGCAAACATGGTTTTAAAGGCAGCCTGGCAATAAAATATTTGTTAAAAAGGAACCTAAAAACAGCAAAAAAACTGGATGCCTCCTGCAATCTACAGAAGACATCCAGCATTAGTGCCTAAAACATAAATAGAAAATTATGTGTCCAGAAAACTGGGTACATATCACTTAGATCTAACATATAGGGGTCAGTTCACTGCGTTTAGAGGTTTTAAGTTAACGTAAGTCACTAAAATTCCGCCCCAATAGTGTTTTATATGGCTATATCAAATACTTATTTACAATTGGAATCTTTGAAAGTATAAAATACACCCCTATACTTAGCATAAAAACTACTATTACTAATATTGGAATAGTAAAAAGTGTATTTGCTTCTGGAAATGTTAAATTCAGACTTCGCAACAAATCAATAAAAGCAATGTGAACTAAGTAAATGCAAAAACTTGCTTTAGAGATATAACTAATTATTTTTCTCTTTTTACCCGAGCTTGCTTTAGCTTCTTGTTGTCCCCTGCAATTATAATTTTTAATAAATAAAAACAATGCAGTGGCCATTGCTGCCACATTTGGTGTCATTCCCTCTAAATATGTGGTACTTACAGCACCCTTTGATGTTGACGAAAAAGCCGTGCCCCCTATTGTTACTAACAACCCAATTATTCCAAGGAAATAAATTATATAGTTGGTTCTCTTTTTTAGTGTATATTTGTGCAAGTAATGTCCCAATACAAAATATCCTATTGCAGAATAAACCATATCTATAGAATATTGGCGTACCATTCCTTTTATAAGCGAGAATGGACGGAATTGAATAGCAAATGGCAAAATAATGCCTAATATAACCCATACAATTAATAAATACTCCAGTTGCTGTTTCTCTGCCCTATCCGTAAATACTCGTAGTATTGGCAAAAGAGAATATATTAAAATTACAATATATAAATAATATAAGTGGGTTTGAGTATTAAATGTACAGATATTCTTAACAGATTTTAATATTACTGAATAATCAATGTACCCTATATTTTTATATGCTGTTAGGATATCTATCGCCTCATAAAATGCAGCCCAAACAAAAAGGGCACAAGTTATTCTTAACAAATATTTAGTAAAAATCTGTTTTATTGTAATAACCTTATCCGCTTTAAGAAATAATACTCCGCTACACATTAAGAAAATAGGTACTGCCCACCGTATAATAGAGCCAAAAAATAAAGCTATGCTCCAGTTAAAAGACGCTATTTTTAAAGTAACAAGAGGTGTTGCACTAATATGTATTGTTATAACACCTAAAATAGCAAGTAGCTTAAGTGTGTCTACAAAAGTTACTCTATTACTCGGTAGTGATTGAGATATAGTTTGTTTATCTTCTTGTAAGGTTTCTATAAATGCAGTGCTGTTATTCAATTTGATTCCTCCTGAGTTTAATTATTATCAGTCATTGTATTGTACCATATATGAAAGATAAATAAAAATCTAAGATATATCTAAGCTCGCTAGTGCAAGTGCTAATATAATTTATAATATGTGTCTATTATGGTTGAGATCTATAATTACACACGTCTTTTACATACTTCAAAAATTCAGTTTAGCTATTTTTCCATTAAATAACTTCTCACGCCATCACATAATCAACCTTTTGAAAAAATCAACAATTAAGAAAATAGCTTTAATCTCAGCATGGTGAACCCATAACAAAAAGGCTTGACTCCGATAGTGTATCGAAATCAAGCCTTTATAGCATACAGAAATATTAACAGTTAATCCTATCAATTTCTATACATAATAAAGTTTTTAATTAGTAAACTAATTTAAAAAGCAAGTCATAATCGCCTTGTTCAATTGCTCCATCACGGTTCATATCTGCCATTACATTATAATAACCATATTGACCGTACATAGCATATCCACGCATTTCTTCAATCATTGCACTGAGGTCTAATGAATCGACTACTCCGTCATTGTAAACATCACCTATTAATGCATTACATTGTGGTAAATTACCAATATATATTGATTTGTCGACACCATAGGTATAATCAGTAAACCTTCCCTTAAATCCAAATTCGTTTCCAGTTTGTGTATATAATGGGTGGTAAAAATCTTCATACTCAGCATTTGTTCTTAAAAAGTATAATTTACTCGTGTAATCACCACGATCATCCCATGTAGCGTCAATCTGCAACCAGATATCATTAATCTTTACTATATCCCAAGCATGATTTCCACCTGAAACTGGACAATTTTGTATCCCCACTTTATCTAATAGTAATGACATACCTAATGCATAGCCTTCACAAACTGTTGAGTCGCAGAGAAATATTGAATTTATACAATGATATTCTGAATCTGATGTATCACCTGAAGTATACTCTACTTTCTGTGCCACATAATTATATAATGCTCTAATTTTTTGATAATCATTCATACCATCTTCGATATAGTTATCTACAGCATATTGAACTTCTTGATCCACTAAAGATTTTGTAATTGGCTGTTTCTCAAACGCCACTATATTTTTTTGAAATACAGATTTAATAGCTGAATCCCAATTTAGATATTGTTGTCTTGTTGTAATGTTATTAATAGATGTAAAATTACATCCGCTGAAACTATCATCAATTGCTGTAATATATTGTGTTATGTTTAAATTTTGTAAGTAAGCTACATTCTCAAATGATCTATATTGTATTTTTGTAACACTATTAGGGAATGTAAAACTTGTTGCACTTTTTTTAGATGGATACCATTCTAAAGTAGTCTTATCATAATTATAAAGGACACCATCTTCACTGGAGAATCTAGTGTTTCCTTGCATAACTTCGATAGTAGTTAAGTTTTGAAATGAATTTTTATTTATCGCTTCACCTGTACTACTATGGGTTCCTGTATAATTTGCAGGTATTCTTAATGTCTGTACATTTGTGCATTTTTCTAAGGAGTTGATCTGACATTCTATAAATGTACTAGGAAATTCCATTATTTGAGCAGTATTCATTTGTGGATATCTCATTAGCTTTGTTTGTGCTTTGTCATATAAAACACCGTTTATATCACAGTAGTATGGATTTGCATTATCTACCTCTATATTTACCAAGCTAGTCATTTTTACAAATGGTGAATTATCTATAGATGTAATATTAGTGCCTATATTAATCTGGGTGATATTAGTATCCCAGCTTAATCCGGACCAAGGTATTTTTGTTATATTATATGTAACACCACCTGATATAAGTTGAGCAGGTATTGTAACTTCAGTGTTGCTTCCTAAATATGTTTTTATTTCACCATCTGTATTGAACCTCCACAATCCATCATCAGAAGTCAATTCCGTTGCTGCACATGCGATATTTGATTGAACCCCCAATAAGAATATTACAGCAATAAGCATAGTAAATGTAAACATCACAAATTTAGAGTTCTTAATTAATTTCTTCATATTATCTCCTTCGTTATTTAGTTACTTGTATTTTTTGCAATCGATTACAACGTTTTACATTATAACGAAATAAAACTAAAATTTCAATAATAATTAACAATTAATCAAATAATTAACTCAGAAATTCTAAAATATCGAGTCTAAAATTTAATCATATTGGATGAAATATCTCCTCTCTGGATGCCACCTTTTATATATACGGCTAGATAATATAACGAATAATTTAATTTCAAAACATCTCGCTTATTGTAAGTATAATCAAACATTTTCAAAAAAAAGCGAAATTTCTAGTAAGTTATGCCGAATCATGGTAAAATACACAAGTATCTATTATTAATCAAGGAGGTAAGGTACATGCCGGCTCCTAATTTTGGGTGCTAGGCAGTCCCAGAAAAAAATGAGAACATCAAGTGAGCTAAAAGCAATAGCAAAAGAAAGTTTAAAGGGCAATTATGGTAGTGCAATTTGTGCAATGCTTTTGTACATACTTGTATCTATGGTACCACTTTGCTCTCCAGCAATGCTAGCTGGTTATTGTAAATTCAGTACAAAGCTCGTTAGAAAAGAAAGTACCGATGCAGCAACTATTTTTCAAGGATTCAACATATTTGGAAAGGCCTTATGGCTTAATATAATAATGGCATTCTTTATATATCTTTGGAGTCTATTATTAATTATTCCAGGAATAGTTAAAGCAATTTCATATTCTATGGCTCCGTACATACTTGCAGATAATCCTGAAATGACTGCAAGAGAAGCATTACGTGCCAGCAAAGAATTGATGCATGGAAAAAAAGGCAAATTATTTTATATTGGATTATCATTTATAGGATGGTATCTATTAGGATGTATTACTTTGGGAATAGGTTTCATTTGGATTGCTCCATATATGCAGACAACTATTGCTGCATTCTACAATGATGCAATAGGCGGTTCAAATACTTAAAAATATTTAAACCCTTATACTTAAGTTTACTTTAGGTTAACGTAATCTTTTGAGATTATATAATCTATTATTACACGCATATAGGAAGCTGTCTCATAAACTTTACTACATTTTAGTAATAAATATAATGTAGTGGTTGATGAGACAGCTTCCTTTTTGTATGTAAATACGTAAATTAAGTAACTACTTTTTTTAGTTATACTCTATTCTTCCATCAAATAACTTCTAACACCATCCCATAACCAGCCTTTTTCAAGGTAATCATCAATATTAATCTCATTAGCATCGTTCATTTTCCATAGAATAGCATTAATATCATAGCCTTCTTTAATCACAACAAATTTAATAAAGCCTGGCTCAAGTGCCTTTTGAGGACAGCCATATAAACACCTTAGACAAAGAACACATTTATTACTAAAACTAGGATTACCAGCATTCATAGTGATATTGCACCGCGGACAGTTTTTTGCACTCCACCCACAACCAGAACAACTGTCCTTAACCTTAATTCCTTTACCAAAATACTTAGTAGCTTTCTTTTCTAATCTGCCTAATATTGATAACAACCTATCAATTGTCTTAGGCCTTGTTCTATTTTCAGTACCAGACATAATTTCTTGTACGATTTTTTCAACCCTTATAGTCGCGGCTCTTAAGAGCATAATTGCAATTTCATCTTTAACAGGAACAATCCAATTTGATGGCATCACTAGCATTTTCTCATAAACCACCTTATAGCCTTTATTTTCAAGTTTTTTCACAGTGTCCACACGGCATGCAATGTTTGGAGTCACCTCTCCACCACCAGATACTGATATAACTACAGCTGGCTTTCCATTAACTTTTTGCGTACTTTTAATCCATTCATAAATCGGTTGGGGCGCATTCATTGCATATACAGGAAATAGGATTACAAGCATATCAGCATCATATGTAGTGTTTTCATCTCTTGAATTAAGTACCGTTTTGTATGTCAAAATACTATGTCTTTTAAAGGACTCTTCAAAACAACCAGCGATATATCCTGTTCCACCTGTCCCAGTAAAATAAACTATATTCACGGATTTATTATCTAGCATATGTTACCCCCCTTATATCCAATGCAATATGTCCTCTTCTTTTAATATAGTCTACCATATATCTAATGTCTAATTCAAAGTACACTTAGTTACAAGAACCTACAATATTTATTACGGAGGCAAATCAGTCGGTACAAACAAAGATGGCTAATATAATAGCCTTGAAACACACTATTTTCGTACTCTCTTATCTTTCAAGCTAACTTCAATACTTACTTGAGTAAGCTGGAAAATTATTTGTGAATGAATAGATTATACAACCTGCAAAAATTAATCAAATCACCCCGAATATTGTATAAATAAATTCAAATTTGAAATTTATTTATACAATCCATGCATTTTTTGTTGACATATTTTTCTTTGTATTGTATCATTTAGATATAAAACAGCATAATTTTTGAACAATGACGTTCACAAAGTAATAAAGGCTTTTAACCCTTTATTCTTTGTGGGCGTTTTTTTATCAAAAAAATTATTGAATAATATGGGGGTTTTTAAATGCAAGGATTAAACGGAGCAGATATGGCATTTGTTATTTTTTCAGCAGCACTTGTTATGCTTATGATACCTGGGCTAGCGCTATTTTATGGAGGTATGGTAAGAAGCAAAAATGTATTAAGTACAACATTACATAGTTATGTTGCTTTAGTAGTTATTTCTATTCAATGGATTTTTTTTGGGTATTCTTTGGCCTTTGGTCCAGATATCAAGGGAATTATTGGAGGTCTAGATTTTACATTTTTAAATAATATAGGTCAACTTCCCAATATGGATTATTCATCAACAATCCCGCAACTGTTATTTGTTATATTTCAAATGATGTTTGCAGCAATAACAGCAGCTGTTATTTCAGGAGCATTTGCAGAACGTATGAGGTTTCCTGCATTTATACTATTTATACTATTATGGAGCACATTTATATATGACCCACTAGCACATTGGGTATGGGGAGGCAGTGGAGATCAAGCAGGATGGTTAAAGCAGTTAGGTGTACTTGATTTTGCAGGAGGTCTTGTCGTAGAATTAGCTTCAGGTGTATCGGGACTTGTTGCAGCAATTATGTTAGGAAAAAGAAAGCACACAAGACCAGAGCCACATCATGTTCCTATGGCAATCTTAGGTGGAGGAATTCTTTGGTTTGGCTGGTTCGGGTTTAATGCTGGAAGCGCACTTGCTATAAATGGAGTTTCAATTAATGCTTTTTTAACTACCAATACATCAGCCGCAGCAGGAGCTATCGGATTTATATCCTGTGAATGGCTTCTTAATAAAAAGCCGACTATACTTGGAACACTAAGTGGAGCCATAGCAGGACTTGTTGCAATCACCCCCGGATGTGGGTATGTGGCTCCAATGTCTTCCCTTGTCATCGGTCTTGTTGGAGGAGTCTTAAGTTTCTTTGCAATTGTTTTTCTCAAATCAAAGCTTGGATATGACGATGCTCTGGATGCATTTGGATGTCATGGTGTAGCAGGAATATGGGGTGTCATAGCTACTGCAATATTTGCATCAAAAGCTATAAATCCTGCTGGAGCAGATGGTTTAATATATGGAAACTTTACTTTACTAAAAGCACACTTAATAGCAGTTGGCGCTTGTACACTATATGTGGCTGTTGGAACCTTTGTGATTTTAAAAGCTATTGGTCTATTTGTTAAACTAAGAACAGATAAAACAGAAGAGTCAGCAGGTTTGGATGTATCATTACATGGAGAAAAAGCATATACCATTTTTTAACATATATCATTATTTACTGATGGAAAGGGTACATACCATTTATTAACATATATATTATAAAAAAAAGATATATGATATACTTACATTTATATAGAACTAACAGGTTGTAATAACAAATGGATAACTAAAAAGTGAGGAGGATCTTTATGGCTGATAAAATAACGAAAGTAGATATTATTACTTCACAGAGCAAACTTGATGAGTTAATGGATGCCTTGGATAAAGTTGGGATTACAGGCATGACAGTTTCCAATGTTATGGGTTGCGGAATACAAAAAGGTCACAAAGAATATTACAGAGGAACACCTGTAGATATTAAACTATTACCGAAGGTCAAAATAGAAATCGTAATTTGTAATGTTCCTTTGGATATAGTACTTGAAACAACTAAAAAAGTATTACATACAGGTCAAATTGGTGACGGTAAGATATTTATTTATGATGTAGCTAATGTTATTAAAGTGAGTGATGGTTCAGAAGGAAAATACGCTCTTTGATGTCTGTAGTAATGCTGTACAATATATTTGATGCTTGATATCTACAATGAGGATGTTTCATGATAGAGTTTAATCACACATTCAATAGTTGAAATTTATGATTTTGTGGTCAAAGGATATTTGAAGCATTCTCTTTCTATTTACCAAAAATTTTCTAATCCATAATTATATTCTAGCACTTAAAATTTCATTCCTAAACTCCTCTATAACACAATACTTCAATGCCATTAGTCTAAATAAATTGCAAGAATTTATCTTGATAAAATTTATCTTCAACCCTATTCGTTCTGCTACATTTTGAATAATTGAAAGAATTTCTCTTAACACAATGGCATCTTTATGAATATTATGATGTAGGTAAATAAGTTTAGGATGTGTATTATGCTAATAATAAAATCACTAACCTTAGGAGGAATAAATTCGAGCTTTTGGATTCTGATCTCATTTATCGTAATCATAACATTAGCTGTGGTTTTTGCCCCTAGAGTTTATAGGTTCTTAAGCAATTGGCTTGCCTCTGATGAAAGGGCTCGTAACACAATACTTCCTGGTAATAGGTCTCCAAAAAATACAGAAGCAAGCAACACTACATTTAATGGCAAAATAAATTTTCAAGCATTAGAAGAAATAATAGATACTGCCGGATATGCATATAATCCTGAAAAAGATATTTTTTTCTCGACTATGGAAGCATGGCAAAGAAAAATGGGATACTGCCGCCTGTACGATGAAGCAGCAGCACCTTTAGGAATGATTATTGACAGCGAACCGTTCTATTTCTCATATGGCGGTAAAAACTGGCTAATAGAATTATGGAAAGGGCAATACGGCATGACTACTGGCTGTGAAGTAGGTATATATACAACAGAAATGCCAAACATAAATATACCTCAAGTATTTAACGGAACCTTCTATCAATGTGCAAGTGATAAAGATAGGCTATACATACAATTTTCTTTAAAAAAAAATGGCGAAAAGCTTCTTTCAAGAAAACATAAGCACTGGTGGTTAACTGGTTTTAAACTTGGAGAATTCTCACATCCTTCTGAGCTGGTATTAGATGTGTACATTACCTTTAAGAACAAGGAAATGCGTAATGCCTTTTTAACTACATTAATAGAAACCGGTTATACCGATGAGGAATATGAAATCAGTGGTAGAGATGTAGCTATACGATTTGATAAGCCCCACTCAAAGCAGCCTTATTCCCGTTCACCGCAGACAGATGCAATTGTGCTAAGAAGAAACAAAACATTTTGTGACCAGTATAACCTTATAACCAACAGCTACTCAAACATTGCAGATAAAATTATGGCAGTCAAAGGACAATCACCTGAATTGTACAAAGAAATTCTAAATCTAGGTAAGTCATTATCGCTATATGAGACATATAATAAAATTACAAACTATCTTGGAAGTAGCAGCGTGTCTAACCATAATTATTATGATAGTGAGGTTTGAAATGGATAAGCTGGATTTAGTAAATAGCATCTTTAATTCTTCTAAGCAAATCCCATTTGACGATTCTTCTAAATTCATTTTGATGAGTGATTGCCACAGGGGTAACGGAAGCTGGTCAGATAATTTCTTAAAAAATAGAAATATTTTTATTGGTGCTCTAACTCACTATTATAACAACAACTATACCTATATAGAGCTTGGTGATGGTGATGAATTATGGGAAAACACCCACCTTTCAGACATAATGAGCGTTCATAAGGATACCTTTAAACTTTTATCAAAGTTTCATAATGAAGGTAGACTTTATATGCTATATGGAAACCATGATCTAGAAAAAAAAGATTTCAACTTTATTAAGCGGAACTTAAAAAGATTTTTTAATCAACGCGAAGAAGAATTCTCATCTATATTTGAAAGTTTAGAGATTCATGAGGGCTTAGTACTTAGATATGAAGCTACTGGTGACAAGATATTGTTAATTCATGGCCATCAAGTAAATACTCTTAATTATGATTTATGGTGGCTTGGAAAATTATTGGTTAAGCATTTATGGAAGCCTCTAGAATCCATAGGAATAAATGATCCAACTAGTGCCGCAAAAAATTATGAAGTAAAGATATCTATTGCAAAACAGCTTACAGAATGGGTAATTCAAGAAAATCATATACTTATAGCTGGACACAACCATAAACCTTCATTCCCTGAGGTTGGCCAGCCCCCTTATTTTAATGATGGAAGTTGTATTCACCCACGCTGTATAACGGGCATTGAAATAGCACAGGGGTATATTTGCCTTGTTAAATGGAGTGTTAAAACCAGAGAAGATGGAACACTATACATTGATAGAGATATTCTTGCTGGACCTAGAAAGTTAAGAGATTACTTTTTATCATTAAAAACTATTAATCCTTAACTTATAACTTACATTTTTTACGATAACCACATTTATATTTTAGATGCGAAATAGTATTAATGTATAGTATTAACCTAAAAATGTAACAATAGTGTTGAGGTGAATGAGAATGGCAAAGGCAGGTATGAGAAGACCCGATCCCAAGGATCCTCATGGAACTGAAAGTAATCATAAAAATCGTTTCCCGAAGAATGATTCAAAGCCTGTTCCTGAGATACAGGGTAAAGCAAAAACTGGTAATGAAAAAGCAAAACCTCTCTAATTAAGGAAGCAAAAGGAAATAAGGAAGAAATTTTTCTTTCTTGCTTCCTTTTGCTTTTAAATCAAAATAATATTTTCCTAAAATCTAATCCAGTATTCTAACATAACCATTTGTTCCATCAACACTAATACGTTGACCTGTTTTAATTATTTTAGTAGCATTTACTACACCGGTTACAGCTGGTATTCCATACTCACGAGCTATAACTGAACCATGTGTCAGCTTACCGCCAACTTCTGTAACCAAACCAACAGCATTTATAAAAAGTGGTGTCCAACCTGGATCAGTAAAAGGTGCTACTAATATTTCACCAGCTTTAACTACTGATTCTTTTGGGTCTAGTACTACTTTGGCTATTCCTTCTTTCGTACCAACCGATACTCCAGAACCAATCAATACACCCGCCGGTACTTTCATAGATGCATGACTTCCCATTATACATTCGCCCTCACTAGTAAGTATACGAGGAGGTGTAAGCCTCTTCCAATAATTCTGTTCTTCACGTCTTTCGTCAGCTAATGGTCTTAAGTCACAACCGCTGTCAACTGCCTCGTATAATTCATTGTAATGAAAAAGGAATATATCCTCTGCTTTTTCAAGCTGTTTCATTTGTACCATTTCTGCACCTTGTTTTAGCAAAGCAATACGAGCTGAATCCATTATTCTAATTAGAATATACTTCATATGCTCCCGAATAGGAAACGCATCACGATATATTTTAATATACTTAGCAACCTTTTTAGCCTTACGCTTACCAGCCTTCTGCCTTACTGCCTGAATAAATACTTGCACGTTCTCTTTAGCTTTTTTTACAGTTTTCTTATACTCTTTGCGGTGATCCCCAAGTCCCTTACTGGATGCCAATGCGACTATCTGCTTTGCTATAAGTTCTGGATTTTCTCTCCAACGAGGACATGAAATGTCCAGTTCACCAGCGCAACGGCACCCATAAACATCTAAAAATTCAGCCCATCTACTGCTAAAGTCATCATTTCGTGCATAGATACGCTGGTTTAATGTTGCATAGTTTGGATTTCGTAGCTCATTATACACTTCTAACCTTTGGTCAGCCAAATCTGCCAAGTCTCCTATACGCAGTCCCATTTCAGTAGTAATATTACCTTCAAGTCCAGCTTGAATATATGGTGTATAACGTACTACACCAAAAATCTCCTTTTCTAGTTTCTTCATTTTAGACAAAGCAATTATGCTCGGTCCAATCATAGGAACAAACCTTTTAGTAATAAAATCAAACAATGTTACATTATCATAGATTGCCTGAATTCGAGGCTTCCCTGAACGGGCTGTTAATATTTTAAGTGCTCGTTCATCACAAATCTCCCCAACTAGTTTATTCATTTCTTGTACTGTATTAGATGTATCCGCCTTAAGGTAACTGTAGATAACCTTAAATGGTATAGATATTGTTCCTTCTGGAAAATGCAGTTTATTTTTATGAAATTTAGTATATTTTGTGAACAATTCAGAAAGAGCTTCTGAAGTTAATGGTTCTACTTCGGCAAGTACTTTTAGAGCTAATTTTCGAAAGAAGCCATAATTGAATAATGAACTCAAGTCACTGTAAAGTCTTCCACCCGGTAAAGAAATTAACTTATTTTTATACTCAGTTATAGGTACATCCTTTGCTCGTAGAAAGTACATAAATGTCTCTGCTCCCATCCTTGAAAAAGCAGCTGTATTCATCTGAATATATGATATACATACTAGTATATGAAAATCTTTATCCTCAAAAACAGGCAACGGATAAAGTGATGTAATTGCACGTGTTTGTAATATATATATCGTATTATCTTGTATTGCCCACTCAACATCCTGGGGTGCTCCATAATGCTGCTCAAGTTTTTCACCCCATTGGGCTAAATCTTTGATTTGAGTATTGCTTAATACCTGCTTTGCAGAGTTTATTTCCTTTGTAACAGTCCCCCCATTTTTTAGAGGCAATATTGCAAACTTCTTAATTGAAATTTTTCTCTCTACAATAGCACTTTTCTTTTTATTGTAGGAATAATGGTCTGGCGTGACCAAACCAGAAACTAGTGCTTCACCTAGGCCAAAACCAGCATCAATTATTTCTATATGCCTCTTTCCGCTCACAGGGTCAGCAGTAAACAGTATACCAGATGCTTCAGAAAAGACCATCCGCTGTACTATGACACACATCATCGCCTTTTCTACGTTATTTTTCTTCCGGTACTCTACCGCACGCTCAGTATAAAGAGATGCAAAACAATTACGGATAGCTTCCTCTAAGCCACCTACAGGTACATTGAGATAAGTATCCTGCTGTCCAGCAAAAGAAGCAAAAGGTAAATCCTCTGCTGTCGCAGAAGAACGTACTGAAAACAAGGTATCAGAATCAAATTTTTCCAGTGCTACATTTAGCATTTCTGGCAAATAATTGGGTAGAGGCATCGACCGCAATTGTTCTTGTGACTGCTGTGCATCAAGACCATTTAGGTCAACACCATTAACAAAGTCACTATAAACCTCAGTTGTAACACAAAACCCGTTTGGAACTGGAAATCCTGCCTGTGTCATCTCACCGAGATTTGCTCCTTTTCCTCCCACTAATCCAACCATATCTTTATTTATTTCATTAAAAAATACTAATTTCTCTTTCATTTGAGAACTCTCCATTTTTTAAAGTTTAAGTACTATACTATGCCATCAGCTGAAATATTACATTTGCTAAATTTTTGTACTTAATCAGAATCTTGATCAGAATCATTTAAAAATGCCTGTATTTGACAAAGTTTTATCACTTATACCAGAACGTTCAAAATACATGTATTTAGATTCTTTTAGCTTATACCTTTTATTTTACAAGGTTTATCTAATTTATACCATAGAGTAATAGTACCATAATGAGTTGCTTACTAAGCACCTAGCACTTTATCTTCCTTAGTTTTTATAGTATTAGTTTAAACTATCCCACATTTTTATGGTATTAGAAAAATTCTTGATTTTAGTATTTGAACTTCCTCTAAATCAAGAATTTTTGTTTTATCATTATCGTGTTATTTATTTTATTGTCATTTTTTGTCGGACTTAATTATTCCTATAATACTTTCACATATCAGAGCTAGATTTTTATTCTCACTTTTTATATGAACTTCTTTAATTACAATATCAGTAAATTCTTGATTATAAACATAGCAACTCTCTTTAAAAATCCGGTATAATTCTCTTACACCATTCCCAATGTCGTTTTCAATATCACACTTATTATCATACTGAATATCTTTATGGATATCACCCATTAGCAACTTGCCCCCAAAGAATATCTTTATTCTCTCAAACAACTCAAACTATTTCCAGCACTATTCCTTGTCATTTTCGAACACATGTTCTATTTAATAGTATAATATACTTTACTAACTTATTCAACCTAAATTAACAAAATTTTATTTTCTCCTTGAATAAAAAAGGCATTTCGTTTAGAAGAATATATAGTGAAGAACATGTTTTCCCAAGCAATATACTCCGTGCCTCTATTACTAGCAAAAAACTAATAGCAATTATATATATTGATGGTAAGATTTAGAATTTACCAAACTTGTTTAGTATAATGAACAATTTATAGATACAACTCCATGCAATTTACTATTCAAATTTATAAGCGACTTAATATTCCTGATTTTGTCAGTATTTTAAAAGATTTAAAACCAGATTTTCTTAGTATATCATTTACTTATGATGTCTCTTCATCGTATGTAGCTAAAAATATAATACAATCATAATTTTCTTTTATAGCCAAATTTTGAGTATCTTCCATAAGCTTTAATTTTTCTATTTTATCTTTCTCTAAAGGTTCTGGTCTAAGATAATTTTTAGCTGATGACTTACATTCAATTAATTCAATACCAGAATATAAAAAAACTATATCTATATCCTTTTTAGACATTTCTGCTCCACAATAATATACTATACTTTCAGGTATAATATCATAATTATCTACAAGTATTAAAGGTTTAATTTCCTTAACAATCAGCTCAAGTAGACATCCTCTTCTAGAATTTAGACAATCCTGGGATGTATTATAATACTTAAATATTAGTTCTAGATATGAACTAATATTAACGTTATCTTTCAGACATTTACCTTGATATAAAGATAATATTCTTTTAAACAAAAATTCAGAATTTCTTTCGGGAGATTTTTTTCTTGATAAGAGAGAAAATGTTAAATCAAGAAATTCTCTTACATTTAAAAGGAAACTAGCTAATTCTATACATGCAGTATCTGGTACTGTTGGATAGGCCTTAGTTTTAAAAGTTAGAAGCATCAAAATCCCACCTTATCACTATATTGATTTATGGGGCTTCAAAATTAATGGACTAAAACCCATCCTTGTTGTTATAGAACTTACTAATTCACGTGCATATGGCCAAATATTAATTGGCACATTTTTATAAATAAAAAACTCAATATATTCATTACTAAAAGTACTAAGAGATTCTACAGAGTATGCAATGCAATAATCAAATTTAATACTAAATAATGGATTTTTCATTTTTTTTCTAAAGTATCAGTATCCATTTCATAAATAGCTTTAACTTCAAACTTACACAATACTTCAAGCTTGTTGTCCTCAATTTTAGATTTAATTGCGTTATAATTTACTGAAATAAAAGTATTAGAATTATCAGTTTCATTATTACCTGAAACATTAAGTTTTTTAAACTAACACCATTAATATCAACATTAGTTAAAAATCGTCTGTATTCTTGATAATCTATTTCCTTCTCCAAGTTTGTAGTTATTTTTTTTGCCAAACTGCTCACCCTAACCTTTATAATTTTAAGCACATAAATATTCTAAAAAATTATCCTTACTTTTTTCCTTAGAATTTTTCTTTACTCCATTTTCATACAATAAATCACAAGTAAATTCTGCTTCATATAAGATTTCATTTACATTTATAAACTTATATATTTCAGCAGGTATTTGGAGAATAGTATTAAAAGTCTCTTCAAATCTCTCACCTGAAGTTGGCTCTTGTGAAAGAATTTCAAAGTACTCAAAATACCCTAATATAATTTCTTGTAGTATACTCAGTTTTTGGTTTGATACCAAATTTCCTGATATAGCAAAAAGAACATTTCCTATAATGGCATTCTTCTCAGACTTTTTCCAATTTATAAAAATGTGCAAATATATGCTAAATTTAATAAAGCAAGCATGTAACGCTTAGTTAAACAAAGTAAATGAATTTCATCAGTTTAAGATGACTGCATTGAGTCTTACAAGCAGTAATTTATCAAGCTGAAGTTATGATGTGTATCTATCTACCTACATAGTTAAGCAAGTCGCTTCTCTGCTTCTCTATATGTATATGGCAGTTTCTCATTTAGCCTTGTTAGTACTCTAAATTTTCTATCATTTAATGTGTCATAAGCTTTAGGCACAATATTTAAAATTCTCTCCCAGCTCTCAACACCACATTCAGTGGAATCATTTATAAAATTGTCACCCACTACGTTTTCAAAATTATTCCACACTTTTAAAAGTTCTATGTTTTCAGATTCAGAAAGATTTCTGAGTTTTCTAAATTCCTTAAACTCTTTTAGAAAATCAGGTAAGTAATAAAAATCATTGCTACCAAAAAACATAACCATTGGATGAATAGTTTCATTAAGCCCCTCTTTTAACATACATTTCCCCCTCCTTATAGTCTTGTATATATTAATTTTTAAATTATTTACTCATCTTTCCCACAAAAAGTGAGTTGAACCTATATAAATTAATACTTATTTGTCATAAAGCGCAAAAAGTCTCAACACCTTAGAAAAAACTAGTTAATCACTTTTAAACACTAATTTATTAAGGTTTCGCGGAGTAAATACGCTGGAAAATTTAGTCCGCTCATTAATCGAACATATGTTCGAACAATAAAAATTATAATTCGTCTGTTTCGAAATGTCAACAAGTTTTTTTCGACTATTTCGGATAATTTTATTTACAAAACAATAAATTATTGATAATATAACTTTTGATAGGAGGTATCCAAAATGATTACGTTAGGTGACAGAATTCGTGAACAAAGAAGAATTAAAGGTCTTACGCAAAGACAGCTAGCAGGCTTGATAGGTGCTAAGCATAATTCTGTTAGCGATTGGGAAAACAATAAAAACAAACCTGATTCTAGTACTATTAAGTTATTAATGAAAGCATTAGATGTTGATGCGAACTCACTATTAGGCTTTTCTGATAACGAGAATACTAAATCAGAGGCGAAAAAACTCGCTGATGAGATTTTAAATAATCCTAAAATAAATAAAATGCTTTCTTTACTAATAAATATGTCAGATGAAGACTTAAGTTTAGTTATTTCCTTCATTGAAAGATTAAATAAGCAAAATTCTTGACTCTTCTTTAATGGGCTGTCCTGAAAACTCATCTTGCAAACAATATATTGCATCTGTTTTTTACCGATACATATATAATGTAGTTAAGAATTGTTTTACTACAGCCCCACTTTAGTTTTTAGCTATGCTAAACATCTAATAAATTAATAGCTTACATCATTAATTATATTTAAATACATCCTTTTATATAGATAAGAACACTTTATTCCTTTCAAAAAGCAAATACTTAGAGTAAAATATTATCTGAAGTATGATTTATTTATGCCGTAAAAGATGAATCAAAAATAAATTATTAGTTGGAGAAATAATATATGACTACGTTAAAGAAATTTATCAAATTCTACAAACCATACAAAGTACTATTTTTTATAGATATGTTTTGTGCTTTAATTTTGTCTGCAATTGACCTTACATTTCCACAGATTCTAGATTACCTTACAGATAGTGTTTTTACAGGTAGTTCTTCTCAAATAATTAACTCACTTTGGATTGTAGGTGTAGGATTACTTGCAATGTACTTATTGAGATATGCCTGCCAGTACTTTATTACTTCCTGGGGACATATAATGGGAGCACGTATGGAGAGTGATATGCGTCAAGAATTATTTGATCATTTTCAAACTCTTCCATTTTCCTACTATGATAAAAATAACACAGGCGAAATGATGTCTAAGCTTATATCAGATTTATTTGATATATCTGAGTTGGCACATCATGGACCCGAAAATTTATTTATTTCTGCAATAAAAATTATAGGTTCTTTTATTTTATTAACAACTATAAACTCACAAATGACTCTGATTCTTCTAGCAGTAACCATTGTAATGTTTATTTTCTGCTTTAATAAAAACTTAAAAATGCGATCAGTGTTTACTGATAATCGTAAAAAAATCGCCCTTGTTAATTCTAGAGTACAAGATACTCTTTCTGGTATTAGAGTAGTTAAGTCCTTTGCAAATGAGGAAATTGAACACAATAAGTTTAAGGACTGCAATTTAAAATTTTTAGATTCTAAAAAAAGCAGCTATTTGATAATGGGAAATTTTCATGCCGGAACTGGCTTTTTTCAGGGTTTACTTTATGCTTCTATACTAATAAGTGGAGGCTACTTTATAGCTAAAGGCAGTTTAAAGCCTACTGATCTTGCAATCTATGCACTATATATAGGAATATTTATAAACCCAATAGAAGTACTAGTTAATTTTACAGAGTCCTTCCAAAAAGGATTATCTGGTTTTAAACGCTTTTTAGAAATTGTTGAAACAGAACCAGAAATTAAAGACAGAGAAAACGCAAAAGACCTTATAAACCCTCGTGGACAAATAAACTACAACAATGTTTCTTTCCAATATGATGAAACTTCAGAGGTATTAGATAATGTGAGTATATCAATTGATGCCGGTAAAACAGTGGCCTTCGTTGGCCCATCAGGTGGCGGTAAAACAACACTTTGTTCGCTTCTCCCCCGCTTTTATGAAGTTACAAGTGGTGAAATTACTATTGATGGGATTGATATTCGTGATATAACACTAAAATCTCTACGTAAATCTATTGGTATTGTTCAGCAAGATGTGTATATGTTTTCTGGTAATGTGCGTGATAATATTTCTTATGGAAAGCCTAATGCCAGTGATGAAGAAATTATTGAGGCCGCTAAAAATGCAAATATTCATGACTTTATTATGAGTTTAGAGAATGGCTATGATACTTATGTTGGTGAACGAGGTACACGCCTTTCCGGAGGTCAGAAGCAGCGAATAGCTATTGCCCGTGTATTTCTCAAAAATCCTCCTATTTTAATTCTTGATGAAGCTACATCCGCATTAGACAATGAAAGTGAGAGGCATATTCAAGAATCCTTAGAGCGACTTTCAAAGAATCGAACCACCATTGTTATTGCCCATAGACTTAGTACTATACGAAATGCTGATGAAATAATTGTAATAAGTGAAAATGGTATTCAAGAACGTGGAAACCATAAGACACTGTTAACTAAAAACGGTTTGTATTCGAAATACTACAATATGCAATTTGAAGGCTTGGATTGACATACTGTTTATTAAGTTTTTCAACCCTCTCTAGTATTTTATTTACAACTTTAAGCGTAGAACCATTCTGTGCAAACTACAAAGGGGTTGTCCTAAAACATCTCTTAACATATTATCTAGCGTTAAATAATCCCTGGACAATAGATAATTGTTAAGATGCATTTTGGGACAACCCCTTATCATTAAATAGTTTCTGAAATAACAATCAAATTACAGTTTGAAATTTTTGATTAGGTTCGATAGCTCTTCAGACATGACTGCCATTCCTTTTGAAGAAGCGACTATCTCTTGTGTCAATGCTATTTGTTGTTCACTAGCTGCTGAGACTCCTTCAGAAGTAGAAGCAAACTCATGGCTAGTCTCATTTATTTCTTGCATCGTATGCTCAAAATCGCGACTACTTTCAGTCATTATATTTACACTTTTAGTAACGTTCCCCACAATATCCTTTAGTAGTTTAGCCTGCTCGTAAATTGCTGAGAAAGTTTCTCCATTCTTTTGAATAGCTGTTACACTAGAGTTTACAGACTTTATACTGCCATCCATCTTAGTAACAGCTGTATCAACTCCACTTTTTACTTCAACAATTAGCTTCGCTATCTTGCTGCTGGCATCTGCAGACTCTTCAGCTAATTTTCTGATTTCATCTGCAACCACGCTGAACCCTCTTCCTGCTTCACCCGCTCTTGCCGCCTCAATAGCTGCATTTAAGGCAAGCAAGTTAGTTTGTTCAGCTATACCGCTTATCAATTCTATAATCTCTCCTATTTGATTAGAAGTTTTTCCCAAATTGAAAATAACCTCTGAAACTCCTTCAGTATTAGCTTTAAGAGTCTTGATGCTATCAACAGATTCAGTGGCCATACTTCTCCCTGTAGCAATATCATCTATCATATGATTAGTAGTTTGTTGCATATTATTCGTACTCATATTTACTTCATCCATTTGGTTAACTAAATAACTCAGATTTGATAATGCCGAATCAATGTTAGATGATTGTTCTTCTGCACCTGATGAAATTTCTAGGATTATGTTAGCCACTTCCTCAGCTGCTTTTCCAACCTGCTCACCAGATTCATATAATTCCTGACTAGATATAGCTACCTCATTCGATGTATTAGCTATTTGTGTAATTATTGCTTTTAGATTTTTAATCATAGTAGAAAAAGCATTTGCCAGCTTACCGATTTCATCCTTTCTATTAATAGAATCTTCTATAAAATTAACTGACAAGTCTCTATTTGCCAACTGTTCAGCTTGCGCTACAGCTATAAGAATTGGTTTTGTTATATTTTTAGAAGAAAAATAAATAATAATTGATGTTAATAAAATACTGATTAAGAAAACTATAAATAATCCTAATCCTAAATTCTCTGTCAATTTAGTGTATACTGAAACTGGCTTGTAGGATATTATGTACATGCCGTACTTACTGCTGTTTTTATATGCAGCGATACAGTTGATTCCCTTAAGGGTAAGAAAATCAATACCGCTTTTGTTAGATTTAATTTTATTATAAAACTCCAGTAATCCATTTTTATTATCCTGTAAATTCAAAGATAAAACATAGTCTTTATCCGTTGATGAAATAGCAAGTCCTTCAGAATTTAAAATAAGTGTTTTGTAATCATTTGAAGCTGAATTACTATCAATAATATTTTTAGATATGTTGTTCAATTCTAGCGCCATCCCAATTGTACCTAGATGTTTATCATTGTTTTTTATAGGAGCTACTATTGTCATAACAGGTCGTCCACTAGTAGGTGATGCCTTTGCTGGACGTATAAGCAATTGGTCTGCGCTTCCTACTTCCTCGTTTTCCCATCCTACAGATCCACCTCCAATACCATCTGCTATATCCTTATTTTTATACATCATGAATATATTTTCGAAAAGACCTTTTGATAGGTTAAAATTATCCTCAAGATTTTTTGATATTTTCTGTAAATCCGTCTGGCTTGGATTAGCTGAATTAGCATCTGCTCCGCTTAGTGTATCAACAATATAAGATTGCATTGCAATTGATTGAGCCTGCTTTTCTATATTTGACAATGCTAACTCAAGCTGATTACTCTTTTCATCAGCAATGTTTAATAACGCATTACTAGCTGAATCCTCCAAATACTTTTGAGAAAAGTAACTAGCTGTAAACAAACTTACTAACATAGGTATTAACATACACAAAACAGATACTCTAAAAAATCTCCAACTTAATCCCCTAAATCTACTAAATATTTTGCTAATCATTCTCTCATCCTCCTAGTCATTACCTGTCCCAAATATCTATAGAACTTTTAATACTCATTCGATTAACGGTACTGTTTGCTATTAAGTTTATTAAAACTAGTCCAATAAACCTAATTGCTTTTTATGGCATCTACGAAAATCTAAGCAACTTGTTTCATACAGATATACCTGCTACTACCATAAAACAGCTCAATGTTATAAGTATAACAGACAACAACTTAGCTTTCTACATTTTAGTCTCATATTTATATTTTTTTACAATTAATAAAAAATAATAGCATTATAGACTTTCAAATGTCTATAATGCTATTATTTGGTACAATCTTATTGATAGCTATATGTACCCACTAGCCTCGAAACTGTAGAGTAACATACTTTTTAAAACCTTTAATCTATCTACGATACTAACAAACCTTTCCCATTAGGGAACTGCCCATTCATAATCCTATTTGGGCTAACATTTTAATTTTCTATTCTAAAGTAAAAGAAGCAAAATGTGCACTACCCGAACCTGTATACGAAAAATACAATGCATGTACGCCATCAGGGATGGCTATATCTGCAGAATACTCTTTCCAAATATTCGTAAACTCTACTGGTATCTTTCCGAGTACCGTTCCATCCCATGAAGTTTTTAGTTCAAATTCGCCTTTACAATATCCACGAACCTTGATTTTAACTTTCTTTATCCCCTTACAATCAAAATATTTGAATCCAGCTGTAGCGGAGTCCTTCATATTGGCTATATAGCCGATTTCCTCATCCCCATCTCTTCCATCCTGAGTGATCTTTGGGAACTGGTTATTCATCCATGATGCAGTCCAATCCGTATAAATGGATTCCTCCTTGCAAAACAAATTACATGCTATATATGCGGGGTACTCTCCAGCTCCAGCAAGAGGTTCTCCATTTGGACCGCAGGAGGTCAACTCAACTTGCGGAATCGAGCCATCTTCGCGGAATGTAATTGGCTCAATACAACCCTGCCTGCTGTAATTAGTTCCATTTGTGTGTCTATGATAAAAAATATACCACTTGTTATTAATTTCGATTATACTTCCATGGTTATTTGCGCCATAGAACATAGGCTTTTCAGCTGGCTTGTAGGTATCAATATTGAGATCACTGTTGCTGACAATCACTCCTCCATAAGTAAAACCCTTGGTTGGGCATTTGCTCGTGGCATAGCATAATTCATGATAGACAATTGATGAGTATACGAAATAATATGTATCCCCTCTTTTTCGGATGGAAGGTGCTTCAAAGAATTCATGCCCTTCATAGCCACTGCCCTCACTATAAGGCTGACTTGGTGCTATGAACACCGGTGCTTCCAAAACTGTGAGCATATCGGCTCCAAGTACTGTTACCATAGGACCACTTCTTGCTTTATCTCCTATTGCACAAAAGCCAGTATATAAATAGGTTTTTTCTCCTTCAGTCAACACACCTGGGTCGAATTGAGGCTGATCACCCTCCCTTTCTCCCAGGCGTGTTCCATCAGAATAATGAACATATCCGTAAAATTCATACTTACCTGCTGGAGTATCGCAAACAGCTACTGAAACAATGGGTACCTTATCAAGAACATAGTATAGATAATAACGCCCATCAGGACCTAATGTAACGTCTGGTGCATAGAGGCACATACTACCATCAGGATTTAATGGATCATCAGTTTTTTTATAAATCACGCCTTCATATTTCCAATCAGATAAATCATCCACAGGTGCCGACCAACAAACATAATCATTCATACAGTACACATATCCGTTAAAACAGTCATGAGATCCATATGCATAGACTCTGCCATTAAAAACATAAGGCTCAGCATCAGGAATATACTCCCACGAAGGAAGATATGGATTAAAACCTTGCTTTTTCACCATTGTATCTACACTCCTCTTTGTTTATGTTTCTTGCACACAAGAATAAACCATCTGTCTATTCCTGTCAAGAAGAATTGTATAATAATAAACTTTTTCCTTCCTTCACTCTCATTTATCACTTTTTATCTCATCGTTTTTACGTGTCTATAAAAAAATTATTAGATATATTAAATATACAAGTTATTATAAAATAACTTTATCATAAATTGACTTTTTGCTTTGTTTCGCCTTCTATTTTGCCAATTCCATACCCATAACAAAAAGATTGATACATACTTGTTATAATCAATTGATGCAAACAATTTCTCTCTTCTTCATTCAAACCAAAATCCATAGTACGCATAAAGTTTTTGGTCTTATCCTTAGCAATTAGTTTAATGGCTTCTCTTGTCCCTACCAAATCATTTTCCAGTTTTTCTTTTCCTTGGTGAAGGTATTCCTTTATAATATTCTCAAACTTTTGTGATGGTGAAATTTTTTTAAGCTCTTCCATTTTATCCTCCTAGTAATATCAAGTCAATTACTATCGGCTGAAGAACTGTTAACATCATTGAAACCGTAATTGACTTTAGTCATATTACTAAGTGTTCCCAATACAGTACTATATATACACATATTTGGAAAACTCTATGCCTTTATGGCAAATGTATAGAGCTTAATTCTCAGTAGAGCTATTAGTATCACTCACCAAATTGGACTTTATAATCTTTTTAACACTTTTTTCGAACTTCGTTCTAGCAAGCATTACTTGATGCTCACAGCCGACACACTTTATCCTGAAATCAGCACCAGTACGAACTATTTCCCATTGCTTGCTTCCACAAGGGTGCTGCTTCTTCATCTCTACTATGTCTCCCAAAGCATATTTATCAGGCATATTTTCCTCCTTGAGCTGCTAATAACAGCTATTATAATTTATTACATATCGCTCTGTATTAAAATTAATTATTCAACTTTCCCACATAAAAAACCCATCGGTGTTCTAACTTATCAATGGTTTGTTGCCAAAACAACTCGAAAGTATAGTTGGTGCTTACATAGTGCTCTTTCGAGTCTCAAAAAACGCAAGCGTTTTTTGCGATGAGGGTGGTATTTATTTAATGATGTGCTTTTGAGTTAATCAGCACTTTAGCCGTCGCACACATTCGCCGTTCATGGCTCGTAGTCTTCAGTGTGCAAAATTTCTTAGACTTTAAATGTTATCCACTTTAAACTTTATAGGCTTTCTCTACTGAGGCTTCAAAAACGTAGTTTTGTCATAAAACTCTAGTCTGTTTGACTCAAATTCTTCTTTTATCTTCATTCTAATGCATCGTTCTACTGCCCATTGTTCATTCGGAAGAGTTTTTGCGGTAATCCGTAAATTCATATTATTAGTACCTAATTCCGTAATACCCAGAACAGCTGGCTCCTCTGTAAAAACTGTAAACTCTTCTTTTACCTCTTCACATACTTTGTGAGCTATTTCATTTACTTTCGCAAAATTACTTGAATAAGCAACGGGAATGTCAACGATAACCATTTTGTTATCCCTTGTGTGGTTAATTACTCTTTTAATCTCACCATTAGGAATTATATACAAATCTCCATTTACATTTTTTAATCTAGTGACTCTGAGTTCTATACGTTCTACAACTCCATTCATATTGTCAATAGTAATTAAATCACCCACAGCGAACTGATCCTCTAGCAGAATAAAAAACCCCGAAATAGTATCCTTTATTAGACTTTGAGCTCCTAAACCTATGGCAATACCGCCTACACCTGCAGCAGCAAGTACTGCTTTTAAATCTAGAATATCAGATAAACTAATAATTATGGCACCTATATATATAATATACTTAAATACACTAACTAATAAAGTACACATAGTATCTAATCTCTTATCTTCAAGCTTGAACTTAAATTTCTTCTGCTTTTCAAAAAATTTTTTTATTAGTAATCTTCCAATTCTAATAATTACCGCAGATATAATAAATACAATTATAATTTCAAAAATCTTAATCACTGGAGTGTGGAATTCACCAAGTGATTTATTTAATAACTCCTCAAGTTTATTAAACATCAAAATATCTCCTATTCATCTGATTCCTAAAATGTAAGCAACCTGAGCTTCAACATTTCATATAAGAAAAGACACAATTATTTACTCTATATTAACAGTATTTTAGCATACAGATACAAGCCTTTCAAATACCTTTAGGTGCACTCTATCTTTTCTCCATAAATTTTCTGGATGCCACTGTACTCCTAAAGCAAATTTCTTGCTTTCATGACTTATTGCCTCAATTATTCCATCTTCTGAATAAGCATTAATTGTGAATCCAGGTGCAATATCGCTAACTGCCTGATGATGAAATGAATTAACTTTTAAATTATCTGTCCTAAAAATGCTGTGAAGATAGGTATCACCCAAAATATTAATATTGTGTATCTTAAACCATCTTGGTGCCTGCTGACTATGTTTTAAAAGCTGCTTACCATTATTCTCTACATAAATATCCTGAAAGATGCTTCCACCTGCTGCAATATTAATCACCTGTATTCCCCTGCAAATGCCTAAAATTGGCTTATCCATAGCTAAAGCCTGCTTTGCAATAAATAGCTCCATACTATCACGAATTGGCGAAATTTCATTTGCATAGGGCATATTACATTTACCAAAATGAGAAGCATCAACATCAGGCCCTCCAGATAAAATAATCCCGTCACAAATATTCAAATATTCAACCCACATAACCTTGTCATCAGTAGCTGGAATTATCATTGGTACTGCCATACATTGAATAACAGCATCATAATAGTCCTCTTTTAACATACTAATACCTTTTTCAAAATCATATGCTGCTGTAATCCCAATAACCGGTCTTTTACTTTTCATTAAAAAATCACCCCTTCAACTTAGTCCGATTAATTTTTTAAAAAAGTGCAAGTTGACAAGCAATTTACATTTTTAAATAAAAAACGGTTTTCCTATAATCAGGAAAACCGTTTTCAGTAGTTTTTAACTATGCTTTTTCAAATGAATCTTTGCCAACTCCACACACTGGACATACCCAATCACTTGGAATATCTTCAAAAGCTGTACCTGGTGCTATCCCACTATCTGGGTCTCCTTCTGCAGGATCATAAGTATAACCGCAAACTGTACAAACGTATTTATCCATATTTCAGTTCTCCTTTATATAATTTAGTTTATTCAGTATCGTAATAAACAATTACACACGACACAACGTTAATTATATATATACCCATCTTTTATCTTAAATAACATCTTTTTTTTAGATATTCTTTACTTTTTTTATAAGCCCTTTTATGTTTTGAGGGTTTAAATTTTTCAAATCTGTTATCAATAATATTATCTTTTCCTACGTTAAATTTTCCCTGTCCAACCTGCATTAACTGATGAATTTCTTTGTACAAATAGTGTTTAATATCTTCTAACTTAGCCTTAACATCCTCATTATTACTCATTTATATGCCCCCTGCTAATGAATAATATATAATATGCATTAGCAAAGTCAATTGCTATATGTTATAGCCAATAGTTTGAGGTTTATGCTGTCTTAATTTCTCCTGTTTTTAACAACTATCATAACTCCACCTAAAATTAATATTAGTGGTATAAGATATGTCTGTAAAAATGAAATTCTACCTAGTTGAATCATAAAGAATATCAGCGACAACCCACCTAAAATGAAAACTGGTACTAAAAGACCCTTCTCCTTAGTTCCAAAAACGTAAAGTTCAAATAATCCCACAGCTACTGCAAACATAAATCCAGGCCATAAATATCCCCACAAATGAAATAATGTAGAAAGCTGGCAAGTAAGACCACTAACCAGCAGGATTCCTCCTGGAACAAGTATTCCGGCATCCGATGTCTTTGCTGAAAAAAAAGAATACTGAAATGTTAAACCAATAATGATAAGAACCATCGGCCAGAAATGGGAGATAATAAATCCAATATCAAAGATATCAAAATAAATCTCAAAAATTCCAGTATTGTCTAAGAAATAAAGAACACCGAGTAAAATAAGCACTATTCCAATAATCATAGTTCCATGACGTTTATTATTCATATTAACCTCCGTCTACCTGTTTTAATAATTTACACTTATCCTAAATAATTTTATATAGTAAAACTATTTATACTTTTATATAAAATGCAAATTTGCTGAATACTAAGAGTAAGTGCAAATCATTGTAACTTAAATTAGTATTTATAATATTATAAGGTTAATACTTTAAAAAGTCTGATTTAAATTGTGTGTCTTAGAACTAAATTAATTCTACTCTTGAAATACTTTTTTTAATATCATCTCTCTGCATCCTCCAAATAGTGTATCGTATACCGCTTGAAATGATATCGGCTATTTTCATTACAGTACAAAGCCTAGTATTCTGTAGAGTTAAGAAATCCATGAAACCACTAAAATTAACTATTCCAGTAATATGCATATTCCCAATTGGCTGTAAATCTTTATTAACTGCCGAGCCAGGTTTTAAAGAACCTTTACCTACAGTTATATGCCCTACATGTTCCGTTCTGCCTAGAGAAGCATCTATTGCAATAATAAACGGCATTTTATATTTCTCTGTAATAAACTCTGTTGTTTCACATAGATTTTTTGCATGAACCGGGCTTTCAAGACTCCCAAAAACATGTACATTACTATAGTTCATTACTCTAAGCTTATGTCCAACAATCGGACCTAGACTATCGCCTGTTGAACGGTCTGAGCCAATGCACACAAATACTATGTCACTATAAATCTCAGTTTTGCAATTAATAATTGTTTGATATAGAGCTTCTGAAAATATAGCAAATGCATTATTACCCATTGCATTAATATACGTTAAATTAGAAACTTTTGCTTCAAAACTCATTTTCTTTCACCGCCGATACTTTAATTTTTTGTATGATAACTAGAGCTTTTGACTTCAGAGGGGTTTATACTCAATCGAATCATCAATCATTTAGTATTATTGACAAATAAAACTAATAATATAATTTGCCATTACTCTGTTGTAAAAATAGTTTGACATTAGTTGTTCTAAAATTAGATAACTATGTTACAATATAATAGTCCATAATATTATGTATGTTGCAATTTCAAATATATTCATTAGAAGGGTTGATAATTTTGCCATACAAGTTTAGAAAGAAAATAGGTTCATCTGCATGTACTTTTATTGAAGAAATAATTGACGGAATGCAGGATTGGGTTCGCGTAATAGATAAAAATGACAATATTATTTTTGTAAATAAGACCATGCGTGAATCTATTGGTATGGATATTGTGGGTCATAAATGTTACGAAGTTTTGGGTAGGACATCTCCTTGCCCTAATTGTATTTCTCGAAGTAATACTCCAGATTGGGCTCGCTGTAAAGAGGAAACAATAAATGGACGTACATTTTACGTAAGTAGCTCACCTTTTAAAACCGATAATGGCTCTATAGAAGATGATGCAGTTATAGAAGTTCTGCATGACATTACTGAAATAAAAGAGATGCATCAAAAAATCGAAAATCAAAACATTATGTTAAAAGAAGATTTGATGATGGCAAGAAGATTACAAAGTAGCCTTCTGCCAAAAAGTACTATCGAGTTGGAAAAGGCTGAATTTAACTTTATTTATAAACCTTGTGAAACTTTAGGCGGAGATTTCATAAATTTTTTCAATATTGATGATAAGCATATTGGCTTATATATCGCTGATGTCTCTGGACATGGTGTGACAGCGTCTATGTTAACTGTGTTTTTAGACGTTGCACTAGATAAATCTGAAATATCTCCAGCTAAAGCATTAACGCGGCTTTTTGTTAGTTTCAATAATAATAACTTTTTAAGCGAACTTTACATAGCTGTTTTTTATTTTGTTATAAATATAGAAGAATATACTATTACCTACGCTAATGCAGGACTTAACGTATGTCCTGTGATTTTCTCTGATAATCACATCAATATAATTAGAGCTTCTGGTATACCAATCAGTAATTGGGTCGAAAATCCAGAATATACTGAGCAGACTATTAATATTAAGCCAAAGGACAACATATTTCTTTATACCGATGGTATAATAGAAATTAGAAATGAAAGAAATGAGCAATTTGGTGAGGAACGATTATTAAATCATATTGCTGAATCAGAATTAACACCGTCTCAAACACTGGAAAAACTAATTGAGCACGTTATTTCATTTTCAAATACCAGTAATCCAAATAATATTAAAGATGATATAACTGTTGCTCTTGTTGAAATAAAATAATGCAGGTTGATTCTTAAACTTGTTATTGATGCAATAAAATAATACAGGTTGATTCCTAAACTTGTTATTGATGCAATAAAATAATACAGGTTGATTCTTAAACTTGTTATAATAGAAAAAATGAAGGAAGTGTTTTATTGTGTTTTCAGAAGAAATATCAGCAAAAGTGGAAAAGTATAAAGCAGGAGGCTATACTATTCCACACCCATCACTGATTAAGACCCCTGAACAAATTGAGGGTATACGTGAAAGTGGGAAAATAACAACACAAATTTTAGATTTAGTCGTAAATGAAATAAAACCAGGTATGACGACAGCAGAAGTAGATAAAATCGTCTATGATTATACAATAGCGCATAATGCTATTCCTGCTCCGCTGAATTATATGGGTTTTCCAAAAAGCGTATGTGTCTCAATAAATGATGTTGTATGCCATGGTATTCCAAGTGAGCATACAGTATTAAAGTCTGGAGATATTGTTAATGTAGATGTTTCCACAATTCTGAATGGGTATTTCTCAGATGCAAGCAGAATGTGTATGATAGGTGATGTTTCACAATCTGCAAAGGATCTGGTTGAAGCTACAAAACAATGTCTTGATATCGGTGCAAAACAAGTAAAGCCTTTTGGTTCAACAAACGATATAGGTCGTGCAATTGAGCCATTTGCCAATCAAAAAGGTTACACTGTAGTTCGTGATCTTGGCGGGCATGGAGTTGGACTCAAATTTCATGAAGACCCCCATATAGACCACTTTGCTAAACGCACTAAGGGGGTCCTAATGCTTCCCGGCATGGTTTTTACTATTGAACCAATGATCAACGAAGGTGGTTACTCCGTAAAAATAGCAAAAGACAAATGGACTGTTACTACTAGAGATGGTTCACTATCTGCTCAATGGGAATATACAATAGCAGTTACTGAGGACGGTTATGAGATACTTGCGTGGTAAGCATCCACTGCGCAAGTTTTTCTATTCCTTCTCCAGTTTTGCAGGATATTTCAATAATTTCTGTCTTTTCATTTAAAGCCTTAACACCCTTATAAAAACTATCTCTGTCAAAATCTATATATGGTATTAAATCCATTTTATTCAGAACTACAATATCAGCAGCTTCAAACATAGAAGTATATTTATAAGGTTTATCATGTCCCTCAGGAACACTTGCAATTACCATCTTTATACCTTCACCTAAGTCAAAAGATGACGGGCACACAAGGTTTCCTACATTTTCAATGAATAAAAAAGATCCATCTTTCAAATTAAGACTTTCAACAGCACTTTTTATCATGTTTGCGTCAAGATGGCAGCCTCCGCCGGTATTAATCTGGACAACAGGATTACCCAACTTGTCTATCTTTTCTGCATCTATACTAGAAGCTATGTCACCCTCAACAACTGCTACATTTGCTTTATCACCAAAAGCAGCTATCAACTTTAGTATAGTACTTGTTTTACCTGATCCTGGTGATGCCATTATATTTACTGCTTTGATTCCTCTAGAGTTAAAGAAATCTCTATTTTCATCAGCTAATTTTGCATTTGCATGCATAATGTTTTTCATTACTTTGATTTCCATAATTATGTCCATGTCCTATTAATATAACCTGTGAAATGACATGAACTTAACACCTCCTTTTTATCAATAAATTAATCCTATTCTTTTTATCTATAAACTACAAACACACTCCAATTCCATCTTTATACCCTAAAAAACGGAACCGGAGTGTGCTACCTTTATTTACTCAATTTCTATACTATCAATATAAAACTCTTTACCTACACCTGTTGGAGTACCTAATCCACCACATTTAGGGCAATCAAACCCTGTAGGTGGCTTAATAAATACTTCTCCGCAGTCCCTACATTTAAACTCAGCTTTTACCCTCTTAAATATTAGCTTTGCGCCTTGAGCAATAGTTCCATCACTCATAATATCAAAGTACATTTGTACAGAATCGTCTATTATAGTTGATAAATCACCAATAACAAGACGAATCTCTAATATCTTTGAAGCATTAACCTTGTTTGCCTCATCTACAGCCATCTTTATCATAGATTGAGTTACTGCATACTCATGCATCTTGATCAACACTTTCTGCTGGCTTTGACGTCTGAACTAACTTTAATGTATCTTTAGTTTGTTGCGCTGTTTTATGTTCTGGGCTTGAGCAAATACATTTCTTTGGGCAAACTTCAACACATGCGTTACAAATAACACATTTGAATTGATCTATCTCCCAAGATTTTTCCGCTTTATTTACTATTATAGCATTTGCCGGACACTTTCTCTGGCAGATGCCACAGAAAATACACACATCTATATCACAACCAGAAATATGCCCTCTTGAGTCCTTAAAAGGCTCTCTTTTATCAAAAGGATAGTTTCTAGTTGCAGGCTTTGATACCAAATTCTTAAGAACGTTTTCAACCATCTTAAACATACTTAATGACCTCCTATCTACTTTCTTTTACCTCTCAGTACAGGATATACATGGGTCAATCGTCAATATAAGCATTCCTACATCAGCAAGTTCACTGCCAGGCAGCATTTTTAATAATGAAGGTATATTAGCAAATGTCGGTGTCCTAAGTCTGAGTCTTTCCAAATTCTTAGTGCCATTTCCCCTCATGAAGTACAATACTTCTCCTCTTGGCTGTTCAACCCTAGAAATAACGTCACCCTTTGGTGGATTTCCTTTTACAGGAACAACATGCTCTCCCTCAGGTATCTTAGCTATAGCCTGCTTAACAAGATCTACTGATTGGTAAATCTCATGCAATCTAACATATGTTCTTGCATAGTTATCACCATCATTGTGTATAATTGGTTCAAAGTCTAGCTGACCATATGCAGAATATCCAGTAGTTCTTAAATCCATTTTTAATCCACTAGCTCTTGCCATTGGTCCAACTGTGCAATATTCTATAGCGTCAGCTTTAGTAAGCACGCCTCTTCCAACCAATCTATGCTTAACAGTATAATTATTAAAGAATACAGCTTCGAGCTGCTCTAAATCTTCTTTAATTTCGTCAACAACTTGATTAATCTTTACCATTTGCTCTTTTGTAAGGTCACGTCTTGTTCCACCAATAGTATTAGCTGATATAACAACTCTGCTACCAGCAGTTTCTTCCATTATATCCATAACCTTTTCTCTATTTCTCCACGCCTGCATGAAAAGACTTTCGAAACCAAAAGCATCTGCCAAAAGTCCTAACCACAATAAATGACTGTGCATTCTGTGTAGTTCTGCCCAAATAACACGTAGGAATTTTGCTCTATCAGGAACTTCTATATTCATTAATTCTTCCATGCCCTGGCAATATGCCATTGCATGCATAACACTACATATACCACATACTCTTTCAACAACAAACGTATTCTGAGTAAATTCTTTGGTTTCTGTAAGCTTTTCAAGTCCTCTATGAACATAGCCTATGGCAGGTACTGCTTCAACAATTTTTTCATCTTCCATAACAAGCTTAATGTGAAGGGGTTCCGGAAGCACAGGATGCTGTGGTCCAAAAGGTATTACTGTTGAACTCATACTTATTTACCCCCTCTTTGTTCAATAGTTATTTGCTGTCTTAGCATAGGTGAATTTAATTCTTCATCTGATAATAACATATGTCCACCGTAATCTATAGCTATATCTGTTATATTTAATCCAAATAATTCTTTCATTTCATTTTCTACTAATATAGAACTAAAATAAACCTTTGAAACACTAGGAATCTCTTCACCCTTTTTAACAGTGATTTTAATATTCCTCATTTCATAGTCCTTGTCAAAATGGTAATACACATCAATAGTATCATCACCATTATCTGCACAAGTAGCAGTAACAAATCTATAACCGTTATACTTGCACTTTGAAGCTTCAGCAAGTAATTTGTCACTTGTAATTTCTACTAAATTTTCAACCATTCCACGTACCTCCATGATCCGTAAAGGGAGTTCTTACTAGCCTTCGCTCTTCATTAACTCCGCCTTCTCATCTAGCTTGCCTATAGCTTGTACTATTCCATCTATTATTGCTTCAGGTTTCGCACAACAGCCTGGAACATATACATCTACAGGGATAACATTTTCTATTCCACCTAATACATTGTAACACTCTTTAAAAATACCACCTGTGCAAGCACAAGCTCCAATAGCTACAACACACTTTGGATTAGGCATTTGGTTATATATATTTTTTAACACTTGCGAATTCCTTTTATTTGCAGAACCAGTTACAAGCAAAATATCTGCATGCTTAGGATTACCAACATTGACAATTCCTAATCTCTCAGCATCATACATTGGAGTTAGACATGCTAACGTCTCAATATCACATCCATTACAGCTTGTACAGTCATAATGCATAATCCAAGGTGATTTTTTCCTTGACTTGCCTATTATACCCATACTAACCTCCCACGCCCAATCTGGGCACAAAATTTTGTAAAGACTTCGTGGAGAACCTTTGCTTCGCTGATCAACCTCAGCTTGGCTAATCAAACTCAGCAAGCTAAGGTATACAGTCTTCTTACAGTTACATCCACCTCTACACAGCTCGAAAATCGCTATGTTTACATAGACTATATTTTCGAGCTATTACAATCAAAAACCAAATTCATGAGGACAGCTGAATGCTGTCATCAACTTACGTTCTATATTCCCAGAATTTCAAATAATCTACTAGCATTTATTCATCCCAATATTAAGGAATTAGATACATCCAAATTATATTTACCAGAGCAGCACCAATACCAGCAACCCATGTTGTTTTTACCATCCACTGCCAAGTCATTCTGGCACTGATATTATCCACTAATATTTCTATAAAATAGCAAGCTACTGCTATTAAAATACCTACCCATAAAGGTTGTGCAAAAAACAATGAAATTAATCCCATAAATAACACTAAGTCAATCCAGTCAGTTAACTCTATTAAAGCTAACTGTGTGCCTGAAAACTCAGTTGTCAAACCCTTTATCAATTCCTGATGTCCATGGTGTGAAGTCGCGAAGTCAAAAGGAGACTTCCTTAATTTGATTGTTAAAATAAACAAGAAGGATATGAACACCAATGGGAGACTAAATAATAAAGGCTGTTCATGTTTAAATATATCAGAAATCATGAAACTTCCTGTTGCCTTATATACACCAACCACCATAAGCAGAAGAACCGGTTCATATGCCATCATAGACATAATCTCTCTCTGAGCACCAATCTTGCTATATGGTGAACGAACACTACTAGCTCCCATTATAAGAGAAACACCAGAGAAAGCTAAAATAAACATAATCATCAATAAATCCTGCTGTAAAACAAGCATAACTAATGCGCCTATTGCAAATAGTAAATGACCTAATACATATACCATCTGAGTTTGATTAACTACAATATCCTGCTTACCAATCAGCTTAAAAAAATCATAAAACGGCTGAAGTATTGGAGGGCCTTGCCTATTTTGCATTCTAGCAGTAATTTTTCTGTCAATACCAGTTAATAAACCACCAAGTATTGGGGCAACTATTATGGCAATAACAGCTAGTAAGAAATTGTTTATGCTCATAATCCAATCACCACCCCTATAATTATTAATACTAAAGCACCTGCTATAATATTAGCTCCAAATGTAAGCTTATCTTCACCGAAAACATTCTGCATATAGTAATTTCTTACTACAACAGTTTCTGTCTTATCCCCAGGGCTAATAAATTCAAGACCTCTCATATCATCACTAGCATTGCTGCCACATAAATATGGAGGTTTCAGTCTTGTTGGCTTTAATCTACGAGCGAAGAATGGGATTGTAACCATTAATAATAATACTATTCCGAAGAATATTATTGAAGCAAAGCCTCCATACACTGCATTATCAATGTTATGAAGCCAAATGCCCATACCCTCTCCAACAAGAGCCCCTTGATCTGCCAATGCAAATGCAATTACTTGTGGTTTTACTAAAGTATTATATAGTGGAACAATACCTATACTTGCAGCCATAACAAATATTATTAACGCAGATAATGCAGCTTCCATTGAGAATGTCAACTTTTCTATATGGAACTTTGATTTGTATGACATTGTCAAAATAATTCCAATCCATTTACCCCAGAACACTACTGTTAATGCACTTCCTAGTATAATTAGCAGTAATACTAGTGGCTGATCAACGGCAGTTTCTATTGCCATAAATTTAGTAATAAGCACTCCGAAAGGAGGAAGCATCATTGAAATCATACCGATTACTGTTATTACTGTAGTAAATGGCATAATCTTGAATAGTCCTTGCATGTCCTCAATATCACGACTTCCAATACCCTGCTCAATAGTTCCGACACAAAGGAATAACAGACCTTTTGAAACAGCATGGAAAATCATCAATAATATTGCTGCTGCAATTGAAACTCTTGTTCCAATACCAGCACAACAGATTATCAATCCTAAGTTTGCAATAGTTGAATATGCCAGAACCTTCTTTCCATTACTCTGACTAATAGCTATTGCTGAAGCAATTGCAAAGGTGAAACCTCCGCTAATAGCTACAAGTGTTCCCAAAATAGTTCCTGAGAAAGCAGGTGAAATTCTTACTACCAAATATACACCGGCTTTAACCATTGTACTTGAATGTAACAATGCTGATATAGGAGTTGGTGCAACCATCGCTCCTAGCAACCAGCTTTGGAATGGGAACTGTGCTGACTTAGTAAATCCAGCTATGCAAAGCAATCCAAGAGCTATTGGCAACATTCCTGTAAATGCGCCCTTCATACCTGACTCTGAAATAGCCTGTATTGAAAGCGTACCCAAACTCGAATTTACTAATATAATAGCAATAATAAATGCTACGCCTCCAACAGAATTTATCCACAATGCTCTTAAACCATTCTTAATTGCTATTTCCGTTCCATCATGTGAAATTAACAAGAATGAACAAAGTGTTGTTATTTCCCAGAAGAAATACATCCATGATAAATTGTCTGTCATAACTAATGCATTCATTGCCGCTAAAAATATAAACAGTATCATGAAGAATCTAGGTTGTCTTGATACTCCTAATTTTAAGTGATGCTCATGCTCTTTCATATAACCAAGAGCGAAGAATGTAATAATAGGTCCAATAATTGAAACAAGCATTATCATTATCAGTGATAAATAGTCAATTACAAATGCATGCTCTGGTTCAAAAACCTTTCCGAAAACACCAAATACCTCAAATAATGCCCAAGGTATGAACTGCAAAATACATAGAACAACTACTATTGCTTTTTTATGCTTTATACCCACATATGCGATATAGCCGAATAGCAATAAATCAAGCCCTTTAATTATCAAGCTAATCACATGAAGTGTACTTTCATTAAACTCAAAAACTATCTTTCCATCTGGAGATTTTAACAAAAGTACAACAAATCCATAAGCGACTGCAAAAAGTATTAATGTTGAAATACTAACTATTGCAATACGCGCTTTCTGATTTCTAATAATAAAGCATAGCGCCGCACTTAGTGCAGGCAACAGAATAGCTGACAGTAATAAATACCAATCCACAGCTAATTCTCCTTTCGAAATATTATTTTAACCCCCATATATTTTTAGAATTTATATAAACTCTAAAAATACGGCAAAACTAAATGCAGGAAAAATATTTATCTACAAAATTAATCAATAAATAAATTTCCCTTGTCAATAATAATGGAAAAAATCTCTTTAGTCAAACCTCATTAGTATTTAAAATACAAATAAAATATGACTATAATCGACTTCTCACATTAATTGTCTTCTGTTTATTATTTTACAATACTTTTTATTAAAATACAACCTAAAAGGCTTAAATTAAAGCATTTGGTAAAAAATATCTGAATATTGTATACAATAAATATATAATTTGCTGTTATTTTTTACCATAATTTGATATATGCAATTATATCTCTTGCATTAAAACTGGGATGGAAATATAATAAAGAAGACTAATAAAAGTAACATACATTTACTTACTAGAATACTTAAATTCATTTTTGTATAAATATATGGTAAGTAATCATATCGGAGGATATTACATGGATTTATTGAAAAAATATCAAGGATCTATCAAAAAACTTATATTAGTATTAGTTATATTTGCAACTATATATATATCAATAACCTATTTGCTTCCGTTCTTTGCCCCTTTCATAATTGCAATTATTGTATCCTACATAAATGAACCTGTAATTCGGCTCTTGCAAAAATTTAAAATATCGAGGAAAATTTCAGCTGTATTATCTATTCTTATAACAATGTCACTCCTTGGAACTGCAATAACTTTAGGAATAATAAAAATATATGATGAATTAACTATCCTTCGTAATAACTTAGACACATATTCCAGTAATATATCTACACAAATAAACGATCTTACCCACAAGATAACCAGTTTTTATAACGCTTTACCTGCTGAAGTAACAGATGCTATATCCAAAAATCTTTTGTCCCTATCAAATAAGCTTACTAGTATAATAACAACTATTATTCAATACACAATAAATACAGCATCATCAATACCAAAGCTGACAGTGTTTTTTATTGTAACTATATTAGCGACATATTTTATTAGTAGTGATAAAAAACAAATATCTATATTCATTTATAAACAAATGCCCTTATCCTGGAGAAATAAAATTCGCCATTTGAAGAAAGATACCTTTAAAGCATTATTTGGCTACTTCAAAGCTATACTTATATTAATGGGATTTACATTTATTGAGGTTAGTGTAGGTCTATTTATTTTAAACATTAAATATGCCTTTATAATAGCTCTCATCGTTGCCATTTCGGAAGCTATACCAATTGTGGGTACAGGTATTGTAATGATTCCGTGGATTTTATGGAATGTATTTATTGGGAATATGCCTCTAGCACTTGGATTGACAATTTTATATATTTTAGGTGTACTAATAAGGCAAATAATGGAGCCCAAAATAGTAGGAAGCCAGATTGGCCTTCACCCCCTAGTAACATTGCTAGCAATGTATATAGGGCTCAAATTCTTTGGAGTTCTAGGAATGTTTGTAGGTCCAATTAGCATAATAATTTTAAAAAATCTTCAAGATGCAGGCATTATTAAGTTATGGAATGATTGATTTTACTCTCATAGATAGAGTTATAATTGATTTTTTATGGCAAATTAATGATGTTTGCCATATAAATTTAAATGTATTAAATCGACCTCCTAAAAAAACAAATAAATTCTTAGTACTTATTTTTTAGATATCTACCCACTATAGCTCTATCATTCGTACTAATATCTTTAAGCACATTAATATCGCAGAAAAATTCATTCATAAGCTCTTTAACACTTTCCCCTTGATTATATCCTATCTCAAATAAAATATAGCCTCCATCTGTCAAATACGCTGGCGCCTTTGCTATAATCTCTCTATAGAAATCAAGTCCATCCCGCCCACCATCTAAAGCCAAACACGGTTCATAATTTCTTACTTCTATTTGAAGCTCTGGTATTACATCGGATTCAATATATGGAGGATTACTAACAATTAAGTTAAACTGCTGTCCACCATCAATAGCATCGAACAAATTGCCACAATGTAATTCCACTCTGTTTTGAACTTCGTTTCTTTCACAGTTTAGCGCAGCGATTTTAAGGGCATCTTTTGAAACATCACAGGCCATGACTGTACTCTCCGGACAATAATGAGCAATGCTTATGGCAATACATCCTGAACCAGTACACATGTCCAGTACTTTAACATTTTTCAAGTCTTTGCGTTGGTCCATGCCTATATTTATAGATTCAGCATATCCCATGAATATGTCTTTCTCAGTATTCTTACTTAACAGGCTTACTTTTTTAATACATTCTTCCACTAGAGTTTCAGTGTCGTGCCTTGGAATAAGAACATCTGGACTGACAATAAAAGGTAGTCCCATAAATTCTGTCTCACCAATAATATACTGCAGAGGCACATTGTCCATACGCTGGTTAAGCATATTATTCAGAAGTTCTACTTCTTCCTGATTTAGTACTCTATCATCATGAGAGTATAAATATGCTCTATTACATTTTAAAGCATGACAAAGTATAACCCCGGCTTCAAGCTCCGGGGTCTCGATATCTGCATTATTTAAGCTTTCTATTGCAAATCGTAAAAAATCTCTAATTTCCATATTTTTTTCCTATGAGTCATTAGCAAAGTATCAAATTTAGCTTTTAAAGTTATTACAAAACATTTCTACACAATATCACAACTTAATAATTTAAGTATTTACAAAGCATATTTGCACTGCATCATCAATTTAATTATATTGTATTATTTAACTGCTTTACACGCAGTCTATTATGTAGTTTTTTATTATCTGCTTAACTTTAAGCTATAAAAGTTTAATTATTTAATTTTCTTCCCAGTTATCGGTACCCTCTTCAACAGGTATAACTTCCATGAATGCTGCTATAGCAACTTCTATTTGACTATCATCAGGTTCCCTAGTAGTGAATGACTGGAACATCAAACCAGGTGCAGTAATTAATTTAGAAAACCAGCTTTCGCGCTTCACAGCAATCTTAACAAATTCAAGAGAAACACCTGCAACTAAAGGCACTAGTAGTATCCTTATCAACGCATTTATAAAGACATTATGCCAGCCAGCAAATGCAAAAATTAAAATACTAATTATCATTATTGTAAAAAGTAGTGATGTTCCACATCTAGGGTGCCTTGTGGAGTATTTCCTTACATTTTCAACAGTCATTTCTTCTCCATGCTCATAGCAGTGAATAGTCTTGTGCTCAGCACCATGATATTCCCATACTCTCCTCATCTCCTTCATTAAGGAGACAAGTGCAAGGTATCCGATAAATATACCTACTCTAACAACACCTTCAATAAGGTTGAGAACAATAACATTTTGTATATTAATAAAATTTGATAAAAAGTCAGTAATAAAATTCGGAAGTAAAATAAATAAACCTACACTTAAAAATAATGATACTATTACAGAAAAATATATTGCAATATCTGTTATCTTATCTCCAAATTTCCTTTCTAGAAATTGTTCAAACTTTGATGGTTCATATGGCTTGTCATCATCTTCTAAATCAATGAACTCTGCAGAATACATAAGTGCTTTCACACCAATAACTAGTTGGCTGAAAAGATTCACCGCTCCTCTAATTATAGGAATTTTGGAAAGCTTTCCTTTTGGTTTCATTGGTTGTTTATCAACCACTATTTCTCCATCTGGTTTTCTTATAGCTGTAGCTTTATACTGAGGACCAATCATCAAAAGCCCCTCTAATAAAGCTTGACCACCAATTGTAGTTTTTTTCATTTTTCCTCCCATATTGCAAAAAATATAGAATATCCGTATTTAATATAATAAAAATAGCATATTAGGTATGTATCCAATAAATAATACTATATATCAAATCATACGAAAACAAAGTAAAATAGTCAATTGTATTATAAAATTATTTTATTTTTATTAACAAAATAATACTATCTCGTTTATAAATATAAGAAACAATATTTTAAATGCATATTAGTATAAGTTTTTATTTTAAACAACTCAACTTTCCATTGATAAGTTGAACACCTACGATTTTTTACCTGGGAAAGTTGAGTAAATAAACAAAAGACTAGGAAAAATATCCTAGCCTTTATAATGTCTTAATTCTTATATTGTATTGAATTATCCATTGTCAACAATACCATATTTCTTTTTAAACCTATCAACACGTCCACCAGTATCAATGAGTTTCTGCCTTCCAGTAAAGAAAGGATGACACTTTGAACAAATTTCAACGTGAAGATTCTTCTTAGTAGAACCAGTTGTAAAAGTCTCACCACATGCACACTTTACTACTGCTTCTGCATAATCAGGATGAATACCTTCTTTCATTGTTTTTCACCTTCTTTCAACATAATGCATTGTCCTCAATGAACAGCATAATTATTATATATTCAACGTACTATACGTACTAAATTGCTTATTAAAGAGGCAAGTGATATTTTACCACAAAAATTTGTATACCGCAACCCCCATTTTTTATACTTTTCAAGGTAATATTTACAAAATGCGTTACTATGAATTATTTTTATCAAGGAAAGATAATTTTATACTATTCACAAAATCGTCATTTGTCCTTGTCTGCATAAGCTTGTTTATCAATACTTCAGTTACCTCAGCAGTACCCATATTGCTCATAGCCTTTCTAATAGCCCAAACGCTTTCCAGCTCTTTTTGGCTCAATAATAATTCTTCTCTTCTAGTTCCTGACTTATTAATATCAATAGCAGGGAATATTCTCTTCTCAGAAAGTTTTCTATCAAGGTGAAGTTCCATATTACCTGTTCCCTTGAATTCCTCGAATATAACATCGTCCATTCTGCTTCCTGTCTCAATAAGTGCCGTTGCCATTATTGTTAAACTTCCGCCATTTTCAATATTTCTGGCTGCCCCAAAGAACTTCTTTGGCTTGTGTAACGCTCCAGGATCTAGACCTCCTGATAATGTTCTACCAGTAGGTGGTATCGTAAGGTTATATGCTCTAGCTAATCTAGTAATACTATCAAGCAAAATTACAACATCCTTTTTCTGCTCAACAAGTCTTTGTGCTCTCTCTAATACCATCTCAGCAACTTTTATATGATGTTCAGGAACCTCATCAAAAGTAGAATATATTACTTCTCCTTTTATAGAACGCTGCATATCTGTAACCTCTTCAGGTCGTTCATCTATAAGTAATACTATGAGCTCTATTTCTGGATAATTTACAGTAATAGAATTGGCAATTTTCTTGAGAAGTATTGTCTTACCAGCCTTTGGAGGAGAAACAATCATTCCTCTTTGTCCTTTTCCTATCGGAGCAATAAGGTCAATAAGTCTTGTTGAAAACTCTCTAGGGGCTGTCTCTAACGTAATTCTATTATCAGGATAAATAGGGGTCAAATATTCAAATGGTACTCTTTTAGATGCAACATCAGGTGTGTCCCCATTGATTGATTGAACATAGAGTAATGCCTGAAATTTTTCTCCCTCTTTTGGGATTCTTCCCTTACCACGCAGCTTGTCACCTGTTTTAAGTCCAAATCTTCTTATTTGTGAAGGAGAAACATAAACATCCTTTAAACCGGATAAATAATTTTCACTTCTTAGAAATCCATAGCCATCTGGTAAAACTTCAAGAACGCCTTCTACAGGATCATCGCTCTCAGTCGCTTGCTGGCCATTTGATTGAGTCTGAAACTGTGGCTGTTGAGTATTTTGTTGAGGCTGTAATTGGGATTGTTGGCCATTCTGTTGAATTGGCATTTGCACTTGCTGACCACTTTGTTGGGTTGGCATTTGCACTTGCTGCCCATTTTGTTGGGTTGGCATTTGTACTTGCTGCCCATTTTGTTGAGGCTGTGGTTGTTGCCGTACTTGCTGGGTTCTCCTCATCTGTGAATAAGGCGACTGCCCATTTTGTTGTGTTTCTGTTTTTTGTGGTGTAGAACCTACCAGAGGTTTATTTCCAATCCTCTGTGGTCTTGCAGTAGCACTTTTTAAAGGCATATCAATCTTTGTAGACCTATGAGTATGTACTCTGCTTTGTACTTTAGTATTTTCTTTTTCGGTATACGTATTTTCAGCATCTTTTATTTCTATATGCTTTAATCTCTCAGGTAGTTTGCCTGTATTTGCTTTTATAACATTTTCTGTTTTTGTTTCGGCTTCTATTTTAGTATCTGTTTCTGCTTTGGCACTTTCATCTATATTTGTATTTACTTTTTTCTTAGCATCTGACTCAGTATCGGTATTTGTCTCTGCTTTAGCATCTGCTTCTATTTCGGAATTTTGTTCTGTTTTAGTCCCAGCTTCTATTTTAGAATTTATTTCCGTCTTATCATCTGCTTCTATTTTAGACTTTATTTCTGTTTTATTATCTGCTTCAATTTTAGAATTTTCTTCTGTTTTATTATCAGACGCTATTTTAATAGCTGTTACTGAATTACTCTTTTTATCTAATTCTGGTAACATATTTGATTTTGCATTCTTCTTACTAGGTTTTAATTTTATATCTTGACTATCAGAATTTTTCGAGTTACTATCTTCCTGCTTATCTAATTTGGAAGTACTGCTAGGTCTTCCTCTCTTAGACTTTCTCAATACAGGTTCTTGATTTGCTTGCATTTCATTTCCTTCATTAACCTTGGATACATATTCATTAACGGTATTAGTTTCAATAACGCTATTAGGCTCAGATTGTGAACTTTCTTTGGAAGTACTTATATTCTTGCTCTCCTGGCCGTCTGCCGTATCTTCACTAGAACTTTTGACTAACAAATCCAAAAGCTCGTTCTTTTTATATTTAGATATATTTTTAATCCCCATCATCTTTGCTATATATCGCAAATCTTCTAGGGTCTTCGACTGCAAATTAACCTGCTCCATAGTTCACCACCTTATAAAATTCTTTTTATCGTTTAACTTAAAAATTAGGAAATTTTTACGAAAAATCATTTTAGAAAACCCAATTTAAATCTTTTTCTAGAGGAGAGTTTTTGAACATTCCACAGAGGTTATTATATCAAAATAGAAAAAACATGTCAATCTCAGCGTTATATTTCAAACTATATAAAATTATTTCCTTAGCTTAATCTCTTTATTCATACTTTTTTAATATTATATTTAGATTTTCTTTCTCCTAATACAATCTTAACCTTCTGAATTGTTTTCTTCAAATCATTATTTGATGAAGCAGGTATGAATTTATTTCCTGAGCATTTTGGACATTTAAGGTAAATACCCTTACGCAGCAAAAAAACACCAATATTATTGCAACCGCACTGACAGTGCAAATCACCTTGCTCAGCAATATCATGTATTTTATTCAAAGTTTCTATCATAACTTGAGTATTAACAAAATAATTCTCATACCCAAGCCCATCTATAATATCATCTAATTCCTTTTCAAAATTATCAACATATTCTCTTACTACAGAATCTCTGCCAATAAAGCATTGCTTGATATTTGTATCTGGACATGTATACACCATAATATCTTTACTGGTAAGATCTTCTCTATTTATTATTAAAGAATGATCTGTTCCACAACCAATGCAAGGCACAATAATCCTATACGTGTTCTTGCAAATTTCAAATATCTCTAGTTTTATACCTTCACACCTACATTTTGGCAAAATACTTTTATGTCGATGGAATCTAAAAAGATTGATATTTGTAAAATCAAACGTTCCACAGCAGAAGCATTTATATGCTATTGTAACATCCATATCAATTAGCATCTTCTCACCTCATCAATACTGTATTATTCGCTATTAAAATTAAAATTCCTTCTTAATTGTATTATGTAAAGCTATTTACTTATATTTATTATAAGGCCTTAAAAAATTATTTATTATTTGCATCTACTTTAAGTATGCGACTGTCTTTGAAAACTATACAGATACATGAAAAGAAAATGTATTTAAATAAACTTAATATCTTCTTTCTTAAATAAAAGTATATCCAAAATATATATTTTATATATCACAATAGTCCACAAGAATGACTGGTTATTTTATTGATAGTGATTCAACTAAGAAATTATTGTATGAAAATCTAATTAAGGAAAGCGATTCTCTCCTTGATTTGGATAATGCATTAAAAATAGCTCACGTCACATAACTATTAAAAAATCAAACACAGGAATAGGCGACTTTAGCAATAAATCACATTAACAGCAAGCATATTATACAAATTTTATTATATTTGTTTATGTTACTTTTTATCATATACGAAAACTACAGCACCCTATTTATAAGGCTTCAAAATATGTGGTATATAAAACTTAGGAATTTAGGTTGTAAATGAGCAAATAAGAATGTCGTACTTTAAACATAAAAACCTTCAAATCGTTAGATTTGAAGGTTTTTGGAGCTGGCGGACGGAATCGAACCCCCGACCTGCTGATTACAAGTCAGCTGCTCTACCTGCTGAGCTACACCAGCATTACTATATTCTGAATCACAGCCGTGACATATGATTCTATTCAAGAACATTAATTACGCCCTTGACACTTTGATAGTATAACAGGGGATTGTTTATGTGTCAACACTTTTTTCGATAAAATTTAATACATTTTTTACAAAAAAACAATTGAAAAACTGTATTAAAATAAAAAGTCAATCCTTGAATTAAATGCTAAGTTCCAACTTATTAATTAAACAATAATATAAAAGTTGAAGTATAGTTTTCATAAAATAAAAAAACAGCTAACTCCTTTAAGAATTAACTGCTTTTTATGGTGGGAACTATAGGGCTCGAACCTATGACCCTCTGCTTGTAAGGCAGATGCTCTCCCAGCTGAGCTAAGCTCCCGAACGCATTGTTAATTATAAACTTTACCTGGGCAATTGTCAATAAAATTTTTATAATTTGTTAAATATTTATTTACTTGCTAGGGCTCGAAGCGTAACGTAAAAGCTGTAAGTCACAAAGCCGCTAAGCCAAACTTAAATATATGCCTTCTAAAAACAATACATAATTCCTATAATTAAGTACACATATTAATAATGCAAATATCTATTCTTTTTCTTGAAATAATTGTATAATTAATAAAGATTAGCTTGTATGATCGCATATCTAATTAAATTATTTATATATAAAATATCAGGAGGTAAACAAATGATCCCAACACCACATATTAATGTAGCAGAACAGGGTATTATTGCAGAAACAGTATTATTGCCTGGAGATCCTCTTCGTGCTAAGTTTATAGCAGAAACTTTTTTGGAAAACCCAGTTCAGTTTAATGCTATCCGCAACATGTTTGGTTATACTGGAACATATAAAGGAAAAAAGATATCTGTTATGGGTACAGGCATGGGTATGCCATCAATAGGTATTTATTCTTATGAGCTTATACATTTCTATGGGGTTAAAAACCTTATTAGAATTGGATCTTGTGGTGCTATTCAAAAAGATATTAAAATTAGAGATATAATTATTGGAATGTCAGCTTCTACAACATCAAACTTTGTAGCACAGTATAATTTACCTGGAACCTATGCACCTACAGCATCATGGTCACTTATGAAAAAAGCTATATCTATAGCTGATAGTAAAGGAATTGAAACTAAAGTAGGAAATGTTTTATCAGCAGATGTATTTTATGATGATGATCCTGATACTTGGAAGCAATGGGCTAAAATGGGTGTTCTAGCTATAGAGATGGAGGCTGCAGCTTTATATATGAATGCTTCTCGCGCTGGTGTTAATGCATTAGGCATATTCACCGTTTCTGATTCATTTACTTCACATGAGGTTACTACAGCAGAAGAACGTCAGACCTCATTTACAAACATGATGGAAATCGCATTGGAATGTGTTTAGTCTGAAATGATATTACCCATGCAATAATATTGTAAATTAAACTAATACGGCTACGTAGAGTTTTGATAAAAATTCTTTGTAGTCGTATTAGTTTATTAAATTAGAGTCGATGGTTGTGATTTAGCCAATTTTTAATAAGAATTTTATAGTATAACCGCTTTATTTTACTTTTATGTTACATTTATTAGTTTATCTCAAGACATCTCTTTTATATTTTTTAATACTTTGATATAATCAAAAATGCTGGAAATAATGCAGATATGCGTTTAAACAGTTTTTGCAATAGTGTATTAATCAGAATAACGCAAGTAAATATTTATAATTTAAATTTCTGATATACAGTATATTTGCTAAAGCACATATTTAGGTACAGCTTAATAATATACTCCATTAATATTTTCGTTATTGGAAACAATATTACTTTCTGTCCACATAATCTATCGGAAGCTGGGAAGAACATGAAAAACTTAAGAAACAATGTACTCATCATCTTATTATCTATCATTATTAGTGTGATAGATGTTTTTAACAATGGCAGTGGCTTTTTACAGCTAATTCTAGCGGTTTTAGCTTCATATGCAGTATTTAAAATGCCATTATTATCATTTAAACCTAAGAAAATTGTAACTGCAGTTCTGCTTATTGCAAATTTGGCATTATTAGGCATTACGTATGCTAATTTTAGAGTTCTATTGGTAAATATGTTATTTTTATCATATCTCATTTGGAATGTAATTACTCCAAAGCTTATACGATATAAATTGTTTCTACCTTTAACATTTTTAATATCATTTATATCAGTATATGCGGCATCATTTCTAGAATATAGCATCCCCCTATTTATCTTGGTTTTTTATCCAATATATGTTTTAGGGTTTATTGCCACTCAGCATAATATAGTAAAAACGAGGAATATTTGGGGATTTACCATTTTCAACGTGTTATTCTCTGGATTATTACTTTTAGCAGTTATGTACAAATCCTTAGGTAATTCACTATTTGGAAGTATTTTATTTTTGAATTTTCAAAAGCTTGGTACAACCACAGCTATATATTTGCCGTTTTTTGCTATATTTTTTGCATGGTTTGCCGCATCTGCTAATTTACTATTTTATTTACCATTTCAAAAGTTTGAGAAGGGTAAAAAATCCTTTGAATTTACTACTTATATTCAGCCTGTTTACAGGTTTATTATGTTTTTTGCCGTTATCATCTTATCTACATTTATTTGCGAATTTTCTATAAGGCAAAACTTTATAACCACATTTCGTGATATTTTACAGCCAAACCTAATTTTTAATATATTATTTTTATCGAGTATATATTTGTTTTTAATTTCATTAATAGGAAAGGGTATCTCAAATATAATTATTTCACTCCTTACATTCTTTCTGACTGTGGCTAATTATATTAAATTCACCTATTTTGAAGAACCTTTTTATCCTTGGGATGTTTATTTAATAAAGAACCTGTTTGGCATATGTAAAGAATATTTGAATATTCCAATTATTATAACAGTATTAGTAGTTCTTGTAGCTATTGTTTTATTAATAATTCGTTTTAGAAGTTCTGTTGCAAAATATCTAATGCCAAGAATGTCACTTATTTTTACGCCATTTGCTGTTATATTATTTCTTTTAAATATGAATGTCTTAGACCATAGCGCATTATCCACTCAAATAGGAATTCAAAAGTCGTGGTATATAGGAAGGTCTGAAATATTAGCAAATGGTATGTTCGCACAGAATTACTTCTATTTGGATGATTTGGATAAATATTTGAACCCTAAACCTAAAGGTTACAATGAAGAAAATATACTTGCAATTGACAAGAAATACGAAATGCAAGCAGATCAAGCTACATCCTCTACATCTGCAAAAACAAATAAGTTAACTGAAAAACCAAATGTTGTTGTAATTATGAGCGAAAGCTACTGGGATTTAAGCAAATTGAGTGGAATAAAATTCAGTAAAGACATTACTGAAAATGTTCATAAGTACCAAAAAGGTGAACTTGCTCCCCCTGCAATCGGTGGTGGTACAGCCAATACAGAGTTTGAGGCTCTTACAGGTATGTCAATGTATTTTATGAGTCCAGGAATAATTACCTACAATACTTATTTAAGAACTGAAACCCCTAGCATAGCATCTGTTTTTAAAAACAATGGCTATAATACCACAGCAATTCATCCAAATTCTGGATGGTTCTATAATCGAGACAAGGTATATCCTTATTTTGGATTTGACAAGTTTATTGATGTCACAGAATTTAATATGGTAGCTGAAAAAAAGGGGCCACAAATTTCTGATGATGCTTTAGTCAATAAGATTTTAAATGTTCTGGATTCATCGGATAAGCCTTCCTTTATATTTGCTGTATCAATGGAAAACCATGACCCATTTGATAATAAGTTCATTGAAAATGAATTTGACGTAACTGTAGAATCAGACCAACTTAATGCTTCTCAAAAAGAAATTGTCAGAGGTTATGCTCAAGGTATTTATGATGCAGACCAGTCTCTTGGAAAAATTATTGACGCATTAAGTAAAAGTGAAAAACCTACTTTACTCTATTTCTTTGGTGATCATGCTCCAAGATTAGGTACATTAGATGAATATTACAAAGTTTATGATAAATTAGCTGTTGGAAATAAATCTGAAGCTGATCAGAAATTAGGAGAATTGAAGTACTATACTACACCTATTGTAACTTGGTCCAATTACAAGGAACTGCGGTCATTTTCAAAAATTATTTCTCCATCACATATTAGCTATGAAATACTTAAGGATTCAGGGGTAAAATATCCAAACTACTTTAACATTCTGTCCAAATTAGAAACCGTATACCCTATCATGCACCTCAAAGGAATGGATTTAGTTGATCCAAATGATGAATTAGTTAAGGATTATCAGTTAATTCAATATGACCTTTTGTTTGGGAAGCAATATTTAGATAGTATTGGAACAGCTAATTAGGGATTTCTGAATAAATAAGGAATATAAAATGAATACGCAATATAATTGGAAAGTATTTTAGTATAACTAAATTTTGGGGCTGTTGAAAAACATTTCTTAACAACAATATATATGTATAGGTTAAAAACCATGTACAAAATATAATTGTTAAGATGTATTTTCGATAGCCCCTTCTCTTTATCACATTAATTTCAAATTATTGATTAAAATTGGTAACAGTAATACTATCAATACACTTGAAGCCTAAAAATGAAGCCCTCAAACTACGTTGGTTATTGGAAAGGCGGTTTTTCCATACATGGTCTTTTTAAGCTTGCAGATAAAAACTGTTCTGTTATATTTAAAACTTGAGGGTTCCATATACCTATCCCATGGTCAGCCCCCACAACCTTATAAAATATCGCTCTTTGTCCATGTTCTTTAAGAGCCTTATACATTTCTATACTTTGATTTATATGTACAATATTGTCACTGTCACCATGTACTATAAGGAATGGAGGTAGTTCTTTGTCTAAATTCTGATAAATAGGGCTTGCCTTCTTTGCCAATTCGATATTATCCTGCACTTTTCCGCCAATAAGCATACCTTCTGGAGAATCTGCAGAATCATGGTCAAGAATATAGTTATATTTGCCTAATGTAAGTATGTCAGAAACTCCATAATAGTCTATTACCGCACAAACTTCATCTGATTGTTCGCTGTATAACCCATTATTGTATTCACCCTTGGTAAGTCCTGTCATCAAAGAAAGATGTCCACCTGATGAATCGCCCCAAACTGCTACGTTATTTGGCTCAACTCCATATTTGTCTGCATTTTTACGCATAAATCTTATAGCGCACTTAACATCCTCAAGGGCTGCTGGAAAAGGTGCAATATCAGTATCCCTGATTTCAACACTAGCTACAACATATCCTTTTGCTGCAATATGAGAGAGATTAGGAATAGCAGAATAAATATCTTGTTTTTTCCACGCAGATCCTTGTACAAAAACTACAAGCGGAAATTTACACGTTCTTTGCATCGGCATAATTATCTGCAGTTTACATTCAACATCGCCATACTTGGCATAAACTACATCATGGTGGTATGCGCACGAATAGTATTTTCCACCTTCTGAGAACTCTCCATACAAAATCTGAGTTCCCATCGGTAATTCATTAGAAGCAATATATGCAGCTTTTTTATCCATTTATTATCACTCCGTTCTTTTATTATTGTTTGATACAATTCTGAGGTAAGGTTAACTTGATATAAATATCATATCACATATTTTACGTGTATCTAAAATAGTAAATCGAATTGCTCACTTGTGATATGTCTCATTTTTCATAATTTTGAAAGCACGATAAACTTGCTCTAATAAAATCAGTCTTGCGAGCTGATGCGGAAATGTCATTTTTGAGAGGCAAATTCTATAATCAGCTAGATTTATCAAGCTTTGGTCTAAGCCTAATGAACCTCCAATTATAAATGTAATATGTGAATTGCCTGAAAGCATTATACTCTCTAGTTTTGCCGAAAAATTCTGTGAATTGACCTGCTCACCAGCCAAGTCCAGTAATATAATATATGAACCTTGTTTAGTCTTCTTGATTAACCGTTCAGCTTCTCTTTGCTTAACCTGAGACTCTTGTGCAGCACTTAAAGATTCTGGTGCATGCTCATCTTCCACCTCAATTTGTTCAAATTCAGCAAAACGTGAGAGCCTTTTAACATATTCCGATATTCCGTCTTTTAGATAGCGTTCTTTTAGCTTTCCAACTGCTGCAATAGTTATTTTCATAATACTTCCTCTGTTTATATTTATAAATTAAGCCCTACCCTCTATTTTTGGGGGTATAAATTTCAATAACATATTCTCTCCCAACTATAATTGGTGTTATATTATTAACAACTTTTCCTGGGAAAGTATAAAAATAGGGAACCAAAACATCTCGATTCCCTAAATACGCTTTTATCAATATTTATCATTAATCTTATACTAATTTGTATTTAAAAATGTCTTATTTATATTTTAAATGGCAAAAAGTATTACTTACCGGATTTTTATCATTAACTCTGCCACTATAATATTTTTACACTTCCCACTCTATCACGCGAAGCAACCTCGAGAGTTACATCACAGCCTACAGCGATTTTTTTCTCATTTAAGGCATTTAAAGTTGTCTGGTATGCTAACTCAGGGAAATTGTTTTCATTGCTTAAATGACCCAAAATAAATCGTTTACCACCTTTTTCTGCTAAGTATGCAATAACTTCAGCGCAGCTTTCATTTGATAAATGACCATGATCACCCATTATCCTCTTCTTTAAATGCCATGGATAAGGCCCCACTCTTAGCATCTCTATATCATGGTTAGACTCAAGCAACAGCAAATCATTTCCTTCAATATGTGAAAGTATATCATCATTCATATGTCCAATATCTGTGGCAGTAGTTATCCTTTTACCTTGTGCAAAAAAACTGTACCCTACCGGTTCAGCAGCATCATGGGGAATTGAAAATGGCTTTATGCAAATATCACCAATTTCAAATTCCTTTCCTGTACAAAAGGTAACTCTATTCTCCAGCTTTACTGGACCTAACCCACACTCCATGGCGCACCAAGTAGACTCGTTTGCATATATAGGGATATCCTGTTTCCTCGATAGTATTCCTGCGCCCCTCACATGGTCTATGTGCTCATGAGAAATTAATATAGCGCTCAGCTCCGCTGGATTTTCTCCAATGGAACAAAGCGCTTCAAGTATTCTCTTCCCACTCAATCCTGCATCTATAAGAAGTTTAGTTTTCTCTGTACCTATAAATAAAGCATTTCCACTACTTCCACTAAACAAACTACAAAATTTAACCATTTAGTATAAACCCCATTTATTAAAGTTCATCGTCAGTTGAAACCCTACTAATATCAGCTCCAAGCATACTCAACTTATGAACAAAATTCTCATAGCCTCTATCTATATACTTGATATTACTAACTTCTGTATAACCTTTTGCAACTAGTCCTGCCATAACCATCGCTGCACCTGCTCTAAGATCTGTAGCTTTAACTGGTGCACCTGACAAAACATTCGCCCCATCAATAACAGCAATTCTGCCTTCAACCTTTATCTTCGCACCCATTCTCTTCAGCTCATCTGCATATTGAAATCTGGAATCCCAGACTCCTTCTGTAATAGTGCTTACACCCTCTGCCATATTAAGTAATACGGTTATCTGAGGCTGAAGATCTGTTGGAAACCCAGGATAAGGCAATGTCATTATATTAACATTTTTAACTTTATTTTTACCTATAATTCTAATAAAATCTTCATCTTCAATTACAGTAACACCCATTTCAATTAGCTTTGCAGTAAGTGATTCCATATGCTTTGGAATAATGTTTTTAACTGAAACATCTCCCTTGGTTGCTGCAGCAGCTATCATAAAGGTTCCCGCCTCAATCATATCTGGAATAATTGAATGTGTACCACCACCATTTAAGTGATCAACACCCTTTATTTTAATAACATCTGTTCCTGCACCTCTAATATTGGCACCCATTGCATTCAAGAAGTTTGCCACATCAACAACATGAGGCTCCTTCGCCGAATTTTCAATTACGGTCTGCCCTTTTGCCGTTACAGCTGCAAGCATCAAATTGATTGTAGCACCTACACTTACTACATCTAAATATATCTGGGCACCCCTAAGCTCTGATGCATCAATCTTAACTATGCCATGTTCTATCTCAACAGATGCACCCATGGCTTCAAATCCTTTGATATGTTGATCAATTGGTCTAAAACCAAAATCACATCCACCAGGCAATGATACTTCTGCTTTTCCAAACCTAGCAATCAGTGCTCCTAATAAGTAATATGAAGCTCTCATACTTTTTACAAGCTCATATGGAGCTTTCCAACAATTGACTTCACGTGTGTCACAAATAACTGTGTTATCATCTTCCTTTGTTATTTTGGCACCTAATTTGCCTAGTATATCTAATAATACTCTGACATCCTTTATATCAGGAACATTTTCTATCCTGCTGACGCCATTTACAATAAGAGCTGCTGGTAAAACAGCAACTGCAGCATTTTTTGCTCCACTAATGTTTACTTCTCCGTTCAAGCAACATGGACCATTGATAACAAACCTCTCCAAGCTATTCCACACCAACCTTCAGACATCTTTTATGCTAAACATTACGCATTAGTCAACATTATATCATTTAGTTAAAAATTATTCTACTATTAATATAATTATTATATATTTAATTAACTATCAAACCTATCCTATCAAAGTCCCATTTCTCGCATTAAAATAATACTCTTGACCATTATAAGTTTTTATTCTCCAAGCTAATCCTTCATATGAAGTTACAGTTTTTTTATCACTTTGAGTATACCCTTTAAACCCTATATCAACTTGAGTTATACTTATTCCTGGATACTTAGTCATTTCGGTAATTAAAATTTCATATGAGGGAATAACATAAACATCTTTTTTTATCACAATGCTAATGGGTTTTTTAAAGTAATACTTGATACTCTTTATATTTGAATTGCTAATCTCAATATCAATGTAGTTATCAAATACAGGATAATCCTTGTATTGACCTTTATACATTAATTTACCTTTCGCTTTATTCTCAACACTAGGATAATAACCATCTCGTTTAAACTCATTAAAAGGAAGACCTATTTTATTAAATGCATCCCTTAAAAAATTATCCAAGCCATTCTCTATATCTCCTTTAATAGAAAAACCCTCTCCAGTGTCAAAAAATTCAAAGCCGTATTCATCATAAAATACTATGCTCATTGAACCTTTTTTATATAAATTACTAGCTTCCTTTATACAGTTATCTCCAAGTAATATATCTGCTATTTTCTTTTCATCAAGAGCATTTTCCTCATACTTTAGAGTATAATCATTTCCTGAATATTTGGGAATAGGACACTCAATATGTATATTATTTTGTCCTAAAATTTGAGAAGTGTTTGTGATTGTTTGTTGTGGAATTTCATCCACTTTAAGCTCATTGTATAGGGTAACAGCTAGAACTATATTCAATATAAAAAAAACTGATATTAAAATTGACTTTGCTTTTTTCCAGTCCATAGACTATCACCCACCAAAACCTTTTATTTATTATTTGCTTCCATTAAAATATCGTAAGCTCCATCCTTTGTAAATAACACAAAACTAGGAGTAATGTTGTACTCCTGCATTTCAGGTTTATTAACTACATAATACATCCCAAAATCCTTCGCAGAAAATTCATTTTTCAGCTCAGAATATTTATCATACAGTTTACTGTACATATCAACAAAGCTCCATTCGTAGTTCTCTATATTATTATTTACATAGAACTTTAGAGCTAACCACTTAAAGCTTAATACATTTTTCGAGGAAGCTTCTATGGAAATACTATTATTTAACGGGCTCTCAATAATTGGAATCTTATAGTCTTTAAGCAAAATAGGGATTTCTCCTTTTTCTTCTCCCAAAGAAATACTATAGTCAAAGTTAAATATATATGCTCCCTGATTCTGTATCTCTTTAAAAGAATTAAGGTATAAAGTTATATTAGACATCATATCGTTTTGGCTTTTATTCTCTAAAAGATATGAGAGAGCTTTTTTATAAGATTCCAGTACATTTAATTCCTCAGTATTTGTCTTATTTGGGGTATACTTGTTGTACTCCAAAATAGAGTTTTTATATAGCCTATATACCCCATCTGATTTTTTAAATACTACTGAACCATTTACATCTACATCAAAGTCATAGTCAATTCTTGCATTCCCGAATAAATCCTGTGCCATATCATTAAAGTCATCATAAGTATATTCCTTTTCATTCAAGCCATTAATAGCTTCGCATGTAATATCAGGATAACTTTCTAGCTTCTTACCTGAAAATACACTCATAAGATCCTTAGATATTTCAAACTTTCTATATTTTTCAATGGCCATTTGATAACTAGCATTAGATTTTTGAGCGGAGTAAACCTCATTGAAAACGCTGTAATTTAAACTATTATTTTTAACGTTTTTTATCCCGTAAGTATATATATTTTTGTCATCTCTAATATATAGTGTATCCGCATAGCTGTTATCTGAGTCATCGGGGCATACTACAATTTTATATATGCTTGATAAACCATCGCCTTTATTGTCTTCCAAGTTTAATGTCCACTTAATAATTTCAATAGGAATTTGTGTTTTAAACTCAAAAACATATGGTTTATTCGCTACCAGTGTACCCCAGTAATCCTCATTAAAGGGCTGAATATTTTGAGGTTTGGATTCAAGTGCTTGATCAATATACTGCTTAGCACCATCCCAAAGAGTATTATAGTCTTTTGAACCATTTGGAATGACATAATGCTCTCCATCAAAGCCTGTAGAAATAGCTATGCGGTATGGCAATAGAAAATCTCCTTTTGAATCATCTATTGATACTGGAGAATTACTTTTAGAACTAGAATTTAAAAATAAAGAAATAGGAGAACTGTGGGATTGATTACTCCACAGAATTCCTATTTGTACAATACATAGAATTATTAAACACACTAATAATACTGCTTTGAACTTTTCATAAATAAAAATAGTTCTTCTTGATTTGCTTTTATTCATTATTTTGTCTCATCGTCTGTAAACAATTTAATGCTTTCTCTAACCAATTTTCTTTCTTCTTCTCTTCAACACGCGTAATTGTATACTTCATTATTTGAGGATCATTTTTTGACGCTGTTGTGTAGGCTTTAACCTTTATTTCGTTCTCGCCCATATACTTTAACTCGATATCATTACTAAAAATCTTGCCCACTTTGAAACAATACACTCCATCAATCAAGATTGGTTTGTACTGATCAGATTCTCTATCTTTGTAAAAAATCTCTATGTACGCATTATCTTCTAGAGCAACACCACATATAGAAAATACATCTTTAGTAACAATCTCATTTCCATCGGGTCTCGATATATCCACCATCTGTGAAGAGGCAAGAGCTGGGACTACAAATACTGACAACGTTACTGCAATAATTATAATAATAGCTAACAATTTGGTTTTTATGATACTCACCTCAATTCTAACATCTAATAGTATCTGCTAATATAAAATTTATATTTAAACTTAGATACTACTTTAAAATATCTTGTACCTAGTCTATCCTAAATCCCTATCTATAGTATAATATATATTCTGTTACAATTCCATTACACCGGATTTAAAATAAATTTACAAGTTTACAGGAAGTCTTACTGTTACCTCTGTACCCTTGCCAACCTCACTAGTAATACTTATTGTTCCCCCCTGTGCCTCAACAATTTCTTTAGCTATAGAGAGTCCTAATCCTGTACCACCAAGATCTCTGGATCTAGCCTTATCAACCCTATAAAATCTGTCAAAAACCAATTCTAAAGCTTCCTTTGGAATACCAATACCAGTGTCAGTAACTTTTATATAAATATCGTTAATCAGTTTTCCCACATAAACAGTAATTATTCCACCATCCGGTGTGTATTTAAGAGCATTGCTAATAATATTAACTACTACCTGCTCCAATCTGTCTTTATCAGCATTTATTATAGGGATATCTCCTATTACATAGCTCTCAAGTTTTTGTTTTTTCTGACCTGCCTCAAGCTGCATTCTACTAACAATATCTTTAACCATTTCATTAATTGATACTTTTCCCATCTTCCAACTCATCTGCTGATTATCCAGTCTCGATAATTGCAACAAATCTTTAACTAATCTAGTCATTCTATCAGCCTCAGAATTTATTACACTTAAGAAATGTTCTGTTGTATCAGGATCCTCTACAGCACCATCTAACAAAGTTTCTGTATAGCTTTTAATAGATGTTATTGGTGTTCTTAATTCATGAGATACATTTGCTACAAACTCACGTCTCATGCTATCTAATTTTTGCTGCTCAGTAACATCATGCAGCACAACAATAACTCCTTCAGGCTTTCTATTTGTATCAGTAAATACTGCAAAGTAAACCTTGACATACATATCGTTGAGGATCGTATCTAATTCTCTAACAGGAGTCTCCTCAAAATATAAGATATTTTCGAGCTTAACGTCCAAGCCCACATTTTCGGCAAACTCTCCAAAGGATTTATTTTCAATGTTCTCTCCCAACAATTTTCTAGCAGCAGGATTTACATGAATCACAATACCTTTAAGATTATAAGCTAACACACCATCTGCCATATAATTCAATATAGTTGTAACCTTATTTTTCTCACTTGATATTTCAGAAAGAGTACTCTTTAGCTCCCGGGCCATATAGTTGAAGGTTTTTGTAAGATTTCCTATTTCATCCTCAGATTTAACTGTCAACTGTTGGTCGAAATCACCTTGTGCAACCTTTTCAGCCTTGTGCATAACACTTATAATTGGAGAAGTAATAGTCTTTGACAATAGATACCCAAGAAGCAGCGATAAAAAAACAGCAACAATCGCACAGTAAAAAATAAGCCAATTAAATTTTTCTAAAATTTCTGCCCAGGCATCTTTTTGGTACGTAAAGTAAAACACAATGTTTCCATTGGGTCCTTTTGGAAATAAAATATATTCAAAGTATTGGTTGTCATTGTTTACTTTAATAATCTCATTGTTGTGACTTTTTTCTTCAAACCCATCTAACTTACCGAATGCCCAAATAGTTGCCAGATTAACAGATTTTACAAGAAGTTGATTTGCATATTCTTCAGGATAATTTTGATATTTCTCATCAGAAGAATAAATAATTGCTTTTGGAAATGCAATATCCTTCTTAGAATTATCAATAATAGTGATATTTAGATACTTAGGATTTACCCCAAAAAATCTCTCATCACTGTTAACACTGAAATAGTCTAAAAAAACATCATTGGTTAACCGCTCTATATTTAAATCTGTGATAGCTCTATAGTCTTTCCAGTTTTTATACCCATTATCAATATTTTCGGTAAAATTTTTAAAGTATATTGTCTGAAGCCCAGAATTTATTCCTATATATACTACGCAAACTAAAATTATACACATAGAAATAAAAATGTATACAAGCTTCCACTGCAAGCTCCGCAGTAGTTTTAAAAAGTTTCTCCAAAACTTCATATTAACTCCTCTTTATTTTCAAACATGCAAAAAGCTCTATGATTTACAAAATAAAGAATCATAGAACCTTATACATATGTTATACATTAAAATAGTAACCTACTCCACGCTTTGTAATGATATACTGAGGATTTGCAGGATCAACCTCAAGTTTCTCACGAACTCTTCTGACTGTAACATCTACAGTTCTAACATCTCCGTAATATTCATAACCCCATACCTTTTCAAGCAGAGTTTCTCGTGAAAAAATAGTTCCCTTCTCCAAAGCTAAAAACTTAACCAGCTCGAATTCACGAAGTGTTAATTCTACAACCTTGTCCCCTCTTCTTACCTCATATCTATCAATATCTATGGTTAAATCACCAAATTTGGCGACACGAGGCTTATCCTCATTTAATTGTTCTCCAGGTATAGTTCTTCTTAGATTAGCCTTAACACGAGCCATAAGCTCTCTTGGGCTAAATGGCTTTGTTATATAGTCATCTGCACCTAACTCAAGTCCTAGTACTTTGTCAACCTCTTCTTCTTTAGCTGTTAACATCAGAATAGGAGTTGATATTGTCTGTCTAAGCTTTCTACAAACTGTGAAGCCGTCCATTTTTGGCAACATTATATCTAAAAGAATAAGATCTGGATTTTGAGACAATGCTAAGTTAACTGCCTCTTCACCATCATAAGCCTCAATGGTTTCATATCCTTCTTTTTTTAGATTGAACTTTAATATATCGGCAATGTTTTTCTCATCATCAACAATTAGTATCTTTTTATTCAATATAGCACCCCTAACAATAAAATTTTGAAGCGAAACACATACATAAATTTACAATATATATATCATTATATCATTAATCTATTGTAATTAAAAATTATTATTTTAGAATTAAATGTATATTGTATATATTAGACGTACTGAATAATTAAATGTTGCAAATTTTATTTATTATTTTTCAATTCAATTTTAGCATATCTAAACATCATAAAATTTATGCTACACAGGAAACTTTTCTTTAGTAAAACCTTTAACGGCTTTTATGACTCTTTTGATGTTAAGTATGCCCTTTATGTGTTCAAAATTTTTTTAACTCAAATCCATTAATCTTATCAAGTATATTTCTCTAAGAACTCTGTTTATAATTAGGCACTATAACCTTCATATAGTCAATTACTTCATCTGAGTTTGTTATTAAAATATTCTTCAGGCATTCGATTTCTCTCATTAAAATAGCTACATCAGTATGCAAAGGCTGTGCTACATAAATCTTATCATTCTTAGTAGCCTGTACACCTTCCTCTGCAAGCAGTAGCTCCTCGTACAGTTTTTCTCCTGGTCTTAGTCCAGTAAACTCAATCTTAATATCAACGTCTGGTTCAAAACCTGAAAGCTTTATCAAGTTTCTAGCCAAGTCGTATATCTTCACAGGTTCACCCATATCCAATACAAATATCTCTCCGCCATCAGCCATTGCACCAGCCTGTAGAACAAGCTGTGCTGCCTCAGGTATGGTCATAAAATATCTAATAATTTCAGGATGAGTTACTGTAACAGGTCCACCTTGTTCTATTTGCTTTTTAAATAGCGGTATAACGCTTCCATTGCTACCTAATACATTTCCAAATCTAACAGCTACAAACTCTGTTTTGCTTTGTTTTGCATAGGCCTGAATAATCATTTCAGCTACTCTCTTTGTAGCCCCCATAATATTTGTTGGGTTTACTGCCTTGTCAGTGGATATCATAACAAATCGCTTAGTAGCATATTTATCAGCACATTGAACAACATTCAGTGTTCCAAAAACATTGTTCTTAATTGCTTCTGTAGGATTAGCTTCCATCAAAGGCACATGTTTGTGTGCTGCTGCATGAAATACGATATCAGGTCTGTATGTCTTGAAAATATTATCAAGCCTATTCTTTTCTCTAATACTAGCTATAATAGTATTGAGCTTTAAATCTGGATAGTTAGCTAATAATTCATTCTGAATATCATAAGCATTATTTTCATAGTTGTCCAATATAATTAACTGCTTTGGTGAAAATGTTGCAATCTGCCTGCACAGTTCAGAGCCAATAGACCCACCGCCGCCAGTAACTAAAACAGTCTGATTTTCTATACAAGAAGTTATTTCTACTAAATCTAGAACCACCTGATCTCTTGGAAGCAAGTCTTCTATTGACACATCCCTTATCTTTTGTATGATTACAGACTCATCTATAAGCTGTGTTACCGATGGGAGTATCTTTACCTTGCAGGTTTTTTGTGAGCACTGTTCAAATATATAATTAATAGTCTTAGTTGATGCTGAAGGTACTGCAACAATAACCTCATCAATTTCATATTTTTCAAGGACATCGGATATACTTTCATCATTCCCAACTATAGGCACTCCATTTATATTCTTGCCGCTTTTCATAGGATCATTATCTATTATTGCTACTGGAAGACTTTTCATTTCTGGATGTCTTTTTAGCTCCCTTATAACTGATGCACCAGTATCTCCTCCACCCACAACCAGTACCTTCTTGGCGTTTGTGAAACGAATCATTTCCCCCATTTTTATCCTTCTAAAAATTCTATATGCAAATCTTGCCCCTGCAATCAAAAAGATATCTGTAAGAATTGTTATAAGAAAAATACTTCGTGGCACATCGAGATCCACTACAAAAATATAAGCTTGCATAAAAGAATTGGATATAAAGACAGCGATAACTATATAAAAAACCTCATGTATCCCTGCATATTCCCAAAGACTACTGTAAAGCTTAAATATAGAAAACCATATGACCTTTATTATCACAGCTACTATAATGACGTGTGGAATCGTACTTATAAACCTTGGGTCTATATAACCAAAGCCTCCATCAGAAAATCTTAATAAATATGCACTATAGACAGATATACTTATAAGAAGAATGTCAAGGAGCATTAAAAGTTTATTTCTAATTTCTCTTTTCATTATAATTTCTATCCCCCTATATAAACATAATCAACCTCAATCTATACCAATACTGTTAATATTATAGCAAACAATTTTTCAAATAATAATTATGTTACAAAATCTTAATAAACAATATATTACATTTTAATAAAGGATTCCGGTTTTCCTTCAACCCGCTTCTTCCCTTCCACAACACCATATCCAAATAATGCTTTGTAAAAAGTTATAAAAATAATCTTGATATCAAACCATAAGGATTGAAGCTTAATATAATCGCTATCAAACTTCACTTTTTCAGGTATCTCCAGCTCATCTCTTCCATTGATTTGAGCCCAGCCAGTTACACCTGGTCTTACTTCATTTACATGGTATTCATCTCTCAAAGATATGAGGTCATATTGATTATATAAAGCTGGTCTAGGACCCACAAAGCTCATTTCACCTTTTAATATATTATACAACTGTGGAAGCTCGTCTAAGCTTGTTTTTCTTAATATCTTTCCCACTGGTGTTATATACTTTTCAGGACTTTCCAGCAAATGAGTAGGCATGTTTTTAGGTGTTTCCAAGTACATTGTTCGGTATTTATAAATATAAAATTCTTTCTTTCCTTTCCCGATACGTCTTTGCTTAAATAAAACAGGACCTCTGGATGTTATCTTAATAATTATCCCTATTAGTAGAAAAACTGGTATTAATACTAATATTAATATAAATGAAAATACGAAATCACAAAATCTCTTCATATTTGACACTCCCCCTAAACTATCTTTTCTTTATCTTAGTTGCCACAATAGATACAAGCTTCATAACTATTACCATTAACTTAATCGTTATATAAGCAGCAAGATTTTCATCTTTATAATTTTTTCTGAAGTAAATAAGCGCAGAATCAAAGAAATTTCTAGTAACACCTTCACTCCTTAGCCTGCTGCTCTGACCCTTCAGATGCACAACTTCAGCATTATGAACGTAATAGACCTCGTAGCCGCTTTTCTTTGCCCTAAAGCACAGGTCAATATCTTCAAAATGCATGAAAAAAGCTTCATCCAAAAGACCACCTATTGTGCTTAAAACATCTCTTCTCACAAGCAAACATGCCCCAGAAACTGCATCAACCTCATGATCTATGGAGCTGTCCATATAAGTCATCAAATAGCTGCCGAACACTCTGCTTTTAGGGAACAATCTACTTAGTCCCGAAAAATGCGAAATTGAGTTTATCAACCTTGGAAACCCTCTCCGGCATGGAAGCTGTAATGTCATATCGCTGTTTAGAAGCCGTGGCCCACAAATGGCTGTTTCCGTGTGCATGTCCATGAACTGAACAAGTGTGTTAAGAGCTTCACCAAGTACAAGGGTATCAGAATTAAGCAACAGAATATAATCCCCAGAGCACATTTGTAACCCTTGATTGTTAGCTTTTGCAAAACCAGCATTATAATTATTTTCTATAAGCTTGACTTTTTGAAACTGTGACTTTAGCAAATCTACACTACCATCTACAGAACAGTTATCAACAACAATAATCTCGTATTCAAGCTTGTTCAGACTGCTCTCTATTGAATTTATACAATCGGCTAAAAGCTTTTTTGTATTGTAGCTCACAATTATGATAGAAAGTTTCATTTTGACCTATTTCTCCACTAATTTAGTTACCTAGCTAAATGACGTTTAATAAGCTCATAGGCTAAATTTATACGCCACATTATGGGTTTCAAGAGAAATTTTCTCTTTAACGCAGTTACATTTGCTGCATGCCTTCTATAGTATACCAGCTTTTCTGGTATAAATAAATTGTTTCCATAAAGTTCCGATAAGAGGCCTATCCAGCTATCGTGCATAGGGATTTTATTAGGGAAAGGAAGTATGATGTCCTTTAGCTCCTGCCGAAATGCCATGCAGCAGCCCAAAAATGTGTTCTTCACAAAATTTTTGGCAAAGCCACTGCCTGAGTTCATCAGCTTTATAAAGGACGTTTCGATAACATTGAGGTTTTCATCAGTAACATACGCATCAGATACTATTAGGCTTACATCTGTAGAAGAAAAGTATTCCTTAAGAGTCTTAACCTTATCTGGGCACCACACATCATCTTGATCACAGAGAATGATAATGTCTCCCGATGTATGGCTTATAGCATTCTCAAAGTTGCTGATAACACCTTTTTTGGGGTTAGTATATACCTGTATTTGAGTACAACAAAATCCGGCGATAATCTCCAGGGTTCTATCAGTGGAGCCATCGTCGGATATAATAATTTCGTCCTCCGAGGTCAGTTGCGGGAGAATACTACTAAGCTGTTCAGTTATGTATTTCTCGCCATTGTAGGTGGCAAGAGCGACTGAGATATGCATAAATATGTCCATGTCCCACATTCTACACAAGAACTACAAGGAAATGTACATTTCCCTGACAGAAATGACACGGACTCGGTACCTCCTTTAAATGTATTAGAAATTTCTTTCAACCTTAGTACCTCAATAAAAATCCAGTTATTATTCAAAAAACACTTAAATAAGTTTAACATTATTTACAATTAATAATTCTTTCATATTCTTTTTTTATCCCCATTTCTAGAGGTATATCAACTGAAAATCCCAAATTTTTTATATTAGTTATATCAAGTATATTTTTATTAACTAGGCCAACATTTTTTTGTATGTGGGCATAGTTTAATTTTGCATTTGTCACTTTTTCGCAGAGTTCTATTACTTCTAAAATTGTTGTTCCAACACCGCTTGCCACATTATATATTTTGTTCTTTGTACTGGCATTATTAATCACTATTTCAAAGGCTCTTACAAGGTCAGATATATAAATATAATCTCTTATTGTATTCAAATCTGTCCAAAATTCCATTTCTCTATTTTGAATAATATTTCTTATAATTATTGGTATTAAACCTTGCTGCTTGTTGGGTGTTTGATAACCACCAAAAGGATTTGAAATCCTCAATATTGTATATGGAATTTTATTCTCAATAAAATTAACTTTTAAGAAGCCTTCAAAAAATACTTTTTGTAGAGCATAGATGTTAGTTGGTTCTAAAGTTTGGTCTTCTGAAATTGGAAGTATGGCTTTATCGCCATAAACCGTGCCACCACTAGAAATATGAATAATACGTTGTACATCTCTCTTTGAAATATATAACAACAAGCTTGTTAACGTATTGTAGAATTTCAATTCTTCATCTATACCATTAATATTAGTTGTAGGAGAAATCGAACCAAGCGCATTTATTACTATATATTCTTTTAAATCAAAATCATATAGCTTGTCAATATCTGTAAAATCCAACTCACAAAACTTAAATTTTCCACAAGAAGCTTCGCTATATAAATTCTTTTTTTTATTAATAACAGTTACGTCAAACTTTTCTGATAAAAAATTTGCCAGATTGTACCCTAAATAGCCACAACCTAGAATTAATATTTTTTCCACAATAAAAAATTCTCCATTCAGCCGATGTCGCTAGCGGCATATATAGTAATATAAAAATGATGTGCGACTATCACCAAATTTTTAGTCTTTAAAACTATCTCCTAATCAATTTAGCTCATCAATTAACGTAATCCAATATTTAATTACTGTCGTTTTTTCATTAGCTTTAAACAAGTCTATTGCCTTATCGCTTAATTTTTCATAGTCCTTAGTTTTTAAGAGATTCGCTATAGTCTTTTCTAAGTAGTCCTTCTGCATTTTTTCTACAAATACAACACTAGGCTCGTCTGGCAAAAGCTCTTTAAAAGGTCTTGCTTCTTCAAACACAACAGATATTTTTCCAAAACTAGCTGCTTCAAATAATACAAGTGGCGACCCCTCAAACTTTGATGGTAAAACAAAAAATTCACAACCATTATAATAATCACCAAGGTTATTTACAGTTCCAACTAATCTAACTCTTTCATTTAGTTGTTTTTTGTTAATTAATTCTTCTAATTCACTCCTTAAAACACCTTCACCCGCGATAACCAAGTCAATATCGTTAAAAGAGTTAGCAATCCCTTCAAAAGCTTCGATTAATATATGCTGTTGCTTTTGATCTACAAGTCTGCCAGCTGTAAATATATATTTTCTATTATGTGGTACAAAATGTTTGTTTATATCTCTTTTTGTAATCATGTTAGGAATAATTTTTATATTTTCTGCCGGAATCCCTCTTTTAACGTAATCATTCTCGTATGTTTTCATGTTAACAATTAATTTGTCACAAATATGTGTTGAAATGCTGTGGCTGGATTTCCCAGGTGTTTCATCTTCAAAAAATTCAATGCAATTATGCACCGCATATGCAATTTTTATCCCATTATTATGCAAGTCTTTTAAAGTTCCACTATCATCATGCCCAATACCAAGAGCAATACATTTTTTTATATCATTTTCAATAAAATAGTTTGATAGTGTTTCATTTAACCCAATGCAATAGTAATCAACATTAGGGTTTAAATCAAAAGGCAACTCGTTATTAGATGCAGTTCTATTAAATACAAAAACCTCGTATCCTAGTTCCGATAGCATATTGGCCTTTGTTATAAGGAGCATTTCTGCTCCTCCTTTCCCATAATTTAATCCCTGCATATAAATTGCTACTTTCGGCTTATTTTTAATCTTTAGGATATCGCCTACAATATATATTTTATCAAAATTAGTAGCATTTTTATCATTCGTCATACTAATATAATCTATCTTAGTAAGCTCTACCATTTTATTTTTTATAGAGTCTTCTATATAATACTTATCACAAACTTCCTTATGTATTTTAAATGTTTCTACATAAGTTAAATCTATATTTTTACTTGTAACTGTATTAGCATGTCTTCTATGATTGTTTAATTGTCTGCTTGAATATGCTATTTTACCATACCTTAGCATTTCAACATAAAGTAGCCAGTCTCCAGCTTTTTTAAATTCCACAACTGTGTCAATTGTTTTTAATAAAATTTCTTTTTTGAATACAACAGCAGAAACATTAGGTATAGTATTTCTAAAAGCTAAGGCATCTCTAACTTCAAATTTTCCTTCTAAGACATAATCTGATTTCCATTTATTTTCTTCAATGTCCGTTAGCCACTCAATCTTTTCATAAGAACTGTAGTATTCATCATTTGCACCAACAATATTAGAATTTGCGTATGACATAACAACACTCTTGTCACGATTACAAGGTAACAAAACAGTTTTTAGAAAATCATCAGAAGCATAATCATCTGCTTCTGCTATCCAAACATAATCTCCAGTTGCCAATTCTATGCCCTTTTTCCATTGGACAAAAACATTGCCAGCATTCTGTGAATTATAGCATGTAATAGTGATTTCAGGATATTTATCTTTATACTCTTCCAAAATAGAGATACTGTTATCTGGGCTACTATCATCTAGTAAAATAACTTCAAAATCTTTAAAATTCTGATTGTAAATACTATCTAACCTAGGCCTTAAATAATTTTCATAATTATAATTAGGAACAATTACACTAACTAATGGTTTTTTGTTCATCTCACTATCAATAATTTTCTTAAATTGCTGACCAGCTTTGTTTACGGTATGTCTGAAAGTTACCTTTTTATAAGCATTTTCACCGAAAGTCTTTAGTATTTTTTTGTCAGACAGTTTTATAAGTGCCTCAGCCATGGCATCATAATTTAAATACGGCACTACGATACCACAATCATTTTCAACAAATCCTGGCATACCTCCAGCATCCTCAAAACATACAATTGGTAGCTTACATTCAGCAGCCTCTAAGCACACTAAAGGAAAAGTATCTTCTATCGAAGGCAACAAAAATATATCACAGTAAGAAAAATATTCTCGTGTATTGTCTTGTGCTCCTATAAAATTAATTTGATTAGCAAGATTTTTATTTTTAATTATATCTAAGCATTCTGTTCTTTCTTCGCCATCACCAATCCAAATAAAATAAAAGTCCAGCCCTTTGTTTATTACTTTTTCCGCAACATTAATAAATCCTTTTGGATTTTTTATAAAAAATGTTGTTCCACAGGCTACTACAATAGTAGCATTTAGAGAGATATTATTTTTCTTTTTGAATTCTATCTTTTCTTCATCAGTTTTTACAATATCAAATGGTTTAATAAAAGCGTTTATATGATCTAGTACCCTCGGCTTTACAGAATGATTTTTTAATAAGTTGTCTGTAACAGCTTTAGAAGCGCCTATAATCACCTCTGCCTTAGTTACTAATGTCTTTAGTTCTTCTGGGAACATGTTTATACTTTTTTCCAACTCATGTATATACGCTACAATTTTATAACCTTTATTTTTATACAAGCTATCATATAGCTTAAATGAAGCCACAGTATTTAACATTATTATAGAACCGTTAGGAATATAATCGTTAATCTCTTCTGCATCCAAATCATTACTTAACAATAATATGTTAGTAATTTGAGTAAATTTATTTAATAACTCGCCACCATTTAAAAGAATAATTTTTATATTATACTCTGTATAATCATTAAACCAATTAATTAAATCCAAAAGTACAATGGGAGCACCAGTGCGTGTTGCAGCATGACTAACAAATACAATTGTTTTATCACCTTTAATTTTTTCGCTGTAAGCTTTCCTGCCCTCAATCCTCCCAAATCTTATATAATGAGCCAATGGGTTAATATTTGCATTTCTTACATCTGGATTTTGATCCAAATAATATTTCACATTAAATTTCTCACAAGGGTTTCTGTATTCAAGCCAACCAAAGGAGCAAAAATGAATTAATGCATCTATCCCAGAATTTTTGACATCAGCGTTATGCCTTAAGTAATAGTCTTCGTCAAACAAGTCAGAGTTTTTTATAATTTCATAATCAGTAGAAGCTCTATTGGATAAAGGCTTTAAAGCACCTTTTCTTTGCTCATTAATTCCATATCTAATATAATGATAGAGAGGATTTATTCCTCTAGCTAAAACATCAGCATTATTTTCTAAATAGCTTATAGTATCAAAATATGGCGATGGGCTTAATCCTTCAAATGCACCATTCCATACATAATGACGTATTGGATTATTAATACCTTTGCTTATTAATTTTAAAGGCTTAAACTTAGAAGTATAATATTTTACTAATTTAGGTCTAGGTATTCTATAATTATCACCTAATAATCGCATGTAATAATTAGAATCAAACTTACCACTTTTAAAAATATAGTAAGACATGACCCAATTTTTTATAGTTTGAACAGTATTCCTCTTTATATTTTGTAAGTTAATATTTTTAATCAAATTAATTTTATCGTTGTTTAAGCTCTCAACCAAAACCTCTAAACGGCTATTTTCTGTATTCTTTAGCTGGATTGTAGCTTCTAACTCACTAATATAAGCTTGTTTACTTTGTACATCAGCTTCAAGCTCATTAATATGAACCTGTTTACTTTGTGCATTTGCTTCAAGCTCACTAATATGAGCTTGCTTCATTTGTGCATTGGCTTCAAGCTCACTAATATGAGCCTTCTTTATTTGTGCATTAGTTTCAAGCTCATTTATATATAACTGCTTACTCTGATTATTAGTTTCTAGCTCGTTTATCTTGGTCTGATTAGTTAATATAGTTATAGTTTGGTTCTCTATATCCACTTTTCCTTCTATTTCAATGTATTCTATATCTTCAATATTTCCCTTGATATAATACATAGGATCGATATTGTTAAAAATATCATAGCCTTCTTGTTTAGTAATGGCGTTAGCTGGGATAATCTCAATGTCGGAAATATTTGAATATATTTTATCCACCAAGCATTCGCAATAAAACCCTTCAATAGGATCAAATCTTAGATTTAATATTTTTTTATTTCCAAATAACGGTCTTAAATTAAACTTCACTTTAAAACTATTATCATTATCAATGAAACCTCTGTATTTTATAGATTCTTCTTCTAAAAAACCAGCTCCTGTATCTACATACAGTGTTGCAGTTTGGCAATACTCCTTTGGTATTGTGTTAAAAATATCATATTTGCCTGTATCAGCTATTAAATCCATATGAGTATAGTTATATAGCTCACTTACTTTTTTTGATTTTTTATGGTCATTAACAATATCAAAAAGCATTAATAAACCAAATAATTTACGGTTGTGGTCATTTTCAGATGCTAAACACAATTGTGCTAATGCAAATTCAGTTACAAAATCATCATTGACTAAGTATTTTGATGATTCAGGAAAAATTTTTATAAATTCATCTTTATTCTGTATTTTTTTGTATTGTTCTAATACTTTTATAATTTCAACATTGTATCTAAAACGAGTTTCATTTCTAATCCCACTTGTATTTTTTTCATATTCTCTCACACGGAATTTTACCAATTTATCCTCTAAAATATAAATATCGTATTTTAGACAAACCTTTATCCACTTAAGAAAATCTGGTATCTGACCATAGCCAAAGTCAAACAGCTCACATTCATAGTAACACTCTTTTTTAATTAATACACTCGGATGACATAAAGCATTTCCGTAGTAAAAAAAGTAATTTAGCCATTCAAACCTATTACGATTAGGCTGTTCAAAAACATAATAATAGAAATGTTTTTTATCTAAAAAGGGTTGACCTTTCTCGTCAATGACTTCTACTTTTGTAAAGACAGCAACATAATTCGGGTTCTCTTCAAGGAATGCAACTTGTTTTTCAAGTTTTTCAAGCATCCAGATATCATCGGAATGATGAATTGCAATATATTTACCTTTAGCAAGTTTGATGGCGTTATAAAACCCTTCTGCTCTCATATTTTTTTTGTTCTTTATCTTTATAATTCTTTGATCCATGTAACTATTTATCAGTTCCCACGAGTCATCAGTTGAATCATCATCAACAATAATAAGTTCGAAATCCTTGTATGTCTGTTTCAATACACTTTCAATAGCCTCACTAATAAATTTCTGATGATTATATGATGTTAATATTACAGATACCGTTGGCATTATCTTCACATTCTCCTTTAAAATTACACCCTATCCATTAAAAATCTAATTAAATATATCTAGCATAGATTATTTGTAAGTATTTCACAATCACTAATTATTACTTACAGCTATTATTAACGGCCTTTTATAAAATTCACTATTGTTTATTAAACTATACCTATCTAACTCATCTGGTAAATTTAATACATTTACTATCTTGTATCTCTTATTTTCTTTGTCATATAATGCTATTTTATCTATCAAAAAACCGCTATCAATTAATAAATTTATTTGATATTTAAACATTTCTAATACATCATTTGTTGATACAATAGGGTTTGCCTTGTTACCTCCTAAGTTGTATCCCATTTGAAAAACCAAAACGCTGCATTTATTTCTTAGCAAAGTCAAGTAGTTTAATGCATATTTATAAAAATCATTAACATCCTTAACATAATTCTTATCAAAGTCTACCCCAGCGTGATGTAATATATTTAAATGAAACATAATATCATACTTTGGAATGTCGTTTATAGTAGAATAGTCCACTCCTGTATTTAAAACACTAACATTGCTCATTTCGAAAGCATCTTTAATTAATGAAATTAATTTTGAGTGATTCTCATTAATTTCGTAGGCAAAAAAGTTAGTAGTTGTATTGTTATTCGCAAAGCTCAATGTAAAAAAACCTGTATTAGCACCTACGTCTGCGACATTTGTATCTTTTTTAAATTCAATATTTTCCTTTAAAAACAAATATCTTGCAGTATCTCCTCTCCACTCTTCATTAATCTCTACCTTATAGCCTAATTCATCGCTAACAAAATAAGGCATATTCTGATAATTTGAATGTTTAGATGATATCTCATATAAGTTTTTTATTTCATCTCTCAAGTTTATTGGAATCATATATGTTTCCCTTCAAAAAAATTTGTTTAGTATCGTCTCTATTGTATATCTCTTGCGATAATAAATAATCATAATCACAAATAAACTGTTCTCGTGAATAGCAAAAATATACTTCATTATTATTTGATTTTTTCAGTCCTTCATCCCAATAATAATGTGCATCTGTATTAATTTTATAGTCTTTTTCTATAAATATATCAAATCCAACATCATTTAAAAAGTATTCAAATAGTGGTAGACCTGCATCAACGAACAATTGAGATGGTCCCCACAACCTAGGATTTGCCTCAATCATTATATACTTGTCATGTTTTTTACGCACTTCTACCATAATAAGACCTTTAAAACCGCTATTAAGTATCATTTGCGCATACTTTTTAGCTACCGCCTCCAAAAAATCATCATTATAAATTAGTGCTGTAATTATAGAGCCCCCATTAGGTTGTTGCATTATATTTTTTTGACCATAAAATATCCAATCCCCATTAGGTCTAAAATAATATAATAAATAAAAACTTTCTCCATCAACATATTGTTGTATAGACCAATCTGATTTTTTATAATCTTTATCCATATAATTTTTAAAATCATTAAAATCAAAAAAAATAATTGGTTTTAATGGGTTATCATAATTATAATAATTAGGTTTTAAAACAACAGGAAATGTTGTTCCATCTATTTTTGATATCTCCTCTGGTACTTCTAAATAATTATTTTTACATAATTCATAAAAAGTCTTTTTATTTGATATTTTTTCATATAGTTCTTTTTCTACAAGTGGTATATAAAAATTGTAGCTCATAAAATAATCTCTATTTTCAAGTATAAATCTATTAAGTGATTCTGTACTTGGCAATATTATATACTTAGTATAAGAAAACATGTTCGTGATAATTTTAGGGATATCTTTAATTGAATTTATATCGTTTTTTTCTCTGGTATAAGCAACAAACTTACTATATTTTGTTTGGAAAATAATGTCCTCTTTACTCGTTGCTATTATGATAACAGGAACTTTATACTTTATAGCGACTCTAAGAAAAGCAATAACTGCCCTCATATTGTATCCTGAAAAAATAACAACAGCATGTTCCATTAAATCAATTACACTCCTTTTGATAGTTGTTTAATCTTTTAATTCATTTCAAAAACGATATTTAGATTGCATAATGTAACCACAGCTACATCCTTGGCATTGTCCATTAATCATTTTTTGAATGTTTCTCACTTCCTTAAAATATAACTTTAATTTAGAATAGCTATTTAAGATAATCTGAATTACTGCCGACAAACTTTATCAAATCACAAATGTGTTTTATGTCGTTCTCATTTACATTTTTGCCAGTAGGCAAAGCTAATACTTCTTTACAAACCTCATCTGTTATTGGTAAAGCAATGTTCTTATAAAAATCGTCTGTTAAATAAGGTTCCATTTTATGTGCACCAGGATAGAAATACCTGCGAGCCATTATATTTTCTTTATTTAAAATATCACCTAACCTATCTCTAGATATTCCATATACCTCTTTATCAATTTTTATGATTATATAGCTATAATTTGAAATTTCATTTAAATTATATTCAATCACACTAATTCCATTTACATCATTAAGACATTTCTTGTATAAATTGTAATTTCTATCATTTGTTTTTGTTATGTTCTCATAGTCCACAAAATTTGTTAGTCCAAAAGCAGCACACACTTCAGTCATTTTGCCATTTGTTCCAACGGATTCAACTTTATCAACTCCAGTAAAACCGAAATTTCTCATTACTTTAATTTTTCCTGCAAGAATCGGGTCGTTAGTCGTTATTAAACCGCCTTCAAATGTGTTAAAAAATTTTGTGGCATGAAAGCTAAACACTTCACACCGCCCAAAATTTCCAATCATATTATTTTTATATGAACATCCAAAAGCATGTGCAGCATCAAAAAACAATTGAATGTTATGTTCCTTAGCAATCTTTTCGAGCGCTTCCACATCGCAAGGTCTCCCCCAGAGATGTACACCCAAAATACCGCTTGTACGTGGTGTTATTGCTTTTTTAACTGAATCAGGATTTATATTACATGTTAAAGGATCTATATCTACAAATATTGGCTTTATTCCTAGCCATTTAAGGCAGTGAGCAGTAGCAACAAAAGTAAAAGAAGGAACAATTACTTCACCTTTTAAAGATAATGCACGGGCTGCTATTTCAAGCCCTATAGTAGCATTGCATACAGCAAAAGCATATTTAACATTTAAAAATTTTGATAACTTGTCCTCAAGCTCTTTTACTAATGGCCCGTCATTAGTGAATCGTTTTCTTTCAAACATTTCGTTTACTAAAGAAATAAAATAATCCTTATCTCCAATATTCGGTTTCCCTACATAATGTGGGTCATTAAACATAGGTTCTGAACCATTTATTGCTAAATCATTGGTTGTTTGTAAAATTTTCATTTTTTCTCTTTTCCCACTTAAAAATTAAATTCATCTTTTTTCTACAATATACAATATAGATCTATCATGAATACTATTTTCTGCAAATTTATCTTTTCCAAAAAAGTCTATCCCAAGTTGAGATACTTTAAAACCAGCATCTTTTACACGCTTAATAAATCCATCTTTTGAATATTTTCTTATATGGTCATCTTGTCCAAATCGTCTCCAACGTTCTTCAACAGTTGTGTTTACATCTTCGTCAATTTCTTTCATGGCTAAGTCAATTGGAACCATCAGTATTCCAAAACCATCTTTTTTAAGTATCCTATAAAGTTCAGATAACGCTTTTATGTCATTAGGAATATGTTCTAAAACATGTGAGCAAATAAAGGCATCAAATGTCTCGTCTTTAATAACATCCATGTTTGTTAAATCAATACTATAGTCCACATCTTTCATATATAAGTCAGCTGTAATATAGTCGATATTGAAATTTGATTTAATACACCTCGTTAATGTTACACTAGGAGCTATATCAATCAATTTAAATTTTTTATTATTAATTTTATCAAGCTTTTGTTTCAAATAAAGTACGTATAAACGTTCTCTATCTGATGCACCACAAATTGGACAAGAATATTCTGCTCTGTTTAATGTTTCTGGTATAACTTTATCAACAGGGTAGCCGTATTTGCGGTAATTGTCATAAAAATGTTCTGCTAGTGGCACAAAACTGTCTACCTCACTTCCACAAACAGAGCACTTTTTCACAGAATTTACTTTATTAATATTGCATTCATTCTTTATATATACAGCATTCCATATTACTACTGGTTTACGTTCTAAAACTTCAAATAAAAAAGCATTTTCAATATAGTCAATAAAAACGGCTGTACGATTTTTTATTACAGGAGTTGATACCACAGTAGTAACATTATAAATGCCTTGTCTTAAAGGTAATTTTGTTTTAAATTCAACAATGAATCTATCACCAACTTTTCCATTAATAAGACCTCTTTCTTCTAGCAAAATACTACTGCCAATAATTTCGACATTTCTGTTATCTCTTATATGATACCCAACAGTAACCTCACAGTCTTTTAAAAATTTTAAATAAATCCTTAAAGTAACATCCTGGTTAAATTCCACCATCTGTACAGCTTCATTATTTTTATCTACAACTTCAAAAAATGTGGTTACAACATCACCAGTACCCTGTCTAATTGCACCTATTTTAGTAAAATAATTAGCATCTTCCTTGAAATTTAAATTGTCATTTATCTTTGGATTAGCTTGTTTATAGTTATCGTCATTGTAATTAGCTAGTATAATATTTTCTTTATTCATAGCCTCTCTTGTATCATATAGATACTGGTCAGCTATATCAGATGCACTACCAATTGAATTTACTTTTCCACCAATTAGATAAACACATCTTGTACACATTTTCTTAATTACACCTATATCGTGAGTAACAAACAAAACTGTAATTCCTTTTTCTATTAATTGCTTCATTTTTGTTATGCATTTTGCTTGGAATGCCATATCTCCAACAGCTAATGCCTCATCTACAATTAATATATCTGGCTCAACATTAATAGCTACAGAAAATGCTAATCTTACAAACATACCACTTGAATATGTCTTAACTGGTTGGTTTATGAAGTCACCTATATCCGCAAACTCAATAATTTTAGGGATCTTTATATCCATTTCTTCTTTTGTGTAACCCATTATTGTCCCATTTAAATAAATATTCTCAATCCCTGTAAACTCTGTATTAAAGCCAGCACCTAACTCAAGAAGTGCTGATATCTTCCCATTAACAAATGCATTACCACTAGTAGGATTTAGAACTCCCGTTATTATTTTAAGTAATGTAGATTTACCCGAACCATTCTTCCCAATAATACCTAATGTCTCACCTTTTTCTACTTCAAAACTTATATCATTAAGTGCAAAAAAGTCCCTGTGATAATTTCTTTTGAAGGGATTTATAGATTCTTTGAGTCTATCTACAGGCTTATCATATAACTTATAAACTTTTGATATATTCTCAACTTTTATTGCAATTTCACTCATTGTAAAACTCCAATCTCAAAATGTATGTAACTATTAATCATAAAACATCTGCAAAATGCGGTCTCAATCTCTTAAACAACAATATTCCTGCAAAAAATAAAATTAATGTAATAACCCAATAGCTTATAGTTAAGTTGTAATGCTGCCAAAACCAAATATGGTTTATAAACGAATCTCTATAACCTTCGACAAGGTAATAAACAGGGTTTAATTTAAATAGGAAATGATACTTTTCGGGCATGATTTTGAAAGACCAAAATATTGGAGTTAACCAAAACCCGAACTGAATTATTATTGCTATAATCTGTCCGAGATCCCTTAAGAATACAACAAGTGCTGACGTAATCCAAGATAGCCCTAGTAAAAGTGCAATTGTTGCAAATAAATAATATACAACTTGTATGTTATATATACTTGGCTTATAGCCATATACTATAAACATTATAAAAATAACAACTATAAAAAACAAATGAATAAATAATGCTGACAAAATTCTAATAATTGGTAAAGAGCTCACCCTAAAAACAATCTTTTTTACTAGATAACCATTATCAATGACAGAATTTGTAGCTCCCTGCAAAGCCTCTGAAAAGAAAAACCATGGAACCATGCCGCATATTAGCCAAAGCACATATGGGAAATTATCCACTGGAGCAGATTTAAATCCGACTTGGAATACAAACCAAAATATAAGGATCGTTACCATAGGCTGAATAAAAGCCCATACTATACCTAAGTATGATCCTAAATACCTATTCTGCAGATCCTTTTTAGCTAATTCTAAAATGAGATGTCTGGATTTTATTAAGTCCATTAGAAAAATTAAAGCTCTTTTGTAAACTAATGATAATATATATATACAGCAAATTAGTATTACCAACAAACTAGGAACTAAGTAAAAATATATTTTATCACTATTTTTTATTGAGCTAAACAAGTTTTTAACATCACCACTTATAATTGACGGATCATTTCCAGTAATATGCAAATACAAGATATCATCTTTCAAACTTGCAGAAGCTATATCTTTTGAAAATTCTAAACTATCAATATTACTTCTTATATCAAAAGAATAATTGCTATCAAAGTTCTTAACTAGTACATCCTTTATCTCAACATCGCTTGGTTGACTGCCAGTGTCCAGCCGGAAGGATACGATATCTTTTTTGTTTAGTTTAAACTTAACTGTTTGAAACAAATCTGATTTACTAACATTTACCTTTATCGAGCTCTCTTCGCTGAATTGTTCGCTGTCTGTAGTTATATAAAACAACTGCCAAAAATCGTCATTTTGGATTTTCGCAGTTACTTCTAAAGTTAACGGTTGTCCCTCAAAATAATATTGCCAAGGTGCTTGTATACTTACAAATATTATTGCTAATACTGCAATAACTACAGTTATACCTTTTAATCTCCTAGTCAAATTAAATCCCTCTTTACTTTATGATTATCTACTCTTATACATCTTTTCATAGTAGTCTTGATACTCTCCAGACCTGATCTTATTTGTCCAGTCAAGGTTGTCCAAATACCAACGTATTGTTCTAACAATACCTTCATCAAACATTACTGTTGGCTCCCAACCTAGCTCATCCTTTATTTTTGTGGCATCAATCGCATATCTCTTGTCATGTCCAGGTCTATCCTTAACATACTTAATTAAGCTTTCAGGCTTATTAAGTTCCTTTAGTATCAACTTTACAATATCTATATTAGCCTTTTCATTATGACCACCAATATTAAAAACTTCACCAGACTTTCCACCGTGTAGCACCATGTCGATTGCCCTGCAATGATCTTCAACATACAGCCAGTCCCTTATATTCATGCCATCTCCGTACACAGGAAGTCCTTTATCCTCAAGTGCATTAGAAATCATGAGCGGTATAAGTTTTTCAGGAAATTGGTATGGTCCATAGTTGTTTGAGCATCTTGTTATATTCACATTAAGTCCAAAGGTCTCATGATAAGCTCTTACAAATACATCTGCCGATGTTTTACTAGCTGAATATGGACTATTTGGCGCAAGAGGAGTATTCTCTGTGAAGTAACCATCAGCACCTAATGAGCCATAAACTTCATCTGTAGAAACCTGAAGATACTTGTTGTCTACTACAACTCCGGAATCCTGCTTAATCCAATATTTTTTACAAGCATCAAGAAGCACCTGAGTTCCCATTATATTTGTCTTTAAAAATATTTGGGGGTCTATAATGCTTCTGTCAACATGGGATTCTGCTGCAAAGTTTACCACATATTTCGGTGCATATTTATTAAATATACTATCAACCAAATCCGTATCACATATATCACCTTTTATGAAAGTATAGTTTTGGCATCTGTCTACGTCCTTAAGATTATCCAAATTACCCGCATAAGTCAAAGCATCAAGGTTTATAAATTTATATTCTGGATATTTATCTGTCATGTATATAAGAAAATTACTTCCGATAAATCCTGCGCCGCCTGTAACTAAAACAGTTATATTATTACTCATAGTTGTGCCCATGCCCAGCATTTCTCACAAAACATCATGACAGAAATGGCATGGGCTCGGTACCTCCTTCATTTATTTTTATATTTCTTTGAACCTTCTTCTCCTTAAATTTATTAAAGTGTAACATAATTTTGCTCAGCAAGTGTTTTTAATCTCTTGTCTTTATCTGAGAGTAATAGCTCATCAATACCTTCTATCGGCCATTTAATATCTATTTCTGAGTCACTCCACAATATTCCACCCTCAAACTCTGGATGATAAAAATCAGTACATTTATAAACAAACTCTGCTTCATCTGAAAGCACTAAGAAACCATGTGCAAAACCTTCTGGAACAAAAAACTGCTTACGATTCTCTGCTGATAAAATTATTCCATGCCATTTTTTATAAGTAGCTGATCCTTCTCTTAAATCTATAGCTACATCGAAAACCTCACCTGATAAAACTCTAACAAGCTTACCCTGTTGATGTTTCGTTTGAAAGTGAAGTCCCCTGAGTACACCCTTGCGTGACTTAGACTGATTGTCCTGTACAAAAGTCATATCCAGTCCCGCCTCTTTAAAATCATTGTAATTATATGTTTCCATGAAGTACCCACGATGATCTCCAAATACTTTTGGCTCGACAATCATAAGCCCTTCAATTTCTGTCTTTATAAAATTAAACTGCCCCATTTTCTAAACACCTCTGACTTATAGCTTAGTCTAAGTAGCGATATCTTTAAAACTACCACTATTTAATAATACTCTTTAAAAACCTTCTGCAATTTTCATTAGGTATTTACCATAATCGCTTTTATTTAACATCTGTGCAAGTTCAATTAACTGCATTTTATCAATGTAGCCCTTCTTGTAGGCTATTTCCTCAAGACATGCAATATATAGTCCCTGACGTTTTTGAATTGTTTCTACATAATTGCTAGCTTCCAGCATAGTGTCATGAGTTCCTGTATCAAGCCACGCCATGCCTCTTCCAAGCAGCTTTACGTTGAGTTTTCCCCTTTTTAGATAATCATTATTAACAGAAGTAATCTCAAGTTCCCCTCTAGCTGAAGGCTTAATGCTCTTTGCGATGCTAATAACATCATTATCATAAAAATATAGTCCAGGTACTGCATAGTTTGATTTAGGATGCGTTGGTTTTTCTTCAATAGAAATAACCCTGCCATCACTTGCAAACTCAACTACTCCGTATGCTTGTGGGTTACTTACATAGTAGCCAAAAATAGTTGAATAGTCAGTAACTCTTGCAGCTTCCTCAAGAGTTTTCCCAAAGCTCTGTCCATAGAATATATTATCTCCCAGCACTAAAGCTACAGAGTCATTTCCAATAAACTTTTCACCAATAATAAATGCTTCAGCCAATCCATTAGGTGCTGGCTGTACGGCATATGACAAATTCAAGCCCAAATACGAGCCATCACCAAAAAGTTCTTCAAACAACCCTATATCCCTCGGTGTTGATATTATTAATATGTCCCTGATGCCTGCAAGCATAAGTACCGACATAGGATAGTATATCATAGGTTTATCATATACAGGGATAATTTGCTTTGATATAGCTTTAGTTATAGGATATAGCCTGGTACCTGATCCACCTGCAAGAATAATGCCCTTCATGCTTGTAGCCCCTCTCCAATTCGTGTTTTCAATAACTTCCTTAAATATATAATCATATCATTAGTTCTGTTTTAAATACTCCTCAATCGCTTCTTCCCACGATCTAAAAGTATTCATCTCAACAAGCTTTAGCATAAAATTGTCTAATACTGAAAACTTAGGTCTTGGTGCTGGTCTGTTTAGCTCTTCACTAGTTATTGGATTTACCTTAATATTAATACCTTTTAGCTCGAATATTCGTTTTGCAAAATCATACCAACTGCACTGTTCTTCGCAGGTTGCATGATATGTTCCATAACTTTCTGTATTCACCAAATTAATAATACATCGAGCTAAGTCAACGGTACTTGTAGGCGAACCCACCTGATCATTTACAACATTCAATTCATTGTTTTCTTTAGCGAGTTTTAGCATTGTTCGGACAAAATTGTTTCCCTCACCATAAAGCCACGCTGTTCTTATAATAAAGTGTTTTGGATTTGTTTGTCTTACTAATAGCTCACCTAATTCCTTGCTACTACCATAAACACTTTGAGGATTTGTTTTGTCATACTCCCTCTTCGGCACGTTACCAGTGCCGTCAAATACATAGTCTGTAGAAACCTGTAGCAACTTAGCTCCAATACTATAAGCTGCTGTAGATAGGTTTTGTGCACCTATGGCATTTACTCTAAAGGCTCCCACCTCGTTTGCTTCGCAGCCATCGACATTTGTAAATGCTGCACAATTAATAATAGCCTCAGGTTTATGACTCTTTACCAGCTCGAATACCTGATCTTGATTTGTTATATCAAGATTGTGTATATCGGTTTCAATTAATTGATATTTATCTCTACAAGCCAGCTGTTTGATTAGTTCTATACCAAGCTGACCTCTGCTACCCGTTATTAGTAACTTCATAGTATCCCCTTGTTCATTTATCTATTAAATTTTACAGTCTAGCTCAATTCAAAATCATAGTCAATCAAAATTACACAACTTATATTGTAGAATAATAATTTAGTAACATCAATACTTTTATTTATTTCTATATTTTAATTTTAAATTTCTGTATATACTGTTATAATATGTCTTGGTATATTAAAAGCTATTTATTATATTGTTAAAGCTTTTTAATGCTATTATACATATAACAAAATTTTTTGTTTGTTTACTCAATTATGTAACTATGTTAAAATTATTTGAGCAAATTAAGAAAGGTGGTTTAATATGAAGTCAAATAAAAAGGCTCTATCTGTAAAGGATCATTACTATAAAATAATCCCTCTTGCATTAATATTACTCATCGTTCCATGCATTGTTTTTCTAAAGCATTTTGTAGTTGAGGGTGTAGCTTTAGATTTTTCACTTACTGGAAAAGATTATTATGATTTTTTTGCTTATTACAAATCTGTCTGGTTAATGGCCCTTACATCGCTATCTGTAGTTTTTTGTATAATATATATGCAGTCTAAAAAGATAAAGCTAAGTCTTCCTGTTATTTTTATTCCTTTAGCTGTTTATTATGTATTTGTGTTTCTGTCCTCTGCTTTATCAAAATATCACGACCAAGCTTTTTGGGGATTCAATGATCGTTTTGAAGGTTTTTTTGTTATTACCTGCTATGTTTTAATCTGTATGATGGCTGCTATCTTTACTACCTATGAGCATGATATTAAAATTCTTCTTGGAGCTTTGGTCATTTGTGGATTTATAGTTGGTATATTGGGAATTACTCAATATTGGGGGGTTGATTTTCTTCAATCATCTTTTGGTAGGAAATTAATACTTCCAAAAGAATTTTATAACTTAGGTTTAAATTTTAATTTTCCTAAACAATATATTTACTCTACATTCTATAACCCTAATTATGTCGGTAGTTTTTTTGCAATGCTTCTCCCTATGAGTATAGTATTTGCCGTATTATCCAAAAAAATATATCAAAAAATTATAACCATTGTATTTAGTTGTATTTCATTTATCAATTTAATTGGCTGTCTTTCAACAACAGGCAATATTGCTTGTGCAGTTGCAGTTATCTTTCTTATAATCTTAATGAATAAGCAGTTCTTTAAGGCATGGCCTACAGTCCTTGTATTACTTGTAAGTTTTTCTGCCCTTCTATTTTGGATGAACAATATTTCAAATGGAACTATATTGCCTGGTTTAAATTTATCATCTGAAAAATCAGCTGGGATACAGACTAAACAGGTACAGCAGGAGATAGCCGAAGCCAACTCACAAACAGAATCAAAACTATTGCAACTAAAATCCACGCAGTCACAATCGCTAAAAGTACAAGAATTAGCTCTTCAATCAGCACATCCTCATAAATTAAGAGCACAAACACTAGAACAGACAAATCAGTCTCAGCCAAAACAGTTACAGTTAGAAAATTCTTCATCAGAACAAGTTGCTACTTCATCACAAGCAGTTACAAGAAACTTAACTGATTTTAATATAAATAAAAATATTCTTAGCCTTTATTTGGATAGCGACGTGGCTTATGTTACTTTTAACACTAGTGATAGTACTTGTGGCTTTACAGATAATTCTGGTAAAAACCTTGAAATCGTTAATGACACGACAGATCCGGATTTACTAGCATTTGTAGACACTAGGTTTAACGGTCTAAAACTAAAATTTGATGCAAATTACTTATCCATAATTGCTCCTAATGTAACCTTTAAAGTATATATTGAACCTAAAGAAAATGTTTTCAAATTTTTAGATTCGAGGGGTAGACCTGTAGATATGGATTCGCCTGAAAGCATCGGTTTTAAAGGCTATGAGCTTTGGGGTTCTTCTAGAGGCTATATTTGGTCTCGCTCCTTACCTCTTATAAAGGATACTCTTTTGATTGGTCATGGACCAGATACTTATGCACTTGCCTTCCCTCAGAATGAATTTAATAGTAAATTAAAGTATTTTAATACACCGTTTATCATGGTAGATAAGCCTCATAATATATACCTTCAGATAGCAATTAATACAGGTGTTATATCGCTCGTGGCATTTTTAGTTTTTGTAATTTGGTTTATCCTTAACGCCCTTAGACTTTACATCAAACCTAAAACTATAAATACTTATTATATCGCTGGTGTGAGCTGTGTGACGGCTGTAGTAGGTTTTCTTGTTGCAGGCTTAGCTAATGATAGCATAATCGGTGTAAGTGCCGTATTTTGGATTTTATTAGGCTTAGGAATTGCATGTAATAGACTATATTCTAAATCAATAGAAGTACCTTCCGTACTAACTCAACAACAATTAAGAGGCAAGACTAAATAGAATATTGTTTAACCTTACTGTATTTAAATTATAGTTAAAGGGGATTTGTGTGAAGTTGCAACACAAATCCCCTTTTTATGGAACATTTATTTACTATTCTACTCATTTCTGGCTTTATAAACTAGCGTAGGCATGTCCTTCGCTAAGGCTTGATGGATTGCTCTTATGCTACCTAATGCAACCTCCCTAAACTACAGTTTTTCCATATAAGCATTAAATCTCTGTACTTCTAAATAGAAATCTAGTTTTGCCTTCAGATATTCAATATTAGCTTCCTCTGCAGCATCAATAACAGCATTAAGATCAGATTTACTCAAAAGACCATGCTTTAATTTTTCATTCGCTACCTCAAGATCTTTATCACATATCTCTTTATTTAATTGCTTAATAGCTATTTCATCTTCTAGATTTAATATAGTATTGTTTTCTTGGTAAACATGTTTTTCTATATTAATAATTTCATCCTTAAGAGCATATTCTTGATTTAGCCTTGTATCTTCTAAGGTATCTAGCTCAACTGGATCCTCTCTGTTTGTATTTTCTTTTACAATTTCAGCTTCAAGTTTAGCCTGCTCAATATTGAACTTAATATCTTTAATTTTATTGTTATTTTTCTGTCTATCTTCAATCACTGATTTAATATCTATACTATCATAATCTGTATCTGGTACATCTATATCTTTAATTTGTATCTCATCCGTAATTTTTCTTCCTAATAAAGAATTAAGTGACATTTTTGAATTGTTTTCTTCTCTATTAAGCTGAACTAGCTCATTTTTTGCTCTTTTTATATCTAGCTCAATCTTAGTAACTGCACTTGCAACACTTCTACCCAATTTTACATCATTTTTCTTTACTTTTAAATCTGCGTCTAATCTAGCTATCAACGCATTTTGATAGGATATTTGCTTCTCTAAGAAAAGCAGTTTAAAATAGTTCTCTGTTATATTTAGCTTTATGTCTACTATCTCATTTTGTTTTTCATATTTCAAATTATCTAAGTCATTCTTTTTCTGTTCAGGATATAGAACTTGAATCTTTCTATTCTCTATAAAGTATAGATCGTTCGTTTTCTGTAGTTCTTTACCTGTCAAAACAGGTGCATCTTTTGAAGAAATGGCCTTATCATTGTACCGATAATAAATATCAGTTGCATTTTTTATTTTCTCATCATATAGTTTTAAACTGCTGCTGTTTGATAACGCTGTATCTATTGCAGTCTGTAGGTTAAATTCACTGTTTGTTTCTGCTGCAAAAACAGAAGAATATTGAAATACCATTAAAATGGCCAATAACATTGTCATTTTAGTTTTAAGTTTATTTATCATTTAATAAACCTTCCTTTCATAAATATGCTATGCCCAGCATTTCCAACAAAAACGTTAAGTCATCTTTGATAGAAATAGCATAAGGCGTTATAAAATGCTGATTTCTAATACTTTTAATTAGTTTTGCCTCGTCTAACCAATATCATTTATCAAATTATCCTTAATAGCCATTCCAAGCTTTGATGCTTGTTGCAAATTTGCAATCGATGAATTATAAGCTCTGACTGCATCATCGTAGGCTGATAAAGCTGATAATTTAACAATCTCTTTACTTTTTACATCAGTTTCACTTATCAAATGCTTTTTATACCTCTCAGTTATTATTCTATACTGTTCGTTTTCATAGTTTAGTTTGTCTTTACATATATCAACTTGTTCTTTCTTATACTTTGCGTCAATATATGCATCATTTATATCTTTCAAAACTGATTCATTGCTAGTAATTATTGTTAACTCTGCCTCTTTAATTCCCTGTTCGGCTATATTTTTCTTTAACTGTGCATTTATATTCCACGGATTTTCAGAGAAGGCTTCATTTGCAATAAATAAATCGTTCTTACACACCCAGTAATCTATTTTAGCTGAAATGATTTCATTTCTATTGATTTGAGCTCTGTTTAAATATGTATCATAAGACTCAAATGTTTCAATCCTAGTCTTGCTATAATCCGTAATAACCAATTCGCTGCTTATTGGAATTCCTGTTAATTTCTTTAAGTCCATCTGAAGATTATCAATAGTACGAGTCAACTTTTTCAGTTCTAATTTTTTAATTTGTAACTGCTTATAAGTAGTATCCATTGAAACTCTAGATATCTGTCCAGCATCGAACCTGCTTTTTTGTTGTTTATAAATTTTGTCTTGCAATTCAATTGTCTTATTTAAAATTTGAAGTTGACTTTTCGCAGATAGTATATTATCATATAGCAACCTAGTTTGCTGTTTTATAGTAGCTTCTACTATCTGATTACTAAGGCTTAGTTTCATTACGTTTGCCCACATAGAATAATGAGGAAATCTACTGGGATTAATGTATTTTGTAATATCTTCTTTCCCACTAAAATACACTGTATCTCCATACATCGTATATAGAATATACAATTTAGCATACTCTTGGCTGGTCATCGGACCACCATTTTTTAGACTGTTATACAAACTATTAATGCTTTGCTCAGTATCCGAAATAACAAATTCACCTTCATTGTAAGTATACTTATTATTTTTTATTAAGCTTTTTATTGTTCTGTTAGTTTGATTAATTCTATTCTCATTTCGTACTGCTTTTTCCTGAACCACTTCAAGCGATAGAACAATAGGCTCTGTTTTTTCTTCTTTTGCATCTGCCAAAAATGGATTAAACAAGTTTGCTACTGCAAAAGAGAATAACAGCAGTACAACTAACTTCGTTTTCCGCATATGTTTTACATTCCTCCTACCTTATCCAAATTGATACTACTCCTTTAGCAATACGTTATTCCACTGAATACTATCAAATAAGATTTTTATTATACTAGACTCAACTTTCACAGTATTCTTACTGTTTGCTGATAGAACAGAAATTGCTCACCTAAGTTAAAAAGGAAACTTATCCTGTAATATCCACCCAACCACAGATATATGCAGGAAAGTTTGATTATTAAAAAGGGGTTGTCCAAAATAACTCTCAACTACATTATCTATATTATAGGTTAAAAAACCAGATATTTAATATAATTTTTAGATATTTGAAACAGCCCCTATGTTTTAAATTCTGAACTTATCAATGAAACTAATATTTAGTCTTGGATTTCATTTGACACCCTATTTAATCATAGCATCATTAACAACTTACTTAAAACACATTAAATACACTACTTTCCTTTTACAATTTTTACTTTGTCTATATCACTACCTGTTTTCATATTTCCGGCAAAGTCTAATATATCACTATATGCAAAAACATATTCCTTTTCTAAATCTAATTTGTCAAATCTAAAAACTAACGTCATATCATCAAAATATGTTATTGCAATAGGTATCCTTTTGTAGAACTTACCTTGATCTATATATTCTATACTGTAATTTTGAGGCTTTAAATTCGCCTGCTCAGTTGAAATTTCTCTATTAAAAGTAACCTTAACTGTGTCTTTTCCAACTATCTTTGCCTCACTAACTTTTAATTCAACATCAAGAGATTCATCAACAAATACTGTTTCATTAATTGAATTTAATATATTTACTCCCATATTATCTTTCATACTTCTAAGTACCACAATATCAAATGGCGTATTATCAACAAAATAGTCATCTTTTTTCAGAAATAATTGTACACTTTTTTGATCAGCATTTATAAATTTAACTCTCCCCGGATTAACAAATTTTTTCGTTGACATGTTAATTACCTGATAGTTAAATATGCTTAATCCTGTATCATAGTTAATTGGTCTATTAAAAGTGACATTTACTGCACCTGCGTTTATAACTTTAAGAGATTCAATAGCCAAATCTTCAGGAATTGTATAGTATCCGCTGAAACTATATGATTTCTCTTCAATTGAAAATTGCTTAGTTGAATCTTGAATACAATTAATCATAATATTATAAGTGGCTGTTACATCAAATGCAGTTTTTAGTGTTAATATTACACTTTTACCAGTTGAAAAATGGCCTCTAACCAGTTCTGCTTTTTCGACCTCTATAGGGTTATTCTTGCTATTTTTAACACTATAACTATATACCTGCTCAGCTCTTAATGGATGAATTTGCCTATTAAAATCTAGTTGTATACTCCTTCCACTTATTGCTGTAATTTTCTCAAGTATAAGTGAAGAAGCTGGCATATCCTTTCCAATGAATGAAGAACTGTCCCCTTCCCCATCACCTAAATTAGTACCATAAGCTCCTACTAACTCACCTGATATCTTAAGTGTGTATTCCTGGTTATCTGAAAAGCTTTTTCCAACTAATATAATAGATGCAACATTCTTTCCACCAGCATAACTTATTTTAAGCAAATCTCCATTTGCAAACAGCTCTCCATTTTGATATATCTCATAATAAGGTGCAAACTCAACATTCTCGTTTATTGGTTGTGTAAAATATGCATAAATTTCATTATTTCCTATTTGCTCTATTTTACTGATTTTAAACAAATCAGATTCAACTTCAACTACAGTATATCCATTAAATGTTCCTGTCAATTCACTGGATACATTTCCTTCAAGATCTTCAGCATTTATAATCTCAACCTTGTATACTTTATTTGGTAATTGAGTATTCGTTTCTAATTCGATCTGAGTGCCTAAATGAGCCACAATAGATACTGTTAAATTATTATTTTCATTATTCTCTTCATATATTTTAATATTCTTTGCATCTATTGAATTAATAGTTTCATTGAATTTAACGATTATTTTTCTTCCATTTACAGGCGAAATTTCCTGAATTTTTGTTGCAACTGTATCGACAAGAATGCCCGATGATAATGCAACATCTCTGTTAATTGCACCACTTTCAATTAATGATTGAAGTAAAGTCTTATTATCTCCTTTTAACTTTAAGTTTAGCGCTCGATACATTGCAGTCGTTGCTTGTCCTCTTGTGTATACGGTGCCATCATCTCTTGTTTTAGTAAAATATAACTGATCATTTACTAGTCCTACATCGTATGCTGTCTTAAATACATTGTCATTCCACTTAATATCATCTGTTCCAGTGTATTTTAAAAGCTTTAAGAGCATTACAAGAAATGCCTGTTCAGTAAGATTGTCTTTTGAACCAAACTTTCCATCATATCCATCAATTATGTCATTTATATAACAGAAGCCAACATATGGTGCAAACCAGTCAGATTTCTTAACATCACTAAACACTGTCTTTGCCAGTTCATCATTATTTTCCTTGACATATGTATCCATACCCATAAGCTTGGTAATAAAGGTCGCTGCTTCGGTCCTTTTTAAACTACCGTCAAGATTATAATTTCCTTTACCATCTCCTGCAATTACACCTATCTTATTAAGCTTGTCTGCTGTAAGTTGCAAATCTGAATTAACCTCTGCAAATGCCGCTGTTACGCTCGATAGCATAATACCTACTGAAATCACTACTGCTGCTATTTTTCTTATGTACATTATTGAACCCTCCTCTAATATATACGTAAGTTTTTATCTTTTGTCTTAATAATACCATACTTTTTATAAATTATATATAAAAAAGACTGAGACAAAGTCTCAGTCTTTTTTGTTAGTAACAAACTATCAAATTATTCTCCTAATGGCATAGCTCTTACTGTCCAAGTAGAACCTGAAGCAAGTGCATTATTGTTAGTATCTGTGATATTGTATACTTGAGTTACAGTTGGGTATGAAGTAACACTGTCATCAGCCTCAACATCCAAGAATATTACATTATCATTATCACCAATTAAACCTATACCCTTTACACTATATCCTTTAACAGTAAATGAAAGTACTGAGAGTGTAGCAAATTCAATCTCTTCAGAACATTCTATAAATATGTAACCTCTAGCACCTTTAGCTTGCTTACCAGTCATTGATGTATAAACAAGTGCTACATCTTCTGTTTCAGACTTACCGTCGTGGTTATACTTTAGAACTTCAGGAGCAGTTTTATCTTCAATAGCTATTTTAGCACCAGCTACTAGCTTAGTACCTGATACTGACTCTGAACCTGTTGTAGCATTAGTTTCTATAGATACAACTTTAATTACTTTATCAACATCAGTGTAAGTAACATCAGTTATTAGGTCTTTATTAAGAACTAATATTACTTCTGTGTTACCATCATCATTAACTACTTGTGACTCAACAGATGCAGTTCTAAGTGCACTCTGAGAAACATTATCTAAAGCAAATACGATATCATTATTATTAAATGATTTTATCTGTGTATTGAATGTAACCTTAACCTTGTTTTTAGCAATTAACTTAGCGTTTGAAACTACAACTGATTCACCTGCGATTTTTGAAACTATTTTTGAATCAACTGAATCGCCTAATCTCTTACCAGCTAAGTCCATGATTGGTGCAATTTTTACACTTGGTGCATAAGAAGCAGTAATTGCTTTATCCAAATCAATACAAATTTTTCTGTCAGATACCTTGGTAACCTTATCGTCATCACCTAATGTAACATATGGAAGGTTACCACCTTCAACAGCTGGTGGAGTAGTATTAACCATGTAGTTAACTTTATCAAGCATCTGTGACTCATTCATAGGTTCAGTAAATGTGATGTAAATCTTACCTTCTCCGTTTACTGCGTAGCACTGATTCTTAGCACTATCACCGTTAGCATATACAGCATCTTTTACTTGAGGTGCTGTATTGTCGCCAGTAGTAAATGTGTAGGTAAACTCCTTAGTTGACTTATTTCCAACTGTATCTTCAGCTTTCTTAATAGTTACTATGTACTCAGTATTATCTTCTAACTTATCATCTGGGAATAATGTAACAGTATTTTCTTTATCATCTGTCTCATCCTCATATTTTGCAGTAAATGATAAAGTATCAGTACCAGATACTTTCTTAATTGTATAGTTATCTGTAACTACTGCTTCTGCTGAGTCAAGTTCTTCATCAAAAGTCAAGAAAATCTTTACGTTTGTTTCGAAGTCTCCGTTAGAGAATGTAGGTGCAGTTTCATCAATTACGATTTCTGTTGATAAAGTCTGGTCTGGAACTTTAATTCCATATCCGTCTACTAATTTATTTGCATCATCAGAAGTGTCATTTACTAAGAAAAGCTTAACAGCTCCTTGTGGCAATGGATGATCCTCTGCAGAACCCTCTCCATCTCCATCATCAAATACGAATTTAATTTCATTTACATATTTGCTGTCAGTGCTTTTTGTTACAACATATATAGAATTCTTAACTGAGTGGTATAACTTAACATTTGTAGCCTTAACAGGTTTTGTGAATGCAAGTGTTACAAAGTCACTTTTAGCTTCTTTAACAGTTACAACTGATACTTCAGTATTTTTTACGTAGTTAAATGTTGAACTTGCCTTGAATACAGCATATCCAGCGTAGTCAACAATTGCATCAGCCTTATCAGCACCAGCATTGTTTACAGTAACAACTATTGGTCCTTCAATTAAGTTTGTTCCAAGAGTCAAGTTAATAACATTGTTATCTAATTCAGCACTCTGAACGAAATATTCATATGTTCCACTTACAACTTTGAAGTTTCCATTAGCAATTACATTGTCAGTTCCTTTGTCATAAACAGGTTCTGAGAATGTAAGTTTAATATTTCTTTCACCAGTATGATCAGCCTTTGTTACTGTAGGAATCAATCCATCTTGTACTAAGATCTTTTCAGTTGTAGAATTCTTAGCTAATTTAGCACCGCTCTTAGCTTTGATTTCTTTCTTAACTACTACTTTTGCTTCACTTGAATTTGTTAACTTATCAGCAATATTTTTATTCAAAGTAATAGTAACAGTTTTTCCATCATCACCTAATACAGCACTATCTTCACCAAGAGTTATTGCTGATGAAGAACCGTTGTCGTATACTTCATAGAAAGTTTCAGTTTGAGCTGAATCTTTATTCATTTCTTGATTAAATACAATTTCTAACTGCTTTGTGTTTAAAGCTTTAACTGATTCAACAGCTACATCAGTAGTTACAACATCATCAACTAATAATCCTGCTTTTTCAGCTTTAGCTTTTAGATCAGCATTGTCACCAACGATATCAGCGATAACTGTTTTACCATTAGCTTTTTCTGCAGTAAGAGTAGCATACATAACACCTACTGCATCATCTCTAGTTAAGTCACCAGTTATAGCAGCATCAACCTTGCTTCCTTTAGTTTCTGCTAGCTGAGCAACTGATACTTTGTAATCTGCAACAGTATAACCCATTTGTTTGAGCATGAATGTAGCAAATCTAGCAGCTGTAACAGTATCCTTAGCTCCCGCAAATAATTTGTCACCATCTGGTGAACCAGTTATAATCTCTTTTGATGCTGAATAAGCAACTACGTTCTTAGCATACTCTGATATGCTAGCAGCATCATCAAACTTAGCTAATGCTTCTGCTACTTGGTCAGCTGTTAATGCATTAGCAGCATCGTTATATCCAAATAGCTTTGATAAAAATATTAATGAATCCTGTGTAGTCAATGCATCTTCTAGTCCTACTTTAGGATCATTTGCATCTTGACCTGTATAAAGACCAAGGTCTTTCAATGTTGCAGCTTTGTCAGCATTTGCTACAGTAGCTGTAGTAGTTGCGTCATCTGCAAATACAGCAGTCATAGAAGTAAGCACTAATGCTACTGCTAAAACAGCTGCGGTTAACTTTCTGAGATTTCTCATGTTCTCAAATCCTCCTTGTGTATTTTGTAGCGGGTGGGCTATGTAAATCTAGAGTAGGCTACGCCTCATCCCACGTATATAGCCCAACTCATAAAACCAATTTTTCAAGAATCAGTACATCTAACTCTAGTTTGGCTAAATTTACCTATCTTGATTCATTAGTTATTATATCACCCGTATTTTTTACAGTCAACAAAGGCTTTTTAAGTGTAAAGAATTTGTAACAGAATTGCAACAAAGCAGGCGTGTTAACCACGCCTGCTTTGTTGTTATTTCCTTACTTCTTTTCATTTATTATTTCAATTACTTTTGTTACTATTTATTATCTTACTGTCCATGTTGAACCTGAAGCAAGTACGTTACCATCATTATCTGTAATGTTGAATACGTGAGTTACAGATGTTCTCTTTGCTGTATTGTCAGCATCAGCTTTAACAGTTAATACTACTACGTTTGCATTATCTTCGTTTGATATATCTGTTACAGTATAGCCCTTAACAGTGAATGTCAATGATGATAAAGTAGATTCTTTTATTGCTTCACTGAATTCGATTGATATAGTACCTACTGTACCCTTAGCAACCTTATTATTTGAATCATATAGAGCAGTTCCTGCATCTAATTTAACTGATGCTACTTTATCCGTAGCGTTATTAGAATCATGGTCGTAAGTTACTATTTCAGGAGCAGTGTTATCTTCAATTTCAATACCTGTCTGGTTTGCTCCTAATTTAGTACCAGAAATTGATTTCGTACTTGTCTCGTCTACAGTTGCAGCAGTTATAACTTGACTATCGTACTTAACATCTGTTTGTAAGTTTTTATCAAGAATCAATACTATTTCTGTATTTCCATCATCATTTGTTGTCATTGATTCTACTGACTGAGTTCTTATTGCACCTTCTGTAACACCTGTAAATACTATATCAGTATTGCTAAATGCATTTAATTGAGTATTAAATGTTATCTTAACCTTATTTATAGCAACTAACTTAGCACTTGCAACTTTTACTACCTCAGCACCTATATTTGAAACCATTCTAGCATCAACAGAATTCTTAATTCTCTTTCCTGCTAAGTCCATGATTGGTGCAACCTTAACGTCAGGAGTAACATCTGCAGCAATTGTAGCATCTAAGTCTATAAGAATCTTTCTGTCAGATATCTTTGTAACTTTGTCTACGTCACCGTCTAATGCAACCAATCCTATAAAGTTATCATCAGCATCTTTATTCTTAATGTCAACCATATAGTTAGTTAAGTCTAGCATCTGAGCTTCATTCATTGGCTCAGTAAATGTGATATAAATTTTACCCTCTGCGTTTACTGCATAACATTGAACATCATCTGCATCATATTGAGCATCTTTTATATCAGGAGCTGTATTATCTTTAGTTGTGAATGTGTAAACAATATCCTGAGTTGTTTCATTTCCGGACTTATCTACAGCTTTCTTAACTACTACCTGATACTCTGTGTTATCATCTAAGTTTGAATTAGCAGCCAGTGTTACTGTATAATCAGTTGCATTATAGCTCGCTGTAAAGTCTACAGTTTCATTGTTTGCTACTGACTTAAATGTGTAGTTATCTTCGTTTTCTGCCTGTGTTACATCAAGGTCTTCATCAAATGTCAATAAAGCATTTACGTTTGTAGTGAAGTCCCCTTTTGAAAGTGTAGGTGCAGTTACGTCAACTACTACTTGTGCTGTTAGAGTTTGATCTGGAACCTTAACTCCGTATCCGTCTACCAATTTGTAGCTATCCTGAGCATCGCTGTTTACTAAGAATAAGTTAACATTTCCAGCAGGCACTCTTGAAGCATCTGCATATGTGAATGTTATTGAATCCACATACTTGTCACTAGTTGTAGCTGTTGAAAGATATGCAGCTGCATTCTTTACTGAGTGGTACAATTTGATGTCTGCTCCCTTAACTGGTTTTGAGAAGGAAAGCTTAACTGATGTTGGCTTAGCCTCACTTACTGTAACAACTGGTACAGAAGTGTCTTTTACATAGTTAAATGTTGTGTTGCTCTTGAATACTGAATATTCAGCATAGTCTCTGATTGCTCCTGTAGCAGTTACTCCTGCATCATTTACTGTAACAACTACCGGACCTTCTAAAAGCTTAGTTCCAACAGTCAAATTAATAACGTTTTTGCTTAATTCCGCTTTCTGAACATAATATTGATATGTTCCGCTCATTACTTTGAAGTTTGAACCTACAAGCTCATCAGCAGATCCGCCATATACTGGCTCTGAGAATGTCAACTTAATATTGGATTCACCAGTAGCTTCTGCTTTTACTAGAGTAGGGAGAATTCCATCCTCTACTACTATATCAGTTGTTTCTACATCTTTAGCCAATTTATTGCCATTAGCTGCTTTTATATCCTTCTTAACTACTACTTTTGCTTTAGATGAATTTGATAGTTTATCTGTAACAGCATTGTCAAGAGTAATAGTTACAGTTTTTCCATCATCGCCTAGTACAGCACTATTAGCACCTAGAGTCATAGCAGATGTTGAACCATTGTTGTAAACTTCATAGAAGTTTTCATTTTCAGCTGAATCTTTGTTCATAGCTTGGTTAAATACTACTTCTAACTGTTTTGTATTTAAAGCTTTAACAGATCCTATAGCTACTTCTGCGGTAACAGGTGCGGCTAGTAATCCGGCTTTCATAGCAGCATCCTTGATAGCAGGCTTAGATTCTACTATCTTTTCAATAATATTTGCTGTTCCGCTGGAATATTTAGCTTTAAGTGCGCCATACATTATTCCTACTGCATGGTCTCTTAGAAGTCCTTCTTTCTCATACCCCGCATATGCAGCGATTCCATCTGCTCCGTCAACTTCTGAAAGCTGATCTACTGCTTCATACCAATTAGGTACATTGTATCCCATTTGCTTCAATAATAATGTTGCAAATTGTCCGCCCTTAAGGTTTTCCCCATCATTAAGGTATAATCCGTTAGCTTCTTTTGATCCTGACATTATGCCTTGGCTTACCAAGTATGCCAATCTCTTTTTAGCTGATGTTGATACTTTTGCAACATCTTTAAAATTCTTGAGTATTTCATCTGCTTGTGCGTCTGACAATGCCATTGCAGCATCATCCATGTTAAATAGTTTTGTTAATAGTATTGCTCCTTGTCCCCTTGTTAGACCAGCCTCAAGAGCAGGTTCGAAAGTGTCTGGATTTGTTCCTGCATACAAGTCTAATGTGTTAAGAACAGTTGCTTTTTCACCGTTCACTGTAGTTGCTGTATCTGCAAATGCTGGAACCATACTAGTTACAGTCATTGCAAGAGCAACTGCAACAGCAGAAAATTTCTTAAAATTTTTCATTTAAAATCCCCCTTGGTTTTTTAGTGACCTTCAAATTTTTCACTGAGGAGCTAGGTCATCATGCTTTCCTCAGTAGGTTAGGAATTAGGTATCAAGATGTTTTATGTCAACCTCTCGACTACATGTGTTATTATAGCACCTGCCTTTTTACATAGTCAACATAATATCGTAGTTGTAAACTACTTGTAACCCTTATGTAATGGGCATTTGTACACATGTAGGACTATTATGGTAAACCCAGTAATCCCATGTGCTACAGTCCTCTAAATGCACTAAAAAAAACCACTCAGAGTGAGATAATCATTCAGAGTGGTTTTTGCCTTTACTACGGTTTAGTTTTAATATTCTATTGTAAATAGCCTAAACTAGTGCCTTTCAGCCTGTACTAATTAAGCCTTATAGTTAAGCTTTAGCTATACCATTACATTTTTCCCTATTATAATAGGCCATGTTTCTTCACCTTTTAAGCATCTACCTTTTGATAAAATTACATTCTTATCAAGTATTGCATAGGTTAATGTAGAATTCTCTTCTACAATACTTTCCTGCATGACTATACTATCCTTAACAACAGCACCTTTCTTAACTGTAACGCCTCTAAACAAAACACTGTTTTCAACAGTTCCCTCTATTATACATCCGTCTGCCACAATCGAGTTTCTAACCTCTGCCTCTTCATTGAACTTTGCAGGCGCTTCATCTTTTACCTTCGTATATATTTTTGCTGAGCCAAGTAGTTCTCTACTCACTTCTGGTTTTAGTAGCTCCATATTGCACTTGTAATACATTTGAACTGAGGATATACTTCTCCAATAGCCATTAAATTTATAGCCACAAATCTTAAGTTTATGTAGCATTTTAACTATTATATCTAAAACAAAATCATAATAACCATGTGCTACACATTCTTCTAGTAAAGATATAAGTAATTCTCTTTTTATTAAATAAGTACCTAATGAACCTAAAAGCGTATTAGGATGTATGGGTTTTTCTTGAAAATCAATTACTCTTTGATCAACATCTACCTGAAGAATACCCATATTAGAAACTTCTTCTATAGGTACATCACTCATTTCCCTATATGCAATTGTAATATCAGCATCGGTTTCCTTATGCTGCCTTAACATATCATCAAAGGTTGTCGTATAGACACAGTTACCTTGTGAAATAAGTACATACTCTTCATTACTTCTCTTTAAAAATGTAAGATTGTTATACATTGAATCAGCTGTGCCTCTATACCAGCCAGAATTATCATCTGCCAGAAATGGCGGAAAAATAAACAACCCGTCAGTTTTCCTGTCTAAATCCCATTCCTTCCCAGAGCCTAAGTGATCCATCAGAGATCTAAAGCTATACTGAGTTATAACGCCAACATTTCTAATACCCGAATTCACCATATTTGACAATACAAAATCAATCGCTCTATATTTGCCTCCAACAGGAACAGCAGGACTTGATCTCATTGTTGAAAGTTCTTTAAGCTTTGTGCTTCTTCCACCTGATAATATAATACCCATTACATTTTTCATTCAGTAACACCTCCTTTGAATACGCTTTTGCCCGACTCTATAATTAGTGAATCAAAGTCATCTGAATTAGCACCTACATCTATCATTGCATTCTTACCTATTATTGCACCCTCAGGTATACTAGCTTGCTCTCCAACTACTGTTATACCAGAGTTATATATACCAGGCTTGTATTCATTCTGTATATCCTCACCCTCGCCCAGTTTGGAATTAGCTCCAATTGTAACAAACTCACTAATGATACTTTTCTTTATTGATACATTTTTACCGATTTTTGAGTTTGACATTATTATAGAATCCTCTATAACAGCACCTTCTTCAACTATTACACCTGGAAACAGTATAGAATTAATTACCGTACCATATATTGTACAGCCTTCAGCAATCATAGACTTTTTAACGCAAGCAGCAGGGCCTATATAATGTGCTGGTTTTACTGGATTTGGAGTATATATCTTCCAATCTGCATCGAATAAATTGAATGGAGGAATTCTACCTACCAAGTCCATGTTAGACTCCCAAAATGCTTGAATTGTACCAACATCTCTCCAATAACCAGAGAATTGATATGCCCACATGCTTTTCCCATCTTCAAGCATAGCGGGGATAATATTTTTACCAAAATCATTATCAGAATCTATGCATTCATTATCCTTTATCAAATACTCCCTGAGAGCAAGCCAATTAAAAATATACACACCCATCGAGGCAAGCGTACTCTTAGGTTTTTTCGGTTTTTCCTCAAATTCATAGATATTTCCATTCTCGTGACAATTCATGATTCCGTATCGGCTAGCTTCCTCATATGGAACATTTATAACCGATATCGTCGCATCAGCATTATTTTCCTTGTGGAAATCAAGCATTTTTGAATAATCCATTTTATAAATGTGGTCACCAGATAGTATAATGACATACTCTGGGGAATACCTATCTATATAATGAATGTTCTGATATACCGCATTTGCAGTTCCCTTAAACCATTCTCCACTTTCAGCTTTTAAATAAGGAGAAAGTATTGTTACTCCCCCATCAATTCTATCCATATCCCATGGTTTGCCTATCCCTATGTGCGAATTAAGCTTGAGCGGCTGGTATTGTGTTAATACACCTACAGTATCAATTCCAGAATTTATACAATTACTTAGTGAAAAATCAATTATTCTATATTTACCACCGTATAGTACAGCTGGCTTTGCAACATTTTTTGTAAGAACGCCTAATCTGCTACCCTGCCCTCCAGCAAGTAATAATGCTATCATTTCTTTTTTAATCATTGCATCAACTCCCGGTATAGTCTTTTTTATTTAAAGAAAATTACTCCTACTAACACTTTATGTTATACAAATAATTCTACATTAAACACACTTTTCCCTTTTTTATTAGGAAATTATGCAAAATAAAGTTTTTTAAGCAGTACCAAATAATGTATTTAGCCTACAAAAAAAGCCAAAGCCATCAGTAATTTGAGGCTTTAGCCTTGTTAAATTTGAGTAGCATTAAATTATCAGCTCAATTTTCGCACATATAGTATTTTGAGTCTATGGTAGCTCATATATCAAGGAGAAAAATAAATAACTTTTGCTATAGTACTATTTATACTGCATTGTGAGTAAAGCAAGCAATGCTACAAACAGGTATGTCTGTTACAGAACCGACTGTTCCGATCGGATTACCAGTTTGCATATTTGTATTATCCCCCATACAACCCATTCCATTTGCATATTGTGTTCCGTTACATGAATTTCCTATAGCGCAACCCGGTGCAGGACCTATCTGAGTGATTAATTTTACAAAGCATTCATTTACTCCCAGAAGCACACCTGTAAATCCACATCCCGACATACCACCGCTGGTTGTAAATATAGTAACTGTTTGGCCAATATATTTTTTCATTGCACAAACAATATCACCGTTCAGAGTAAGACCTTCGCTGTAGTAACAATCTTCTGACATAATCCCCCGCTCCTTTCAAAATAATTATTTTGATACAATACAATTTATGTTAACGGGTTTATATGTGTTACAGCAATATGGAAATTTAGTATAATCGTAAAACATAACTTCCTAGAAAATTATCTTAGAATACAAAGTTCTACATAGAGTCCTTCTATTAAGCTTTCACCTTGTAAAAGTTCATTACATTCTCAACACTCTTTTATAATCCAATCAAATATCTTAAGCCTCTCTGTGCTATCAACTGGTTTCCCAGAATCAAAGTAAACAATTTCTCCACTTTTTTTCTGAGTGTTGAAAGCACCCTGTTCATCTAGCAAGTACCTTAAATATTTTATGGTTCCTACACTTCCATCTATAATATCTATATACTCTGGAAGCACCTCTTTGAATACCTTCCTGTATATTGGGAAATGTGTACATCCCAAAACAAATGTTTTATAGTTGCTAATATCAAAGGTTGACAATTTCTCTTTAATAACAGGAATAACTTTGTCATAGTCAAATACCATGTGCTCAGCTAACTCAACTAATTCAGGAAATGCCAAGTAATCAACAATATGCTCTGTATCTACTCTTTGAACTAAATTGTGAAACTTTTCTTCCCGAAGTGTAAGCGGCGTTGCCAAAACAAGTACCCTTTTACCATTGCCATTCTGAACGGCAGGCTTTACAGCCGGTTCCATGCCTACTATAGGGAAAGAATACATACCGCGCAACTCTCTTACTGCTATACTAGTAGCAGTATTACATGCTACAACAAGTGCCTTTATACCTTGCTTGACCAAGAACTCTACCGCATTAAAAATATAAGTGCGAACCTCATCCTTAGTTTTTGTTCCATATGGTACGTGTTCTATATCTGCATAGTATATATAGTTTTCGTTAGGAAGCTGCCTAATGGCTTCTGAAAGAACTGTAATTCCACCGAAGCCAGAATCTAAAAAACCTATACTGTTACCATTGATATTCATAGAACTTCTCCTTTGTTTTTATTAACCTAATAACTCTTTTTATCTTCGTGAATCTCCAGATATTCTCATCATTATTGCAAAAATCACCCATCCTATCCCACAATAGATGACCGAAGGTAAAAAATATATAAAGTACATCAATTCATGAAACATATTTGAAAAGCTGCCATTGCCATAATAGCTATATATTGAAACACCTAACGAATACATAGATGCTAGAATCAAGCTCAAAGGTATATTAATTAACAACTCCCGTTCACGAAACCTATTGTAAATTATAAGCAATATTAACGGAAATATGACGGCAGTAATACCAAAAACAATATACATCCCTGTCATAGGTAACTTCAATCTTATTATAAATATTAACATAATAATTATAATTGCAGCCTCAATAATGCTTAGTCCCAAAACCCTTAAAAAATTTCTCATTTGTTTACTCCATCTAATATCTTTTTTGTTACTGTCATATTATATAATATAGGGTAAAATGTATCAAATTTTTTATAGTAAATCATATTAACACAACTTTCATTGATAAGTTTAAACACCTACAATTTTCAACTGGGTATATTGAGTTATTAATATTAATTACCATATTGAAGGCATGTTAATCCTTCCAGTAACCTTGGCAGAAGTGACTGAAGTATAACTAGAGTGTGCTAATTTTGAATATAAATAAAAAATCAAAATGTAAGGAACAGGTTTCGGATTTTATTTCCGTAGAGGCCCTTATATGGTATAATCGATTTTGGAACGTCTATCCAGACTTGCAATATGATTAAAAGTATATTATTTGGAGGAATATGTAATGGTTGGGCAGATCTACAAGAACAATTATAACAGTGCTTCAATTGCATTGAAGTTTAGGGAAGATAGTATCACTTATGGACAGCTTGATAAAATAGTATTAGGGTATGCAAGTATCCTTAAAAAGGCCGGGTTAGAAGCAGGGGATAGAGTTTTATTGAGTTGTATTAATTGTCCTGAATTCATATATTCTTATTTTGGAACTGTAAGAAATGGTGGGGTTATCGTTCCTATTAATTTAATGCTTACTATGGAAGAGATTGATTATATGGCAAAAGATTCAGAAGCCAAAGTTATGATTATACATCCTGTGATGTTACGAAAAGCTAAAACTACTAAAGAAACCATCCAAAATGTGCTAGGTATAAAGGTCATTGTATTGGATGAAGAGTTTAAAAAGAGTATTTCAGAAATCTCAACAGAAGGGTTTGAAGATTTTTCTGATGAAAAGGCAATTTCCACATTCCTCTATACCTCTGGAACGACTGGAAAGCAAAAAGCAGCTATGCTTACTCATAAAAACCTTGTCTTTAATGCAGAACAATGCCATATAGCACTTACTGCAAGATCTGATGATAAGTATATGTGCGTACTGCCAATGTTCCATGTATTTGCATTCACCGCCTGTGTCCTAATGCCTTTATGGTCCGGTGCAACAATTATAATAATGGAAACCTTTCAACCGAAAGAGGTTATTGAATCTTTGATAAAAGATGATATCACCATATTTATGGGTGTACCTTCAATGTATGTGGTTTTATTGGAGGCTAATAAGAAAAATATTACTTTTCCGAAACTCCGCATTGCAGTTTCAGGTGGAGCGGCGCTACCAGTTGAAATATTCAGACAGGCAAAGGAAATCATGAAGCTTCCTGTTATAGAAGGCTATGGTTTGACGGAGGCCTCTCCTGCAGTATGCTTTAACCCCCCGCTTGGAATACAAAAAGAAGGCTCTATTGGCTTACCTATCCCTAATGTAGAATGCAAAATTGCAAATGAAAATGATGTTGAACTACCAGCAGGAGAAGTCGGTGAGCTGACGGTCAGGGGAGAAAATGTCATGTTAGGGTACTTCAATAAGGAAGAAGAAACTAAAAAAGCTCTTCTAAATGGGTGGCTTCACACAGGAGATCTCGCAAAAAAGGATGAAGATGGTTACATTTACATCGTAGATAGAAAAAAGGATATGGTTATTGTTGGAGGTCTGAATGTATATCCTAGAGAAGTCGAGGAAGTAATCTATCAGTACTCTAAGGTGAAAAAGGCTGCTGTTATTGGAATGAGTGACAAAATTAGGGGTGAATATGTAAAAGCTTTTATCGTTCTAAAAGATGGTGAGGAATGTACAATAAAAGAGATACTTCATTATTTGAAAGAACGACTTGCAATATATAAGTTGCCACGTGTTATAGAATTTATTCCCGTTCTTCCCAAAAATAGCACTGGAAAGATACTTAAGCGAATGCTCAAAGAGCAGTGATGCTGTATATGATAAAGGAGCGGTCCATAATCCCGCTCCTTTGATTTTGTTTGAATTTCCTTTGAATTATAGATGTGTATAAGTTATAACCCATCTAGTAGTGAATATATTTTAAAACAACAAAAAAACCTTGACAGTGACCTGCCAAGGTTTTGGTGGTCGGAGTGAGAGGACTTGACGTCAGCTTCACTTTGCTCGCTGCCTGCCGCCTCGACTTTAGTCTCGGCACACTCAGCTAAAAATGCTTCGCATTTTCTTAACGCTTCGTGCCTTCTCAGGTTCAAGTCCTAATTTTTTTGCACAAAAAAGCCATGACATAAACCTGTCACGGCTTTAGCTGGTCGGAGTGAGAGGACTTGAACCTCCAGCATCTTGGTCCCAAACCAAGCGCGCTGCCAATTGCGCTACACCCCGATAAAGAAAATCTTGCTTATAAAAAGCATTATTTCTAACATATTTAGTTAGTGATTTGCTACTTGATAACCTCAAGTGCAAATGTATTGTACTATAGCCTTGAAATATTAGCAACACTCATTTTAGATATATATTTGCCATTATCTTTATGTTTCTTCATTATTCTCTTGATTGCATGAGTTTTAGGCATCACATGCAAAATGTTTTAAATATTTTATTCTTACCATTTTCTCTTATCTGTTAACTTTAGAACTAATTTTCTAAAAAAATTATTTCATTTTTAGTGGTAATATGTAACACAATTGAAATGATAATTGACTTGATACATTATTTGAGTTTTTCTATAATAAATAAATACATTATTTTTTATCATTTTTTAGCTGGTAATAGTTTACTTCGGATATTGCTAATTTTTAATAATACAATATATGTTTAAATAAAAACCATCCCTCGCTATTTCTGCCAAAAAATGTGTATTTTCATAATGTTATTATAAATATTGGGCATGGTCATATTTATCTGCAAAAGCTAGTTTTGAAAGGAGTGGTACATATACAACGTATTTTGGGACAGATGAGACGAGCTATTCAGGACTATAATATGATTGAAGATGGTGACAAAATTGCAGTAGGTGTTAGTGGTGGAAAAGACAGTATGACATTGCTTTCCGCTTTGCAGCAACTGAAAAGATTTTATCCAAAAAAGTTTGAAATCGAAGCAATTACTCTTACTATGGATGTTGGAAATGCTGATTTTACTCCAGTTGCAGAGTACTGCCGCCAGATAGGTGTAAATTATACTATTGAAGAAACCATGATTGGCAAAATTGTTTTTGAAATTCGACAAGAGCAGAATCCTTGTTCTATGTGTGCAAATCTTAGGAGAGGCGCTCTTCATAATGTCGCTAAAAAATTAGGATGTAATAAGGTAGCTCTAGGGCACCATAGAGATGATTCAATTGAAACCTTATTGCTTAGTACGTTTTTTGAAGGTAGAATACATACATTTTCTCCAGTAACCTATCTTTCTAAAAAAGACTTATACCTCATTAGACCACTTATTTACACTGAGGAAAGTCAAATTAAGTGTATTGCAAAATCAGGGCAGTTTCCTATTGTAAAAAGCCCCTGTAAATATGATGGGAATACAAAACGCCAGTACATCAAAGATTTAATCTATGATCTTCAAAAAGATAAAAGAGATATAAAAAGTAATTTATTTGGGGCAATTAAACGAGCAGAGATTGATGGTTGGCATGAATAAAGAAGCTGTCCCGATAGAAACGTAATAGTTTTCATACCTATTCTCTTTACTGCTATTATCAATTTGTAGACCAGCTATTTATGATCTACTAGAAATCATAATTATCGTTGGAGGTAAAATTTAAAATGAATACATACATAAGAAAAAGTCTAGCACTTTTATTGGTGTTAGCTACTTTATTGGTAACTTTGAGTACTACTGTCATTGCTGCACCACAAGTTATTAATCAAACAGTAGAAAAGCAAAATATAACATCCGGGGTCATTTTGGAAAATTACCACCGTTTTACAACCAGTGGCTGGATTGAATCAGATGTGCTAAGAGTGGACCTGTCAAATGATAATGTTAAAGTGGATACTCTTATTAATAGGAATGGCGTAACCAAAATGTCCTCTGTTAAAAATCTTGCAAGTACCAGTGGTGCTATAGCCGCTGTAAATGGAAGCTTTTTTGACATGAAGTCAGGCGATGTATTTGGTCCGGTAATGTCATCTAGTGAGTTTGCTGTTGCAGCTACAAATAATAGCAAAGATTTAGCCACATTTTCTCTAGATGACATGAACAATGCACTATTTACATATTGGGACACAAAAGTTGAATTAATAACACCAAGCGGAGAACGGAAGCCTATTGCAGCATATAATAGATACAATAATTACTACAATAAGAATATGTACATTGTAGACTCTAAATGGGGTCATAAAACACCTGGTGTGACTGAAAAATATCCTCAGTGGTTGGAAATGGTTGTTGAAAATGGTGTTGTTAAAGAATTTCGTGAAAATATGCCAGGAATTGAAATCCCAAAAAATGGCTATGTTGTGATGGCCACATTCGGGCACCAGAAAGTACTTACTGATAACTTCAAAATTGGTGATCCTGTTGATTTTGATGTTACATTAAATGTAGACTCTAGTAATATGAAGATGGCACTAACTGGAGGTACACTGCTGGTTAAGGATGGTAATGTTATCTCCAATTTTACGCATTTATCAACATCTCCTAGTACTAGAGCACCTAGAACAGCTGTAGGTACCACAGCAGACGGTAAAACTCTGATAGTTGTCGCTGTTGATGGCAGGTCAAAATCCAGTATTGGTATGACTCAATCAGAATTAGCAGCATATATGAAAGAACTTGGTTGCAACTATGCCATTAACTTTGATGGCGGTGGTTCTACTGCTATGGTTGCCAGAACTGCTGGAACAAACAGTCTCAGCACGATAAATACTCCTTCTGAAGGTGATAGGGGGGTTTCTGCTTCCCTTGGTATTTTCTCTATTGCACCAAAAGGTCCTGTTGATTCCCTACTTGTTACTTCATATGAAGATAATGTTTTTGTTAATACTTCTCGTGCTTTTACTGCAAAAGGTATAGACAAATATCTCAATCCAGTTAAAATTAATTCTGATGATATTAAATGGTCTGTATCAGGTGTTAAGGGTACATTCAAAGGAAACACCTTATACCCAACTTCTGTTGGAGAAGGAATTGTTACAGCTACTTTAGGTGAAAATATAGTTGGTACCTGCCCAATTAGTGTATTAAGCAGTCCTGTCAAGCTAGAACTCAATGTAGATAAATTAAATACCCAATCAGGTAAAACAACCACTTTTGCTGTAAAGGGTTTTAACAAAAATGGTTATTGTGCAAGCATCCATCCTTCTCATATAAAATGGGGTGTAACAGGGAAAGTCGGAACCGTTAACTCTAATGAATTTACTGCTGCTGAAAGAGGTACTGGATATGTTTCAGCAGCATTTGCAGGAGTTTCAGTTTATTGCCCAGTATCAATAGCACAGCCTGGTGAGAAAAAGATTATTGAGGACTTTAAGTCTGATACAATGAAGCTTGACCTATCGTCAAAAAGTGTAACAGCAACATATTCAAAAGCTTCAAATGTATATAAATCAGCACCATATTCAGCAAAGCTTAAATATGACTTTACAAAGGACGTTCAAAACAGCAGAGCCGCTTATATTAACCTTCCAAATGGAGGCTATGCATTAGATCCTACTACTTCAAAGCTGGGCTTGTGGGTTTACAGCTCAGCAAAGAAACCAGTTTGGATAGGTGCAATGATCTATGATAAAAAAGGAAATGTCTATTATAAATATTTTACAAAGGGTGTAACTTGGACTGGCTGGAAATATCTAGAAATATCTCTTGATGATGTAGATACTCCAAGTAAAATTACCAAGGTTTATGCTGTTGAAGCAACAAAGACAAAAGCATCAGGCACACTATATTTTGATAATTTAACCATGTTTTATTCCGGATATCCAGATGTAGCTGTCACTAAGACGACTACTAGTACAATTCCAAAGGATGCAGACTACAAGGAACGCACTGTATCGGGTACAGATTCCTTTAGTTTCTCAGTATTTGGACAGTCGCAAGGCTACACTGCCGAAAAAAATAAAACTCAAATGACTATGCTAAACTCTCTTGCTAATACGATAACTAAGGGATTCGGTGCCTCTGTAGTTGTTGGAAAAGTTGATAATCTTTCTACAAAAACAAAAGTACCATTCTTATCAACGACCTCTGGCTACAAAGCTATTGATAATAATGGTAACAGACTAATACAGCTTAAAACTTTCAAGAACAATAGTATGAGACTTACAGATTCAAATCAATGGTTCTGGTTTAATAAGCAGCTAAGTTCCTTCACAGGAAATAACTTGTTTGTATTCCTTGCCATAGACCCTAATGACTTCAACGATGCTAAAGAGGGTACTCTTTTAAAGGAAACACTAACAAATTATAAAAAGCAGAATCCAGCCAAGAATGTTTGGGTGTTCTACAATGGCTCAACCAACTCAAGCTATATGGAACGTGGAGTTAAGTACATATCTACTGCTGGATTTGACAGCCCCGGTTTTAGTGATAAGAATAAAAAAGCAGCCAAGTTTGTATCAGTGAAAACAAAAGGCAATACTGTTACATATCAGTTTAAATCCTTTAATTAAGAACTTAGTGCTTAGGAAATACTTTACCCAAAAGAGTTGGATAGTAATTCTATACACAAAATTATTTATGGTACTAAAAAATACGCTGACAATTGTCAGCGTATTTTTTATATAATGTATCACAGTTGACTTTATTACTTAGTATAAGTCTCTTTTTCAAAATTGCTAATTAAGGTAATTGCTCTATTTTGTTTTTTAGGTATGCCTCAAATTCTTGCTTTAAATCATCTCTCTTCAAAGAAAATTCTACTGTAGCCTTTAGAAAACCTATTCTATCTCCTACATCAAACCTATCACCTTCAAAATCATATGCATACATAGCTTCTCTTTCCATTAATTTTTCGAGTGCATCAGTTAACCATATTTCTCCATTCTTACCTGGCGTAGCTGATTCTAAAAATTCAAATATTCGTGGAGATATAATATATCTTCCCAATATTGCAATATTAGATGGCGCCTGTTCAACTTCCGGCTTTTCTACTAACCCCTTTACCTTGTATACCCTCTCATCAATCTGCTTTCCTGCTATAATGCCATACTTTGTGACATCCTGGAGAGGTACTTTTTGAACTCCTAGAATAGTTGTTCTATATTCATTGTAAACTTCCATAAGTTGTTTGATGCATGGTACTTTTGAGTCAACTATATCGTCACCAAGCATTACTGCAAATGGTTCATCTCCAATAAAAGATTTAGCACAATATATTGCATGTCCTAACCCTTTTGCTTCCTTCTGTCTTATATAATGAATGTTTGCGATATTCGAAATGTTTTGGACCTCACTTAATAGTTCTTGTTTACCTTTCCTATGAAGTTCCTCTTCAAGCTCATATGATTTGTCAAAATGATCCTCAATAGCTCTTTTATTTCTTCCTGATATTATAAGTATATCTTCAATGCCCGCATTAGCCGCCTCTTCAACAATGTACTGAATTGTTGGCTTGTCCACAATAGGAATCATCTCTTTGGGTTGTGCCTTAGTAGCAGGTAAAAATCTAGTCCCAAGCCCTGCAGCTGGTATTATTGCCTTTCTTACCTTCATAAAATCCTCCATGAGTACTAATTTTTATAACGCCTATATTCAAAAATGAAATTTTTCGATTGTAGAAAAATTTCATTACATCAGCGGCGTTTCAACGAGGCGGGAGATATTCTCACTGCCTGAAAACCAAAGCAGTACCCGCCACTTATAGAAGTGGGGGACACTTTCTTGCCTCGTTATATAATAAATATTAACATATTTTTCTTTTCACTAACAACATTTATTAAAACAATAAATATTATTTCCCACGAATGTATAGCAATGATACTCGCTTTAAAATTAAACCGTGAATAAATATTCTAATTTATTTAAGGCTAGGTTTACTTTTCTATCTTAATAAACATAACTGTCATAACATGGTTTGTAAGTTAGTATATTGTAATATTTATACTTATTACTAATATTGATAAAATTATTATAACAAAAATATAAAAAAATGAAAATTATATATTTACAATGAAATAATTAGCACGTATTATTATATATAATTATATATAATTATATCTATTTATTATTTTTTTTGCAGGTAAAAGGCAGCCTAAAAACCTACTTAAATAATAATTTAACTAATGTGATAATTGCGGGGGTGATATTGTTTATGGAATTTTGTAAATGTGGTTCTTTAAAAGTCAACGGGAGTTGTACTAATAAAAAATGTGAATATCACATTAAATCAATGGTTGAATTAGCGACTCCACAGCAGATTGAATATATTAAGGAACTTGCAGATCAGTTGGCTGATGATATTAGTGAGATTAATTTTGAAACTCTAAGTAAATCCGAGGCTGTAGACATTATTGATGAATATCTAGAAAAATTAGAAGATGTTGAAAAAAAGCTCTCGCCAGATACAGCATTACTTGACGATGAAGATAATGAGGATGATTTATAAAATCAGTTCAGATTAGAAGGCAAGGAGATTAACGCTCCTTGCCTTCTTCTTGTTGATAACTTATGATTAACCTATCTTGTTAAACATGTGGATATGTGAAAAAACTATTGTACATATTTATAAACATAGCTTAAATCAAGCATTTATCTAATATATCAATGTTAGTATCCTGTGTAAACTAGTATGTGTGTAGTATGTGTGTAGTGTGTATAAGTCTGTTAATAAAGTGATTTAGCACTTCAAATACCTGTGGATAATTAACAAAATAACGCTATAAATTATAATCACCTATTCTAAGTCTTTTATAATTAGTCCATAACCATAAGGAAATAATGCGTCGTATCCATTAGTTTGATTATTTAATGTCATTGGCAGTTGTTTAATATTTTTCGGCCAGCTTATAGGAAGTTTTGCCTCAAAGTTATAGTTACCATATAGAACTTTAGCAATTTCACCGCCTTCAGTTCCAGGAAGCCAGGCTTCAACGAAACCATCCCACTTATTAATTTCACCCGTTACTATTCTAGGTCTACCAGAGATTAAAACAACAACAAGAGGTTTTTTTGCTGCATATGCTGCTTTTAGTGTAGCCTCATTTTCCTCCAATACGGTTCCTCGAGTTAGACTAAGGCTTTCATCATCACCCTTGCCTTCAGCATATGGATATTCTCCTATTACAGCCACTATAACGTCCGCATCCTTTAATTTATCTTTTTCCGTAATAATAGCAACTCCATTTTTACTGGCAATCTCTTTAAAGCCATCTAAAATCGTTGTACCACTCATCCAATGTCCCTTATATGGGTCATCTTGTCCACCCTGCCATGTTTTTGTCCATCCTCCACATTGTATTCCAATATTATCTGAGGCGGGGCCTATTACCGCTATTTTCTTATATTTAGCATTATTTAAAGGTAATACCTTATTTTTATTCTTGAGTAGAACTAATGACTTTCTAACAGCTTCTTCAGCAATTTGTTTACTTTTATAATTTCTAAGTATAAAATTCTGTTCTGTAGCTCCCTTATTCTCAAACTTGCCCATTTCCATCTTGACTCTGAGGACTCTTGTTACAGCATCATCAATACGCTCTTCTTTTATATCTTTGTTTTCTATAGCACTTATTAAAGCTTCATAACATTCCTTCCATGACGTATCTTCCATAAGAACATCTAATCCTGCGTTTACGGCTAAGACTACCCTAGTATACATTGAGTCTCCCTTAAGCTGATGAACACCGTTATAATCGCTTATAACCAGCCCATTAAAACCTATAGAACTCTTTAACACATTTTGAATAAGCTCTTTGTTGCCATGATTTTTTTCACCATTTATACTACTATATGAAACCATTATACTTTTAACCCCTGCTTTAACAGCTTCCTTATATACAGGAATATAGTAATCATGTAATTCTTTCTGACTTATTTTAGCATCACCTTGATCTAAAAGGTAGCTGCTATCACCTGTTCCAAACGCCACAGCTCCATCAGCTATATAGTGCTTCGCGCATGCTATAATTCCATTCTCCTGCAATGCCTTTATATAAGGAATTGCCATTAAACTCACCAAATCAGAATTCTCGCTGAAACATTCATAGGTTCTTCCCCATCTAATATCATTGCAAACAGCAACTGTAGGTGAAAAGGTCCAATCAATGCCTGTCGCTGTTAATTCCTTCGCATTGTCATTAGCAATATTCTTTATAAGTTGAGCATCTCCGCTAGCACCTAATCCAATATTGTGAGGATAAATGACTGTATCCTGCATGTTATTATTACCATGTACAGCATCAACAGCAAATAAAAGTGGAATGGCTAATTTAGTTTCCTTAGCCGCCTCTTTATACCTATCAATCATCTTCTTCCACTCACCCATATTGTTTTCATCCGGTGAAGATCCACCTGCTGCAAATACAGACCCAATATAATAGTTTTTTATATCCTCAATAGAAATTGCTCTTCTCTCGACCTGTAACATTTGACCCACTTTTTCTTCACGAGTCATGTTCTTTAAGAAAAGTTTGATATTTTCATCAACTGATTTTGAACTGTCATATAATGCTTTTAGGTCGTGTATCGGCTCATTATTGCTAGCTGAACTAGTAGATATACTTATAGGATTAACTTCATTCGAAACATTTGAACTATTGCAACCGCAAAGCAATCCAAATATCAATAACATTGCTGAAAATTTCTTAATATACTTTATTTTCAAGATAATTCCTCCTCTTATATGTAATATAATATTATTAAATTTTAACTCAAAATACAATAATAAAAGTAATTTACTTGTTTTACATAACCCTTAAGGATATAATCATATCGTAAAACCTCATCTAAAATTTAAAGCTATAGGAGGAATTTTTTAATGCTTCAACCTTATGATTTACCCCTTGAGCAGCTCAGAGACTATAAACCTGACCTTACTAAGAAACCTGACTTTGATGACTTTTGGAGTAACTCTCTAAAAGAATCGTCAGACATTCCGCTTAATTATACTTTAACCCCATTTAACTTCCCTGTTAAGGGTGTAAAGGTTTTTTCTATTAATTTTACCGGGTTTAATAGTGCAAATATACAAGGTTATTTTGCCATTCCTGATAAAGCCGGCCCCCATCCAGGGTTAGTCCTATTTCATGGTTACAACTGGTGCTTTGATGGAAATGTCGGAGATACTGTGAATTGGGCATTACATGGCTATGCTGCTTTACAGGTGCTAGTCCGTGGGCAGCAGGGTTATAGCTCTGATAATGTAGTTTCTTCAACAGGATTTGCATCAGGCTGGATGACTAAAGGAATTTTAGATCCAAAAGAATATTATTATAGAGCTGTTTATTTAGATGCCGTTCGAGCAGTAGAAGTACTTGCATCAATTGATAATGTGGATGCAAGTAAAATCGGAGTACATGGCGGAAGTCAAGGTGGGGCCTTAACTCTAGCTTCTGCTGCACTTAGCGATATTCCTGTAGTTGCTGTTGCAGATGAACCATTCCTTTGCAATTTTGAAAGAGCCATTGATGTAGCTCTTAGTAATCCGTTTAATGAAATTAACGAATTTTTTAGGCGTAATACTGCTCCTGAAATCGAAATTCAGGCTAAGAAAACCCTATCATATTTTGATATTATGAATCTTGCACCAAGAATTAAATGCCATACTTGGGTCAGTGCGGGTTTAGTTGATGATATTGTTCCACCTTCAACTGTATACGCTGCTTATAATCACATGGTATGCTCCAAGGAAATCTCTGTGCATCGGTACTTTGGCCATGAATATATTCCTGCAACAGTTATTCCTAAGCTCAGCACACTGATGAAATATCTACAAGACTAGGAAAGCATTCTTGAACTTCACGACAAATATCATTTGAGCGAAAAGTATCGCATTGGCCTGCTGGAATGTATACTTGAACACGCATAACTGATAAAAAACAGTATTTGGTGTAACGCAATCAGATTTAGATAGCTTAGATTTTTGACAAATAAGAGCGGCTATTGCAAAACATATCTTAATGACATTATATAGTATGAGTTGAAAACCCATGTAACCAATATAATTTTTTAAGATACCTTTTGCTGTAGCCTCTTTGTAGTTTTTAAAATTATTCTACATATTCTCTCATTGCATCTGCCGTATTTATAATATTTTGTATTTTTTGCATCAATTCCTCAACATTTTCTAAATTTGCATTTGCCATTGCATTTGCTTCTTCAGAACTAGCAGCAGTCCCCTCACTTACTTCAGCTATCTTATTAATACTTTCAATAATTGACTCATTTGATTCAACAATATTTTCTATCTTAGAATTAACTACTTTAACGTTATCAGATAGTTTACTTGTATTAACACTTATGTTGCTATAAATATTTTTTGTATTGAGAATAAATTCATTTTGCTCTTGATTTGCACTTTTCATGCTATGTATTTGATCTACACAGTTCTGTACTGTCTCATTCAGTTCATTAATAATTGTAGATATCTTCGTTGATGATTGTTTACTCTGGTCAGCGAGCTGACGAATCTCATCTGCAACTACAGCAAATCCTTTACCCGCTTCACCTGCTCTTGCTGCTTCAATAGATGCATTCAATGAAAGCAGATTTGTTTGCGCACTAATGTCCGAAATAATCGTTGTAATCCCTAATATTTCAGATGTCTTACTCTCTAGCTGTGCCATTTGTTTTTCTACCTTTAAGCTTCTTTCATTTACTATGGCAGCCTTATCATTAAGCTGGTTTACAACATATAAGCCCTCATTAACGTCATTTATAGAGTTATTAGATAATTCCCCCATCTGTTTAGATAACCCTGAAGTTAACTGTATTAATTCTCTTATTTTCTCTGTAGCCTCTGATTGGTGCATCATATTCTCAGAAGTACTCTGTGTACCTCTAGAAATCTCATCAATTGAACTGCTAACTTGACCTATCGAAATATTAAATTCTGTCATAAAGTTTTGTACTTCTCTAGCATTTGAATCTAATATATTTGCAGCCTCTAATATTTTAGAAAGAATCTCTTCTTGTTTTTGCCCCTGCTTTTTTATATTGTCAAGTTTTTCTGAACTAAATTTATTAGATAAGCTTGTAGAAAGTATAACCGCAATACCAAACAATAAAATTGCCGCAAACTGAATAGTCAACTCAGTAATATCTCTTTTAGCTAATTTTTCAAAAAGTACTGTCTGCAGCATAACTGCCATATTAAGAACAAATACATAGGAATAGCTACACATTGTAAACCTTAAGTCAAAATAGAGTAAATACATTACTATAATAGGAAATATATATACAAATGCCATTCGTGTTGAAGCAGTAGCAAGTGCAATTGAATATATAATTAAATATCCTATCATTGTAACATGTTTAATTTTACCGCTTCCCCCATTTCTTATATACATAATAAGTGCAATAGTTATAGGGATTGCTACAGCAGAAACAAATACAATAATATATTGCAAACTTCTATTTCCTTTTAAAAACTCTAAGGTATAGCCAACAGCTAAAAATAAACTAAGAATAGAGTTTATTATTAGTACTACCCTATTAGTTTGATGCAAATTTTCATTTGATATCATTGTTTTTCTCCTCTTACAAATATATTATAAGAATATTTTACCACTTCTACGAAATTATTCAATGACCACCACCATTTTTTTGGCGATTTATACATAATTTATACTTAATTTTAATCTGAAATTCAGTGTTACTTTTGGCAAAATGTATGGTATTATTTCTTAGTATATAAAATATATGAATTTGCAGTAACCAGATTAATTTGGAGGTGCTTTTTTTAATGAATTACGGTTTTTTTGATGAGTTTTCCAAAGAGTATGTTATAAATCGTCCTGATACTCCAGCTCCATGGTGTAATTATTTAGGCTCAGTTGATTATGGTGCCATTATCTCGAACAACGCTACAGGCTATAGCTTTGTAAAATCAGGTGCTTCAGGTAGAATTATACGATTTAGATTTAATTCTGCATCTAATGATCAGCCAGGAAGATATATATATATTCGTGATAATTCAGATGGTGATTTCTGGTCAGGTTCATGGCAGCCTGTTTGTAAGCCAATAGAGACATATAAAAGTGAGTGTCGCCATGGTACAGCCTATACTCAAATATCTTCATCATATAGGGACGTTAATACAACAACACTATATTTTGTTCCTCTAGACAAAAACTACGAGGTATGGCAATTCAAAATTAAGAATACAGGGGATTTAAAAAAGAATTTATCTATTTATGGAATGGTTGAGTTCACAAACCATGACCACTATGAAAATGATACAGTAAATCTCCAATATTCACAATTTATTAGTAAAACATATTTTAAAGGAGACCATATACTGCAGGTTATTAATGAAAATGGCAGTGAAGCCTCCAGCGATGTAGACGGACACTGTGATACAATGGGAGACCCCTCCTGCAGATTTTTTGGCGTTGCAGGTCAGACTGTCTCAGCTTTTGATGGAGAAAGAGATGCTTTCCTTGGAAATTACAGAAATTATGGCAATCCTATCGCCGTGGAAACAGGTAATTGCTCAAATACTTCAGCTTATAACTGTAATTCCTTTGGTGCACTTCAAATAGATATTATTTTAGAGCCAGGCGAAGAGAAAGAGATGGTATTTATCCTCGGAGCAGGTAATGAGGAAATAGCTAGAAATGTTATTGGAAAATATAATGATGGAGCTTCTGATAAGGTAAATGATGTTGTCAATAAGCAGTTTGCAGAGCTAAAGACCTTTTGGCACGCTCGTCTCAGTAACCTACAGGTTGACACTCCTGATGATAACTTTGATAACATGGTAAATGTTTGGAATGCTTACCAGTGTTTCATTACTTTCCTGTGGTCAAGGGCAGCCTCTTTCCAATATTGTGGTCTTAGAAATGGATTAGGATACCGTGATACTGTTCAGGACATTCAGGGAATAATTCATCTTGATGATAAACTTGCAAGAGAAAGACTCTGGCTGATGCTTAGTGCACAGGTTTCTAACGGTGGAGGGCTTCCTCTTGTAAAATTTGATCACAAAGCAGGGCAAACAGCAACACCTGATGAATCTGAGTATGCCAAGGCAACTGGACAATCCTACTATCGTGCCGATGATGCTCTCTGGCTCTTCCCTACAGTTATTACTTACATAAAGGAAAGCGGTAAGTGGAGCTTTGTTGACGAAGTAATTCCTTATGCTGATAAGGGCGAGGCTACAGTTTATAATCATTTGAGACAAGCAATACAATTTAATTTAGATAGACAAGGCAGTCATGGGTTCCCTGCCGGATTATTCGCAGATTGGAATGACTGTTTGAGACTTGGAGCTAAAGGTGAGTCGATGTTCGTAGCTTTCCAACTCTACTATGCTTTAGCTATCTTCAAGGAATTTGCACAGAAGAAAGACTTAAACGATGATGTTATCTGGGCTGATAAGCATCTTGACAGAATGAATGCTCAATTTGAAAAATATGCATGGCAAGAAGACCAATATGTACGCGGCTTTACTGAAGATGGTTATACAATGGGAGCAACAAACAACACTGAGGCTAATATATGGCTGAATCCTCAAACCTGGTCAGTTATAAGCGGAGCTGCTAAGGATGAGAAAGCAAAAGCAGCACTTAACAGCGTTTATAATAAGCTTAACACCAAATATGGCGCAAGATTATTCTATCCTCCATTTAAAGATTATGGCATGCCTGTAGCAAGAATGGTACTCTTCAATGAGGGTACAAAAGAAAATGCTGGTATTTTCTCGCAGCCTCAAGGTTGGCTTATACTTGCCGAAACTATTGTTGGCAATGGAAATAGGGCATATGAGTACTTTACAGAAATAAATCCTGCAGCTATGAATGAACATGCAGAAATCAGGAAGCTAGAACCTTATGTTCATGGTCAGGCTACAGAAGGAATAGATACTTTGAACCATGGACGTTCTCATGTACATTGGCTTACAGGTACAGCATCAACTGTTATGGTTTCATTAGTTAATGGTATTCTTGGTTTACAGCCTGAATATGATGGGATTAACATAAACCCATGTATTCCATCGGCATGGGAAGGTTTCACAATGACCAAAATATTCAGAGATAAAGTGCTTAATATCAAAGTTGAAAATAACGAAGGCGTTGAAAAGGGAGTTAAGCATATCGTTATTAATGGAAAGAAGCTTGATGGCTGTTATATTAGTTGTGAGGATTTAGTTGAAACTAACGATGTTCTGGTTGTGATGGGAAAAGCTTAAAAACATAACTACATAAAAAACAAGTGGTTTTAATTATTTACAGATAAAAATTAATTATGCAATAGTTATAAATTTAATTTAAAATACGCTGGCTTTTGCCAGCGTATTTTTTCAAATCTAAAACCCTATTAAATAAATTATGCAAACCTCTTCCTAAATGCCAAAGTGATAAAATAAATTACTGCAGAAACAATTACTATTGTAGCTCCTGTCGCCATGTCAAAATAATATGACAGTATTAGTCCAGTAACCCCAGATACTATTGACACAAGCAGTGCAATAACATTATATTGTTTTGCGTTTGTTGATACGTTTCTGGCTGCCGCTGCTGGTAAAACCAGTAAAGAATTTATTATCAGAAGTCCAACCCATTGAATGCTTATAGTTACCACTACAGCAATTATAGAAGTTAGTATCAGTTCAACGGCAAGTGTATTTATTCCGCGGCTTCTGGCTAATGATTGATTAAGGCTAACCAAAATTATCTTATTGTAAAATGCAGTCCATAATGCAATAACTAAGATAGCCAGAACAAAGAGTACTACCACCTCTTGTGAACTAATGCTCAACAAATCACCTACAAACAGAGAACTGTATTTTGAAGCGTTAATTATTACTAAACCCAGTGCAATAGCAGCTGACGAAAATACTCCTATTACGGTATCAGTTGATGTTTTTGTTTTATTCTTAACAATAGTTATCAGAATAGAAAACGCTATCGAAAAAACTATAGCTGACCACATTGGCGAAATTACACCTATAGCAGTACCTATTGCAATACCTGTAAATGCTCCATGGCCTAATGCATCAGAGAAGAAAGCCATTCTATTATTAACAATGATAGTTCCTAATATCGCAAAAATAGGTGTTATCAGTAATATTGCTAAAAATGCATTCTTCATAAAGTCATAATTCATCCAATCAAATGGTAAAATAATATCTAGTATACTATATACCTGGCTCATCATTTCCCCCCCTATTTTCCTCTTTGTCATTATTAAAAAAACTTGATAAGCCAAATGTTTCATGTAGCCTTTTGTCATTAAATACTTTTTCAGGTGTACCATTTAATATCACTGTCTCATCTATTAATACTACTCTATCAGCATGCTTTTTTACCAAGTCTAAGTCATGTGAAACTAGAATAATTGAAAGATCATATAGTTCTCTTACTTTAGAAACAATTTCATAAAAAACCTCTAACCCTTTTCTATCAACACCTGATACTGGCTCATCGAGTAAAAGCAGCTGCGGCATTGGCTCAAGCGCAAGTGCCAGTAGAACCCTCTGCAGCTCTCCACCTGATAGTGAACCTAATCGTTTATTAATAAGACCTTCAGCCTGTACTCTGCTAAGACATTTTAAAATATCGTGACTCATCTGTTTTGATGGTTTATACCATGCTGGTTTATTACTCATACATGAAGCAAACAAATTTTGTACACTTATAGGTGCTGCGGTGTCAAATTCTAGCTGCTGCGGTACATAACCTACTATTGGTCTACCTGAAATATCGCCATTTGAGCCAGCAAAAGTTATAGTTCCCTCATGCTTAACCTCTCCCAATATTGCTTTAAGTAGTGTGCTTTTTCCTGCTCCATTTGGTCCAATAACAGCTGTAAGCTCACCGCAATGTAAATGCAAATTGACATCTTTGAGTATTTCTGTCTTTCCAATCTTAACTGAAAACCCTTTAATTTTAGTGCAGCAATAGCCACAGCAATCTTTATTTAGTTGGCATTTCCCATTATGTCTTCCAAAAAACTCTTCCATTTAAATTCCTCTCCAAATCTTTATACTAAAGTATTATACCAAAAATAACTATACAATCATCTTTTTATACTATATTTTTTTATACTAATTTGCATTTAAAATATGGAATCTCATTTTAAATAGCCGCATTTGCGGCAACGGAGCGATAATGAGCCTATATACTTTTTACATCTGAGTGCTTCTCTGCAGCGTTATAAGCAATAAATGTAAATTTCAAATCAGTATAGGTATAAAATTATAGGATCTGATTTAAGTTAATTATAAGTTAAGTTAATTTTTAAGTGTTTTATATTGTATTCCAGAAATAATTTATTATATTTTAATAATTTATTATTGACAAACAATAATTTTAGCAGTATATTTTATCTAGATGATAAACATTCACTATATATTTCAAAACGGGGTAATAATTTATGCATTTACAAGTATTAAGGTATAAGGGTCTAAGCCGAATAATGGAAGTATCATGTACTGTATTTCAAATATTAGGTACTATTTTGGTTATTTCTTTACCTTGGACAATAAATTTCTATTTGCTTTATAAGCATAGTATCGTTGAATCAAGTATATATTACTCTATGATTATACTTTTATTTATTTCTGGTATTTGCGGTTTCGCAATATTGCATCATGCAAAAAAAATACTTCATAACATAAATGAAAAAAATCCATTTACGTTAGATACTGCAAACAGAATTAAATATATTGCTTACTGGTGTTTGCCGATTTCATTCATTTATTTCTTGGCTATTTTTTTTATTCCATCGGCATTTTCTCTCCTCGTAGGGTTAACTTTTTTATTTCTTGCTGCCTGCATTTTCATCATTGCAGAACTATTTTATCAAGCTATTAATTACAAGCAAGAAAACGACTTAACCATATAGAAAGGGAGAAAACTTATGCCTATTGTAGTAAACGTAGATGTAATGCTTGCAAAAAGAAAAATGAGTTCAACTGAACTGGCAGAAAAAATAGGAATTACAACAGCCAATCTCTCAATATTAAAAACCAACAAGGCAAAAGCCATCAGATTCTCAACACTTGAAGAAATTTGTAAAGCTCTAGACTGCCAGCCTGGTGATATTTTAGAATATGTACCTGCTACGGATGAAGAGCTTACTGAATAAAATTGCTAAACAACTTAGTTTCACTATTTTTGTGCCGGATCCGGCGTGGAGGTAAATATGGAAGATAATAATTTTCAACCTGAACCAAAAAACTCAGAAGAACGTAAAACAGAATCACAAGTAGCTCAGAACGCGCAAGTAAGTCAAAACCCGCAAGCAAGTCCTGATAAAAATCAAAATTCAGTAGTTATTCCTCAAACTTATAACTCATATACTCGTTATGTGCCAAGGAGCCAAACACCTGAATACATTGCGTTTAAAGCTAGAGTTACATCTAGAAAAGCATTATTTATCACTGTGCTAAGTATTCTATTCTCCATTTTATTCACAGAAGCTATTTTATTTGGTTCAGCAGGAATCTCTGTTCCAATTCTAGCTATTGCATTCGAAAGTTTATTATTTTATTCCTTTAGGGAAAGAGAAAAACCGTTAAAGAAAGCTTCCATTTATATTACTATTCCAATTCTGCTGCTTTCATCAAGCTATTTTATTCATTATAATCCAAGTACGCAGTTTATAACTTGGCTAACAATAATAGGACTTTTCTGTATTCAGATTATTTTGCTTGCTAATATACAAGTAAGTGACATATTTAGCTTTGATATGCTGTCAAAATCTATTGTCAACCTAGTAGGAAAGCCTTTCTCGAACTTTGTAATTCCACTAAATTCTTTTAAAATACTAAAAGAGAACAAATCAAAATCTTTTACAAACTTTATTTACGTTTTTATTGGTCTTACAGTATCAATTCCTATTGCCGCAATACTAATGAGTTTATTTATGAGTGCAGATGCAGTGTTTGATAACGCAATGAAAAAAGTTATAGAATTTATAGGTCTAGATTTTAAAATTGCTTTCTGGGACATAATTTTGGGATGTATATTTGGTCTATTACTCGCAGCTATGCTTTTAGGTCTAAAATATAGCGAAATAAAACAAACTCCAGCTGCTAAAATTGGAGATAATATAGAAAGTCTCATCATTGGTACTTTCTTAACAATTATAAATGTATTCATTATTACCTTTGTTGCATTTCAATTTGTATACCTATTTGGTGGTACAGTTAATATTACTGCCTCTGATATGACTTATGCAGAATATGCTAGGCGAGGATTTTTTGAGCTATCAACTGCATCTGGTATTATTTTTGCAATTGCTCTTTTTGTTTTGATTATGACTAAGAAAAAAGCCGGCAAGCTTCCTTTATGGATTAAGTTAACAACCGTTTGTCTATGTTTATGTAATGGCGTTTTGCTTATATCTGCAATGAAAAGGATGCTGCTATATGTAGACATTTATGGGCTCAGTGTTAAGCGTTTCTTAACTATATGGTTCATGATTATTATAGGTCTATGTCTGTTATGGATAATACTGAAATGTTTTATAAAAAAGATTTATGTAATGAAATGGATAGGTGTTACAGTAATTATTAGCGTTTGTATTCTAAGCCTTTTAAATACAGAACGTATTATTGCAAATTACAATGTTACTCGCTATTTGTCCAGTCCAAAAGAAAATTCAATTGATGTAAATTATCTAGGACAATTATCTTACACTGCTGTACCTGAAATAGTACGTCTGAAAGATTTTGATAAAGGAAACAAAGAAAACTTCGATTTAAAAACAATTTTAGAAGATCAAAAATATAAGTTAAAACACAGGCATAAAATTTATGGATTTACTCTAGATAGAATAGAAGCTTCAAGAATATTGCATAAAGAATTTAAATAAAAGAGTGCTTAAAGTATCCGAAAAACCAGATTTTCATCTATGGAGAGTAAATATATGAGACAATACCACTTTATTTTATTAGGAGTTTATGATTTACTATTAGCAGTAGCAGCCGTTTTTTGTGGTACACTTATGATAAATTCAAGCTATGGGATTTTTAGTAATTATCCCTCAGAATGGATATTAATATTACCATTTAAAAATTGGATTATACCAGGAATCCTTACTATAGCAATATTTGGCATAGGTAATATTATTGCAGCATTCTTTTGCTTTAGACGGAAGAATAATAGCTCATGGTTTTTTTCAGCATTAATGGGTGGAATATTTTTAACACTCCTTATAATGCAAGTATTGTTAATAGGTGAATACTATTTAGCAACTATTGAATTTTTAATCTTTAGCATACTTCAGTTAATTTTAAGTGGATATGCATTGATAAGGCGTTAACTGAATATTAGAACTGTGTTGTGACTTTTTTCTGATACTTAAATCCATGCCAGCATTAGGCACAAAACTACATTAAAGTACTGGCATGGACGCAGTTCTCTATAACTTATCTGTTATTTTATTTCTTCTATTTCTATTACTTCTTTATTTATTTATTTTATTTTTATTTCTTCTATTTTTTCATTTCTTTCATCCCCATCTCCACATTCTGCTTTATCTGTTTTGCAAACCCATATAAAATAATGTAATATTATAGAGTTAACATAAAATTATATCAGGAGGGACGATATGGCGCGTCAAATAAAGATTATCACTCTTTTAATTTTATTTGCTCTATCATCATTTACTACATACGCAACAGGAACAAAAAATACTTATTTAAAATCATTCCAACAGATTTACGAAAGTAAAGATGTATATACGGATACTCAGAACCGCTTGAGCGAATTAAACAAAAATTACAGCAATATTACATATTTATTCTCTGCTGGTAAATCAGTTCAAAGACGTGATTTATCAGTTTTGAAGGTTGGTAATGGCTCTAAAAAAATATTTATAAATGCCTCGCATCATCCTCGAGAATATATGGGAACTATATTAACATTAAATCAAGCTCAGTGCATACTAGAAGCCTATTCAAATAATCAAGTTGTTGATGGCTGTAATATTAAAGAGCTTCTTGATAATGAAGTATCATTATATTTCATGCCACTTGTGAATCCCGATGGTGTACAAATATGTGTCAACGGCTCACCTTCCTATTATTTTAATGCTAATAAGGTAGACTTGAATCACAACTATGCTGCTGACTGGACTAAAAGAATTACAAAAACTTACTCCACCGGTACATCTCCCTTTTCAGAGCCAGAAACACAAGCAATAAAATATCTATGTGAGTCAGTTGAGTTTGATATTACAATTGCTTATCATGCAGCAGGAGATATTATTTATTGGTACTATGGACAGGAAGACTCTGCAAAAACGAGGGATTTAGCATATGCTAATATTTTAAAAGAAACTACAGGTTACAGCCTCGTGAGTCCAACTAACTATAAGTCCTCAACATCCGGTTTTAAAGATTGGTGCGTTCAGAAGCTAAAGATACCATCCTTTACAATTGAGATTGGTGGCAGACGAGGTTTATCAAAGCCTTTAGAATGGTCTATATATAATTCGGTATGGCAAAAAAACAGGCTTGTCCCAGTGAGAATTTCAAAACAGTTACAGAAGAAAACTCAATTTAATGGTGATAAGAAAACTGCATTAATATACAAAAATTCTTTAGTCCATCTTAATAAAGATATTCTAATACAAAACAATGAAAAGTATATTTCAGTAAGAGATGTTAAAATCCTTACATCTAATAATATAACTGAGAAACAACAATACAAGCTGAAAATGTACAGTACAACAATTAATAATACTTATTATATAGATATTGATTACTTTAAAAATATATTTAATCTAAAATGTAATTACGACGAATTCGCAAATACCCTCTACTTAGAATAAAGTAAAGGATATTTTTCCGGATATTCATTAGCAAAGCGTTACCATATACATTTCAACTAAAACACCCTCTACTAGATTATAGTAAAGGGTGTTTTATAATTTATATAACTTTCAGGCTTAATCCAGATACTCTTCTTCTGAACTACCAGACAGAAGCACTCCGATTATTTTTTCTTGTATGCTTTCACCTATGTCATCAGCAAACTCTGCAAGACCTGTTTCATCATCTAGCATAATAGCATTGTCAAGAGATACTTTTGGTTTAGCTATATTAGCCGCATTTAGTTGTTTCACTTCTGTAAATAGGGTTATTCCAATCCTCTTCCCGTCTACTTTAGAAGTAAATGCAGACCTTCCTTTAAGGGTGTTATTATCCTCCCTTTTATTATTAAAGCTAAAATAGATATCATTTAATCCATTTAAGTTATTAAATTCTGAATCATCTTTAAATTGTTCTAATTTTATTTTTCCTTGTATGCTTCCTACAAAAGAGTCTATGTTACCTACTTTCGCATCTTTTTCATATGTATAATTTGCCTTAAATAAATTCTTTTCCGATACATCAATATTACATTCTCCATTATAGAAACCATTCTGTAATTTAGTCTGGTTTTTCATCTCAAAAATGCTCTTTTTATTTTCTTTTACTTTTAAGCTAATAGTATCATTTCCTAATGAATCTTTAAAAGTTGAGAATGCTACATCTGTATCACTTTCTTTTTCAACAAACTGTCTAGATAGTATATCTCCATTATCCTTAAAGAATGCAGTGTATTCAACCTGTATATCATCTACGTTTTCTGAGGCTTCATATAAGTCGTCACAAATACTTTTAATCTCTTCATCGATTTCGTCTGCTGTTGGCTTATCAATATCAATCTCCTGCTCCTGAAGCTTCGCTAAGTCAATAAATGAGTTAGAAACGCTATTGCACATATTTCTGATATCCTTGTCACTTTCAAGTTCCTTCGCTACAGCCTTATAAATATTTGCTATAACCTCTTTATCAATATTAAAAGTGATAGAATTACACTTAATGTCCTCAAAATTAGTATCACTCCTGAATACTACTTTGTCATCCGGAATTTGGTCAAAAATAACATTCTTTAAGTATCTTTCAACCATATTATCATAAGTGTCTCGACTTACTCCAAATAATTCTTTAAATGCCTTATCATCGTCAAGAAATGCATTTATGAAATTAGCTGAAATTTCATATGTGCTAGTATTATCAATTCCTAGAGCCTTATCTGTTAAACTTGGAAAAGTAATAATTGCCTTTTTATCTGCTGATTTTATATCTACATCCACAAAATCCTTGTTATCATATTTAGCACCTAAAAATAGTGAGTAATAGCTGTCCTTTACATCTTTATTATTGAAATTATAATTATATTTAAATTCAAATTTTGACAGATAATCCGCAAATGTTTTCATTTCTTCGTCATATTTCATCAAATCTCCATCAAGCTTTGCACTTGCCTTATACTCGTAGCTTCTCTCAGATAAATAATTTTCTTTATAGTATTCCTTATATTTTTTTGTAATTTCCTTAAAATTATCTTTTTCCAGATATAAATAAAAATACTTAGAGCTAAGAACAGCAGCCTTTATGCTCGTTTCAGATAAAAGCAAAGTTGTCATTAATGATATTACTAAAAAAACAGCTACTAAAGCACTACACTTTTTACTATGTTTAATCATCTGATTACCCCCAAATTTTAGATTTTTATTATTTTTTACTTATATAATTATGCTCAAACATCTAAATGCAGTATAGTTTATATTTTAACACGAAAACAATATAAATGTATATCCCATGTATTGTCCAATTATATAAATTCGGCTGAGCTAAATATTGAGTATATTTCCTGAAACTTTAGCACCTTAAAAAACTAATTTAACCGATCTAAACTTAAATTAAGCTATTTTACATGTATTAATATTTGTACATCTTTGGCAATTGCTTTCTAAGCCATTAACTGACGCAGACATTTTATTTTATAAAAAGAATTTATTCCATTAAATTGGTATTTTTAAGTAATGACTGGTAATACTAATAATAAATCAATTCAGAAGGGAGATAAAAATGGGCGATAAAGGTACTCAAAAAAAAGCACCAAAAATGACTAAGAAAGAGGCTAGAGCCGCAAAAATGGCAGCTAAAAATAGTAAAGATACCGATGGAGTTTAGTAAAAATAAACGAGGCACACACATTAAGTGTTATGCCTCGTTTATTTTATAATAACTTACTAAATAGAAGCCCATTTCCAGGCTATTACTTTCAAGTTCATATAATTTAGCAACTTTGTATACAAAACAAAAATAAGGCAGGTTGAAGGGCGATTTGATTCATTCCACTATGTCCAGTAAAATACCAAAATACCTAAAAAATAATTAAAAACATTTAACCTTAGTCTAGCAACTTAGACTTCTCACCCACATAGTAGATAGAAAGCTTGTGTAATGGTCTTGTCATAGCCACATATAGCAACTTAATATCCATTTCATTGTTAGTATAATTTTCTCTATTAGCATTAGATATTAGTACTACATCAAATTCTAAACCTTTAGATAGGTAAGAAGGTACAATTACAATTCCACTTTTATATTCCTTCTCATTTCCTGTAATAATACTTATATCAGTATCAGCCTTTTTTAAAAGTGGTAGAAACAGTTCACATTCCTCACTAGTTTTACAGATTACTGCAATTGTTTTATGTCCTTTTGCCTTTAAATCTATAATTTTTTGAGAAATATCTTTCGCAGTATCAGCAATATCTGATTTTGATATTATTTCAATTGGATCTCCATGCCTGATAACAGGTCTACCCTTTAATAAAGAAGTATTTTCCAATTTATCAATTACATTATTTGCAGCTTCCATTATTTCAACAGTTGTTCTGTAACTTTGTTCAAGAGTAAGAAACTCACATTTCTTTCCCTCAAAAACATGTTGCACAATTTCTTCCCATCTCCGGACACCTCTATATGAGTGTATTCCCTGACATAAGTCACCCAGAATAGTGAAAGAACTTTCCTTAACTATCTTTTTAAGAACATAGAATTGAAAAGCACTAAAGTCTTGTGCTTCATCAATAACAATATGCTTAACAGGAATTTTCTCATCCATTCCATATATCTTGTATTTCAAATATATTATTGGTGCTAAGTCCTCAAGTTCTAACACTTTGCTATTTAGAATATTTAATGTGTATTGTCTGGTAAACTCACATACATCTTGATTTTCGTATTTACTTGCTATGTCGTTAAATGTATCAGCATCCTCCATTAAATCTTTATAATATTGATAAGGGCTTAATTTTGGAAGACTTTCTACATAATCTTTAACTAAGGTTTTAGTAATATTCTCAATTTTACCTATAACCCTGTCCCTTTTTTCAAAAGCTTTAATAATTAGCTCATGTTTTTCTTTTTCATCACATGCTGTGAGCCTAATCTTAGCAACCTTTCCGTCACATTCTAGCTCTATTTGAGATATAAATTCTTGTTTTTTAAGCTTCAGTCTTGTTGTTATACTCTTTTTGATTTCGTTCATTCTTTGCGCAATTGGCCACATACCATATTGCGTTAAAAATAAATGATTAATCTCCTCATAAGTAAATACTACTTTTGTACCCAGCATTATGTCCTGTTTAGGGATAAAAGATAACTCTATTTTTTTAATGTATTCATCAATAATATCTTTAAAATACATTGAAGTTTTCATTATTGAAGCTTGTCTTACCAAATTGTTGTGTGAAATTTGCTGCTCAGTAGTATTATAATTAACAAACATATTTAGTTTACTATTAGCATCAGTAAGCTTAAACTTTTTACCTATCAATTCCATTGCAAAGTCTTCAAATGTTGTTTGCTTTACCCTTTCAACTCCTAGTTCAGGTAATACTTCTGATATATAATTTAAAAACAGTCTATTTGGAGCTATTATCATAAAATTCTCAGGTTCAAAACTCTTTTCAAAGGTATAAATGAGATATGCTATTCTATGGAGCGCAATTGTTGTTTTACCACTCCCTGCAACTCCTTGAACTATAAGAGGTTTCCACATAGGAGCTCTTACAATTTTATTCTGTTCTTCTTGAATAGTTGATACAATTTCTTTTAGCCTATTCTCAGCGTTAGCACCAAGATATGTTTGTAAAAACTCATCATTAGTGGTTATATCTATATCGAATATTTCTTCAAGATTTCCATTATTAATAGAAAATTGCCTCTTTAAAAGAAGCTCACCCTCAATATTCCCATCTGGACAGATATAGCTTGATGAACCCAATCTTCCTTCATAGTACAAATTGGCAATAGGTGCTCTCCAGTCAACAATTATTATTTCCTGATCCTCATCTCTAGCGAGAGACATCTTCCCAATATACAAATTTTCAGTTTTACTAGCGCCATTTTCAAGAAAATCAATTCTTGCAAAATATGGCTTGCTTCTGGCTGTATACAGATTTTTAATCTTTAATGCCAATGTATCATGTAACAGAGTATTAACCATAATACTTGTATAGTCTGCACTATTATCCCCAGACATATGTCTTTGTACATTTTCTAACTCATTTCCGACTTTCTTCCTTTTTTCTATCGCTCGTTCAAGGCTTTTTTCTACATAGTCTAAAGTATATCTGCACCTTTCTAGCTCTTGATTGTAGGCTGGATGGTTTGCAGCTGACATAATATATTCCCCCTCGCTATAATCTTATTCTTTAATCCTATTTTTTAATCTTATTCTTTAATCTTATTTTTCAATCTTATTTTTCAATCTTATTATTTTAATCTTATTTTTTAATCTTATTTTTTTAATCTTAATTTTTAATCTTAATTTTTAATCTTATACTAATTTACAATTAAAATGTGGAATAACACTTTAATAGCCGCGTCTGCAGCAGTGGAGTAAAGCTCGCAATTGTTATTCGATACTAAAAGTCTCTTCAAATGCAACGCTTAGCATTCAAGCTACGATAAAAATATATAATCTAAATTTCTAAAATAAGAAATTTTCCACTTTTTTATTGAGCGACTTTTATATTATATCTTTAATTATTTGATTGTACTACCCCTTTAAGAATAATTTTGAAATAAGAGTTTTCCTTTCAATAAATTTGAAGCCTCCAATTTTAAATCTTCAACCACAAATCATATATATAACAAGAGAACCCTCAACTACATAATATATATACACAACAAAACAGAGTTCCAAGCTATTCACTCGGAACTCTGATATAATTCTGGCAGAGACTTACTTTCCCAGGCCGTCGCCAGCCAAGTATTATCAGCACTGAGATGCTTAACTTCCGTGTTCGGTATGGGAACGGGTGTGTCCATCTCGTCATTTCCACC
>JAEZRV010000045.1 GCA_023444055.1 Bacillota bacterium
GACAATACAGGAACCGGAGATTGAGGCAATTGTCAGAGAAATCTATCAGGGGGGTATTAATTTTGATAAGAGCTTATCTGGAATTTGCTAAAAAGGCATTTCAAAATAATATTGTATATAGGTTTGATTATTTTGTTGGTGTAATTAATACCCTAGTCATGATTTTTGTCAATATTTCCATCTGGAAGGCTATCTACGAAGAGGAGGAAGTACTTGACGGGGTACAATTCAGGATACTAATGACCTACATAGTTATTGGATTTCTCATGCAGTGTATTTTTACAATGGATGAATACATAATCGAGAATAAGGTTAAATCGGGACTTATATCGTCTGACCTTTTGAAACCTATAAGCTTTAGGGTCTATATTTTCTCACACAATCTTGGAAATACAGCTTTCAAATTGGTTATGCAGCTTATACCCGCACTTATCGTTTCGATACTTTTATTTCAGCTGCTGCCTCCTTTTTCCGTGGCTATGGGTATATACTTTGCAATAAGTGCAATACTGGGATTTCTAGTGCTGTATTGTTTGAATTTTATAGTGTGGGTCAGTTCCTTCTGGTTTTTCTGGACCTTTAGTCTGGTAACAATAAAGGATGCTTTCGTAATGATTTTCTCAGGTGCACTGCTTCCTTTATGGTTTATGCCTCAGTGGCTTCAAGACTTTATTAAGCTTACTCCTTTTGACTCAATATACTTTACTCCGATATCCATTTATCTTGGGCAAGTACCGAGTGAAGACATCTTTATGACCATAGTCAGACAGGTTATATGGCTTGGAATATTATTTGTTATCGGACAGATTTTATGGAAAAGTGCAACAAAGAGACTTGTTGTACAGGGGGGATAATTTTTATGAGAGATAGTAGAATCTTCAGCATACCTGAACTGATAAGACTGTTTTTTAAGTTTTCACAATTAAACCTCAGGTCGATGCTTGAATATAAGTTTGATAGATTTTTACTGGCATTTGCAGTATTCTGCAGGGAAATGATCAGTATAGTAGTCATGTTCCTGATTCTTACACGCTTTATAAGAATTAAAGGTTGGGAAATGAATGAAATGTTCTTTCTTTACAGCTTTCTTTTCTTGTCCTACAGCCTTTTTATATTCCTTTTCACAGGAATAAGGGATTTTGATGACATGGTTTACACCGGCGAACTTGACAGATACCTTTTAAGACCTACGGGACTAATGTTTCAGATAGTATCTTCCAGAGTCGATTACTGTGCAACAGTTGGACATGGTGCCGTTGGAATTATTCTTTTTCTTAAAACAGCTGGTTCGGTTGGAATAGACTGGAATGCTACAAGTATTACATATTATATTTCAGCCTTAATCGGAGGGGCAATAATCCAAGCGTCAATATTTATGCTTTCATCATGCTTCAGCTTCTGGGCAGTAAAAACTATAAATTTACGTAACCTCATATTCTTTAATTCAAGGCGATTTGCAGGCTATCCAATAAGTTTTTATCCAGGAATAATCCAGAATTTGCTTATTTTTGTAGTTCCATTTGCATTTGTAAGCTATTTTCCGGCACAGTTCTTCCTCAGAAAGCCTGATATTAATATGTTCTGGAACGGATACCTTTATCTTACACCCGTTGTCGGTGCTTTAATGTTTGTGTTGGTATATTCATTGTGGAGGTATGGCCTCAGAAGCTATAGCAGCACTGGTAATTCAATGTATTGATATAGTTGTTCTATAAATTTTGAAATAAATAATTTTAGGGGAGTGCCAAATGAAAAAGTATAGAAATGTAATTGTTTTGGGGGTAGTTTTAGTAGCAGTTGCCGTTTTTCTTTGTGTAAAGTTCGTAAATTTCAGTGATGTACTCTTAACCTTTGGCTACTATGAAGACAAAGTCACAGTAATAAATACTGCGGATATACACGGACATTTGGTTTACGATGACGATGTAGGAGGATACTATTCACTAGAAGATGTTAATGTCATTATGGGAATGCCTTTAATGAAGACTTTGATTGAAGAAGAAAAGGCAAAGAACAAAGAAAAGACTCTACTTTTTGACTGTGGAGATATGTTCCATGGACCGAATGAAGGTTGCATGGATCAGGGTAAACCAGCTGTGGAATGCGCAAATCTTATGGGCTATGATGGTGCGGTACCTGGGAATCATGATTTTAACTATGGAATCAAGAGATTCTTTGAGATTTCTGAAGAAATAAATTATCCAATTATTTCATCAAATATTTATAAAGATGGAAAGCTTGCTTTTGAAGAATACAAGATTTTTGATGTTGGCGGGAAAAAAGTGGCGGTATTTGGACTGGACTTTAAGGAGTTGCTTGACTATTCAGATGCTAGGGACTTTGAAGATGTTTCTATAAAAGATCCTGTAGAAGTAGCAAAAAAACTGGTGCCGGAATTAAGAAAGAAAGCTGATGTTGTCATCCTATTGTCGCATATGGGGCCAAATATAGATGAAGAACTTGCAGGAAAGGTAAGCGGTATTGATATGATATTGTCTTCACACCTCCACGACATTATTAAAACTCCAAAGGTGGTAAATGGAACATATATAGCCGAGCCAGGTGGATGGACAACACATATAGGTGTAACCAATTTCTATTTCAAGGGAGGGAAACTCGCTAAAATTAAGTGGGACTTGATAAGCAGCAAGGATAAAGAAAAAGCAGATTCCAAGATAAATGCAATAGGACAGAAATATCATGCGATTTCATATGAAACGCAAAAGGAAGTAATTGGTAAAACAGAGACGAAGTTAATTGGTATGAGAACAAAAGCCAGAACACAGGAAGTCAACCTTGGAAATCTGATGACGGATGCCATGAGAGAAGCTGCAAAGGCTGATATAGCACTCCTCAACGGAGGTGGAATAAGACAGAGTCTGGAAGAAGGAGATGTCAGAGTTTATGATATAGGAAAGGTTATGCCTTTTGATAATAGACTTGTAACTCTCGAGCTTAAAGGTGAAACGATTTATGAAATGATCGAAAAAGGACTGGACGTTTATCCAATGTCCTACAATGGAGGATTTCAGCAGGTTTCAGGTATTAAATATGAGTTTGATGCTTCAAAACCAGCGGGGAAAAGGCTTGTTAATATAACTAAGGATGACAAACCACTGGATAAAGAAAAATATTACAAGGTTGCAACCAATGATTACCTTTATAAGGGCGGAGATTCAATGAAGATGCTCGTTGGGCAGAAGCAATTGGACAGTGGTGATTTGCTCAAGGATATCGTGGTTGAGTACTTTAAAAAGTACAAGACTATAAATCCAAAGGTGGAGGGCAGAATTAAGGTATTAAATGAGAGATATAACTAATTAAAAAGTTTTAATGAAAGATATAAATAATTTTATTTTAAAAAAATTTTTTGGGGGCGCAAATCATGGCAAGTTTGGGGATTGGGGAAGTTAAAGAGCGTGTAATGGAAGTAATTAAGAGAAATGCGGTATTCAATGCCGACAAAGTGAATGAAAATTCAAGAATAAGAAGAGATCATGGTATTGACTCAATCAAGCTGGTAGAAATGATCATTGACCTAGAGGAAGAATTTGATATAGAAGTTGACAGTGCTATGCTCAACTTTGAAAACTTTGCAACTGTAGAGTTGATATCAAATTATGTAGCTGAAAGATTATAAACAGAGGTGGAAAATGAATATATACGATACACTTGTAAAGTCTGCTATTGAGTATCCTGACAAGAATGCAGTCAGAAGTGCTGACCAGTGTTATACATATAAGGATATGCTGGAATATTCCATACAATTGGCAAGTCATTTGATTAATTTGGGACTGCCGAAAAAAGCAAAAGCTATTATTTATTTGAATGATTCAGCTGAATTTGTTGCAGCATTATATGGGATTAATATTGCAGGAATGGTTTTTGTACCTGTATCGCTTCAATCAAAAGACATCAGGCTTCAGGAGATAATCATGCATTCAGGTGCTGAAGTGATTATAACCTCAGGAAAGATGCTGGAGAATATTGAATCCATAGATACAAAAGAAATACCCACATTAAAGAAGATAGTCCTTCTTGAAGACTTTACCCAGAGCGAAAAGTTAAAAGCTGAGTTGGACATCAGCAGTGTGTGTTATGTTCAAGGCAAGGCTTCTGACGTTACGTGTCAGGATTGGGCAGAGGATGAGATGGCAGCTATTTTCTATATGACTGACAAGACGGGTAAGCCTAAAGGAATCATGCTTTCAACGAGAAATGTTGTCAGCAATATGGAGGCAATAATTGATTATCTGAAAATGACAAGCAAGGATAATCTTCTTATCCTCAAACCTATGGCTATCGTTGGAACAGTTACTGGTGAGATCATAGCAAGTATGGCTGTAGGTGCTACTATTGTAATACTAAGCGGAATGATCCATGCAGGTATTGTTTTAAAAGCTATACAGGACTATAAGATAACAGGATTCTTTGCGGTACCTCTAATGCTCCATCAGATTGTTGAATATAAGAGGAAAGAAAAATATTCTACAGCTAGCTTAAGGTATATTCAGACCGGGGCTACAAAGCTGATAAAAGAAGATGTACAGCAGCTCTTGGACATGTACAAGGGAGTAGAATTCTATTATATTTATGGGCTTTCAGAGGCATCGCCAAGAGTACTTCATTTAAAGCCCGTGGATATGTTGAGAAAAGCAGGTTCAGTAGGAAAACCAGTTAAATATTGTACTGTAGAGCTTCTTGATGCAAATGGAAATAAAGTTAAAGCAGGAGAAATAGGTGAAATCTACGTACAAGGTCCTAATGTCATGCTTGGTTATTACAACTCGCCTGAATTAACCAGTGAAGTTATTACTTCTCATGGCTTAAAGACCAGCGACTTGGCATATATGGATGATGAGGGGTACATATATTGGGCAGGTAGGGCTGACAATATGATAAACCAGGGAGGTTTTCACGTTTATCCTGCTGAGATAGAAAAAGTTATCATGAAAAACGAAAAAGTGCAGTCCGTTAAGGTGGACGGAGTTCAGGATGATATATTAGGGCATAAAATAAGGGCTACTGTTACACCCAAAGCGGGTATCGGCATAAGCGAGGCAGAAATTTATGAATTTTGTTATAGGCATATGGAAGCAGTGAAGATACCTAAAGTTATTGAGATAGCTAAGGTTTTATAAGGAAGTGAAAAGGTTGAAAGAAATTATTAATACATTTGAAGGAGGTACCGAGCCCATGCCATTTCTGTCAGAGAAATGTACATTTCTTTGATGTTCTTTGTGCGAAATGTTGGGCATGGGCATGATAATGGACAAATCATATTTGATAATTGCGAAAAATACAGGTCAAATGATGCTGGTTGATAAAATAATGCGTGATAACGGAATAAAGACTGAGATTGTTCCAGCTCCGCCAAGACCAGGAATGGCATGTACAAAAGCTGTAAGAATCAGTGATTCTGATTTATCTTTTGGAAAGCAACTTTTATCTGAAAAAAAAGTTGAAGTAAATAGTATAGCCGCTGATGAGTCAATGGTGCTAGGAGAGTTTATTAATAGTAAATTGAATTAAATATAGCTACACATTTCATATTTAGAGTAGGAGGTGCATCTCGTAATGGAGTTTAAGAGGAGTGACATTATAAACATATTATCCAAGGCTTTGGATGTGGATATTAACGTATTATCACCAATAGGAGATGATGAGGATATTGGATCATATGGACTTGACTCTATAAAGGGAATACAAGCAGTGGTTTTTCTTGAAGAAGAATTCGATATTGAGTTGGCTGATGAAGATTTATTGTTAGAAAATGTTAATACCATTAATAAAATTAAGGAGACATTTGGAAAATACGTTTAAAATTTTCTGTATTCAAGGTGTGGATGAATGAAATTTTATCTTCTCATGGACTATTCTCGAGTGGTTGATAAACTAAATAGTAATAAAAATAAGGTTACTTGTCTACACTGAATATTTCTGTGCAATAAAGTAAGTTAAGGGAGGTTATGTTCAAATGATATACCTAGACAATGCTGCGACTACTTACCCTAAGCCTGAGAAGGTGTATAAGGAAATGGACAGGTGTATGCGTGAATATTGCGCAAATCCCGGCCGTGGTGGGCATTTAATGTCAATACAGTCAGGACAGGCTGTAATGGAAGTGCGTGAGAAAGTAAGCACGTTCTTTAATATCAGTAATCCTATGCAATTATGTTTTACAAAGAATGCTACTGAGGCTTTGAATATAGCGATTAAAGGAAGCCTTAAAGCAGGAGACCATGTAATAACAACAAGTCTTGAACACAATTCTGTTATGAGACCACTTAAGCTGCTTGAAAGAGACCTTGGTGTTGAAGTCACAGTTGTCAGGGGTGACGAATTCGGTGAAATTGACCCTAATGATATACAAAAAAGCATCAAAAAAAACACAAAGCTAATAGCAGCTACCCTTTCATCAAATGTAAACGGAATACTTCTGCCTGTTAAGGAAATTGGGAAAATAGCCGGTGAAAACGAGATAATGTACTTGGTAGATGGATCTCAGGGAGCAGGAACAATAGACATTGATGTTGAGGATATGAATATAAGTATGTTGGCATTTCCTGGACATAAGAGCCTGATGGGACCTGTTGGAACAGGGGGCTTGTATATCAGGGAAGGACTGAAAATTAACTCTATCCTGCAAGGTGGAACTGGAAGTAATTCTGAGGAATTTATACAGCCTGAATTCATGCCTGATCTTATGGAAAGTGGAACCTTGAACACACCGGGTATAGTGGGTCTGGGCTATGGCATTGACTTCATAAATAGCCAAGGCATTGAAAACATAAGAGCACATAAAAACCAACTTGTTAAAATGCTCTTTGAAGGTGTCCAAGAACTAAAAAATGTAAAGCTGTACAGTAAAAATAATATAGAAAAAAATTCTGGTATTGTAGCACTTAATTTCAAGGGTGTACCATCCAGTGAAATAAGCTATGTTTTGGACAAACTCTATAACATAGAGACGAGGGCTGGTATGCACTGTGCTCCTTTAGCCCATGATACATTAGGAACTTCAATTACAGGAGCAGTAAGGTTCAGTGTTGGCGTATTCAATACAGCTTCTGAAATAGGAGCAACGGTAAATGCACTTAAAGAAATATCATTAAGCTTAGGCAATATTTGAAATGCTTCAAAAATCAGTTTCCAAGAATGTACTGAATTATTATAGAGGGGGAATTTAAATGCCACAAAGTGTAAAAGAATTGACAAAGGAAAGACAATTGGTATTACTATGCTCGAGAGGTGTTTTAAAAGAAGAGCACATAGAAGAGATTAAAACTATAATGGATGAAAATCTCGATTGGAAAGAGATATTGTACCAAGGGATAACCCACAGAACATTAAATATCATGTATTACCATTTAAAGAATCTCAGTCTTACGGACAAAATCGAAGAAGAAGTACTAAAAGCCATGAAGACACAGAGCAAGGTATATGCAATCAGGAATAAATCGTACTTTGAAGAGATAAAGGTTATCTTTGACAAACTGAATGAAAATGGTATTCGTTTAGCGATTCTAAAAGGAAATTTTCTAGCTTCCAAGGTGTATCCTTCAGTTGAAACCAGAACATTTAACGATCTTGACTTCCTCATTGATGTAAGGGATGGAGACAAAATAGTAAAGATATTGGAGGACTTAGGTTATATTCAGGGTGAAGTAAATGAAAATGGGGATATAATTCCAAGTACAAGAAAGCAAAAAATGCTTCAACAACTAGCCTCAAACGAACTTCAGGAATGCCTAAAAAAGACAGATAATCCTTTCACACCAATGTTCCAAGTGGATTTAAACTTTGATGTACTCTGGAAAGGAAATTGTCCTTGCGTAATCGATACGGCTGAATTGCTTGAAAGAGCTATAGAAGTTGATATTGATGGTGCAAATACACTTATTCTTGGCTATGAAGATTTCTTGATACAACTGTCATGCCATTTGTATAAGGAAGCTGCTTTGCTGCACTGGATCAGTGATCTAAGAGATCTTAAAATATACAAGTTTGCGGATATACTAATGTTCGTTGAAAAATTCTCAGACAGGATCGACTGGGACAAGCTGGTATCCTTTAGTAAAAGGGTAGGATGTGAAAGCATAGTTTATTACGCATTCTATTACGTAAACCTTATGTATGGACAAGTAATTCCAGAGGGTGTTATGAAAGCAATAGAGCCTGAAAGCAAAGAATATCTTGATGAGTACGGTATTGAGAATGAAAAGCCATCTAAATGGCAGTTTGATTTCTTTACCAGAATGTTTGAGACAAGCAGGGTATTGGATGTAAGTGAGGATATGCTGGCAAACAAAAAAAGATTTTGGGATACAAAGAAACAGTCAACCTAATTTTATAGATGGAGGATTTTGTATGGATTACAGACAAATTTTGAGAGATTTAATATTTAAAATTTCGTATGAGGTTTCAGATGACTGTCGCTGCCTTCTAAACAAAGCAGTTGAAATAGAAACAGATGAATCCTCGAAAATGATACTTGAAACTATTGTTGAAAATGTAAATATAGCAAGGGAACAAAAACAAGCGCTGTGCCAATCTCCCGGATATCTTACTACATACGTAACCTTTGGTGATGATTTCTTTATTCCAGATTTGGATCAAATATTAAAGGAAGCTGTAATAGATGCAACAAAAGAAGGTTACTTGCGCCCGAGTATGGTTGACCCTCTTACACGTGTAAACAGTGGCGATAACAGCGGGCGTGGAGTGCCAAATATGGAGTACGAGTATAAGAAGGGTATCGATTACATCGAAATAATCCCAAGCATAAAGGGCTGCGGTATAGAACTATACAATAAAGTTAAAGTATTCACTATTGCTGAAATGGGTGAAAATTTTGAAGGCATTAAGAGATTCGTGCTGGAATGTGTTGTTGAAGCCGGTGGTACAGCATGTTTGCCATCTGCAATCGGTATAGGCATAGGTGGTCAGCTGGACGTTGCTGCAAAACTTAGTAGAAGAGCTATGAGTCTGAGAGGTTGGATGCAGAGGAATGAGGACAAGCGCTTGGCACAACTGGAAGAGGAGCTACTTGATGCAATAAATTCGCTTAACATTGGTTCGGGTGGTACAGGCGGCAAAGTAACTACACTTGGAGTCAATATTGAGACTGCGGCCACCCATACAACACTCTGTCCTGTTGCAATCAATTTTCACTGTTGGGTTGCGCGAAGGGCGGGCATAAGGATTTATAAGGATGGAAGAGTGGAAGAATTAAGCTTTATGTAATAAAGGGGGATTTACATGAAAACCTATTATTTGAATACTCCTCTAAAAGATGAGGACATTGCAAAGCTTGAAGCTGGAGACACAGTCTATCTGAGCGGGAAGCTGTATACGGCAAGGGACATGGCTCATTATAAACTTAAAAAGCTCCTTGGCAGTAATGAAAAATTTGATGAAGACCTTAATGGTCAGGCTATATTTCATGCAGGACCAATTATTAACGTAAATAGGGAAAGTGGGGAATATAAAGTAATTTCAATTGGACCTACCAGTAGCATAAGGATGGATCCATACACTGACATGGTTGGTGAAATGGGTGTGAAAGTACTTATAGGAAAAGGCGGTATGAGTGATTCAACTACCGAGGCGATGAAAAAGCATACTATGGCATATCTTCTTGCTGCCCATGGTTGTGCTGCTGTACACACTCAAAGGATTACCAAGGTCACCAATCAGTATTGGATGGATGAAATAGGTATGCCTGAAGCTATGTGGGTCTTGGAATGCGACAATTTTGGTCCGCTGATTGTAGGTATTGACTCCAAAGGCAGAAATCTTTTTGAGGAAACAAGAAAAAGTTCCAAAGATATGATTGAAGCTATAAGTAAACAAACACATTGTAAAAGTATATAGGTTCATTATGAATAAGCATAGTTATAAAACCAATACCCAAAAAGGTGTTTTAATTGTTTGTGAAGGAATCAGCGGTTCTGGAAAAAGTGAAAGTGTTTCAAAGATATATAATCACCTAAGTGTGAAAAACACTGTGCAAATTGTTGAGTGGAATTCAAATGAAAAAATTAGAAGAATTATTAAAGCACTCTGTAATTTTGAAATGCTTACATCAACTATATACAGTATATTGCAGTGGATTAGCTTTTTCATTAACTACTTTACAAAGATATTACCCGCTCTAAACAAGGGTAACATAGTTATAGCAGATAGGTATGTATACACAGCCTTTACCCGTGATAAGGTTAATGGCTCAAGCGTGCTCCTTGGTAAATACCTCTGTACTCTTGTAAGAAAGCCGGATATGATATTCTTCTATGACACAAGCTGTGAATTGTGCTATGAAAGAATACTTTCGAGAGGTAAGGCTTTATTTCATACAAATAAATACATTAAGCGAAATAGGCTCCTGAAAAACAAAGATTTGTATTACCTAAAGAAGCTCAGAGGTGAATATATGAAGATTTTACGAAAAAGTAACCTTCTTGGTTATACAAATGTTGTTATCGTAAAAAACAATTCGGTTGATGTGAATAAAATGCTGGACCAATATTTAAGGTCAAAATACGGAGAAACCAATAAAAGTCAGGAACAAGTTTATAAATTAAATTAGTATTTAGTCGGTTGATAAGGCCGACTAAAGTCAATTACGATTCAAGCCTTCACCTTTCAGGCGAATTAAGCTTTTAAGTGGGCTTTGAACGCAGTTTGGGTTTGAATTTGTTTTGATTAAAGGAAGCTTTAGCTCAAACCCAAACCCAAACTATTGCCTCTCAGGCGATAGTAATTGAATTATAAAGATAAAAATTACACAGTAAGGGGGAGTCATAGTGTATAAAGTTTTAAAGCCATGCGCGGAAACATATAAAATAGCTGGTGAGGCCATAAAGAAGGGGAAGGTCATTGTAGTACCCACAGATGCAGTGTATGCAGTGGTCTGTGATGCTTTCAACAAGGAAGCTGTTGAGAGGCTTAGAGAAATCCGTCAGAGCCCTCAAGATAAACCGTTATCATTAATTATAGATAAAAAGGATATAGATAAGTATTGTCATATAAAAAATGAAACTTATAAAAGTATTATTGATGCATTACTTCCGGGTAAAGTCAGCTTCCTTATTCATAAAAAAGGTGAAGTTTTTACAGATGCAGTTCCAAATAGTGATGCTATATGTGTTTTCTGGCAGGATAATGAGACTAAAGGTGTTTATGAGGAAAGCGGCACTGTGCTTGCCATTTCATCGGCAAACAAGGCAGGGCTTCCTGAAGCTACCACGCTTGAGCAGGCCATAAGCTTTTTTGAAGATGAAGTTGAACTGTTTATTGACAGTGGAGAGGAACGGGGCAACAAAGGAACAACGCAGTTGGATATAAGGAATGACAGCATTAGTGTTATGAGGGAATCACCAATGTTTCCACTGGTTGAAATAAACAAGATTTTGGAAGCGAAAGGGATAGCAGCCTTAAGAAAGGTATGATATGAGTTTTTTTAACTATAATGGTATAAACATATTTTATGAAGTTACAGGAATTGGTGGGGAATGTATAACACTTATCCACGGTTTAGGTTCATCCAGCAGGGTTTATAGTAATATTTCAAAATATGCTTTTTTTAGAAAGAATTTCAAGGTTTTATTTATAGACCTTGTTGGATACGGTAACTCAGACAAACCGATGGAATTTGACTATTCCCTTAAATCTCAAGCCTTAGCATGTCTTCATTTAATTGACTACTTAGGCATAAATAGCACTAATATAATTGCTCATTCAATGGGAGGGGTTGTAGCTCAATATATATGCGAGAGCATGAAAGTAAAGTCATTTATTAACTGTGAGGGCAACCTTACCATTGACGATTGCAAGCTGTCAGCCTCTATTTATGATATGGGGTTTGAAGCCTTCAACCGGGGAGGTTTCAAATTCCTTCAAAGAAGATACCGCACAACCCCACTTTATGAGAGTCTTTGCATGACAAATGATTATGTTATGTATGAGTCCTCAAAAAGTCTGGTAGAAGAATGTAAAATCGGTAATATCCTTGAACGGTTCATCAAGCTTGACACTGGAAAAATGTATGTTTATGGTGAGTGGAACCTTGGAAAAAGGAAGTCTCAAGATTATCTGCGTGATACGGGCATAGCAATAAAATATATTAAAGACAGTGGCCATAATATGATAGAAGAAAACCCGCACAATTTTTATGAAACACTTATTGAGTATTTCTCCAATGCAAATTCATTTTAAGAATTAAAACGAGGCAATAAAATGTCCCCCACTTCTATAAGTGGCGGGTATCACTTTGGTTATCAGGCGGTGAGAATATCTCCCGCCTCGATGAAACGCCGCTGATGTAATGAAATTTTTCTACAATCGAAAAATTTTATTTTGAATCTAGGTGTTATAAAGAAGAGATGTGCTTCATTGTCCTTGTAAGAAATCATAAAGTCAATTATGGTTGAAACCTTCGGCTTTCAGCCGATAATAATGACTTTGGATATTTAGAATTTTTTTAGCAATAGAGGAGGGCGTATGAAATTTATCATACCTGAATTGGAAACGCACGCAAAAGATGGTGTGTTTTGCTTGTTTTCAGCGATAGAAGATACTTTAAGGCATCAAAAGTATGACTTATCGTGTGTTGATATATTTATGATGTGCAACGGATTTAATGTCGTATACGAACCAGACTTAAATCGTATAGGATACAGCGGTCTTGACGATGTCATAGAAAATATGGCAAGAGAAAACCTCTTTAAAATAAATATGTGTTACAGGCTGCAGGATAAGGATGAGCTTTTCCAGAAGGCTTGCAATGCGGTACTGGATAACAATGTTGTCATACTGTTTGTAGGAACTGAGAACTTGAACTACAGTAATGCTTTTAAGGAGGTAAGCGATGAAAATAGAGGACATTGTATTCTTATGTATGGTATAGACTCCGAACAAGGCATTGTGTATGTTGCGGATTCATATTTCAAAGATTCCTCAGGAAGAATGCAAAATTACAAAGGACCTGCCTCAATTGAGGATATCAGGAAAAGCATTTTTGGATTCGTATGGTTTGATACTAATAAAGCATCAAACATTATAAGTAAGAAAATGGTTCTTGATACTACTATAAATAATTTGAAAGCTTTTATGGAGGAGGTTACGACAGAAAATAAATGTTTCGGAAATCTTGCGTTTAAAAGGTTTGTTGGCAACCTGAATAAATTGGAGGCTCTTGATGAAGAATCATTTGCAAAGGCTTGTATAGATATAAATTTCACTATTAAAATTCGGAGCGCAAGAGTAATCATTGATAATATGATAAGCTTCATCCGAGATAATGCTAATTTCCAAATAGAAGGCTACGATAAGGTTTTGGAGGAGCTTCAGACTCTGAGACGAGAATGGGATAAGGTTGCTATTAATGTGACTAAGGCCGGTTTGACCAAGAGAAAAAGAATGATATCTACTATATGCGAAATAGCAAATAATACAATACAGATACAGGATAAGACATTTAATAACTATTTGCAGTATCTTGAGAAGGTTAAAATAACGTGAGTTTGATGGAATTAATAACACCTTCTCTGACGGTTCATCACCACAGAAGAGATTTAAAGTACATAACATATGGAGAAGACTAAAAAGAGACGAGAAGAAGGGAGTTTTGCATATGAAAAACGAAAGTCGTATTTTACCTGTTGTTTACCCACCAATTAATGGTTATCCCCATAAGGGGGCTTTATTCTCCATGCTTATGGCAAGAGAAGAGTGCAAACCATGGGTGTTTAGTAATTTTATACAGATTTACACATTAAAAGATCTTTGTAATAAAGGAATAAGAACAGGAACTGTTGATTTCTTTTACAATTTATATGGTGACTGGACTCACTTTTATTTAAAAGCAAATCCATGGATTAGAATCAATTCTATGCCGTACGGTTTTTTAAAACTCATAAAATCTGATGTTATTGACTTTATTAAAGACTGTATTAACAGAAACTTATACCTTTTTTTTGATATTGATATGTATTATATATCTGCTTATAAGTTGCATTTTAATAAGACTCATTTAATTCATGAAATTTTTATATATGGATATGATGATGATAAAAATGTATTTTACATGGGAGACAATACAACTGGCAAATATAATCACGATCAGGTAACATATGGGGAGATTATAACAAGTACTAACGTACTCCTGGAATTGTATCGAGATGATAACGAAGATGCAGAGTTATATAAATATAAAGAGAAATCCATATATATGATTAATATCGATAAAAATGTGGAACGGAACTGGCAGGATCCGTCTTTCTCCAAAGATGTATTTGAAGTTAATATAAAAAAGATAGTAAACGATTTAAAAGAATATTTGCTTTGGGATGATTATGCTGAAGGCTATAAATATAGCGATTACTATGTTTATGGAATAGATTGCTATAACGAACTGATGAAATCCGTCGGACATGCAATGGAAACGAATCAGGGGGTTGACCGCAGGGCTTTTTATTCATTTATAGAGCATAAAAAACTTATGCTGTTAAGAATGGAGTATATTAATGGTAAATATGATTTAACCTCATTGATTGAGAGATATAGTAATTTAGTAAACGAATTTAATATATTAATGTCTCTTGTATTGAAAGCGAATATTACCAAAGAGAAGGATTCGTTGGAAAAAATAATTGTAAAATTGAAAGAGTATAAAGAGGAAGAGATAGTGCTACTTAATGAATTAATAAGAATTCTTAGTTAAAAGGATTGTTTTCTACATAATATAAAATGAAGGCATGAAGGCTACAGTGAAAGTGTGTATGATTTTTCTACGTTGATTTTACTAACATAGATAAACTCCCTCCTAAGTAAACAGTTATATTATTTTAACTGTCTACCTAGAAGGGAACATGCATTGCTTCTGCCTATTTTTTTACTAAATTGATAAGTGCTTGCTATAATCAGCCCTGATTTTAATCAGCACAGGTTTCTAATCAGCTCTGGTTTTTAATTAGCTGTAGTTGGATTCATAACTGTTCCAATAAATATCGGAATGTTTGTTCCACTTTCAACTATTGCATATACAAATGGGCGGTTGAAATAAACTTGTTTTTTCACATCATCCTCGGGAATTGATGGCGGATACACTTGAACTATTGTAGTAGCACCAGCCTTTGTTCCAACCTCACTAAACTGAATAAAGGTTTTATGTAGTATATCTCCAATATATACTTTATCACTTATCATTTTACTAAAGTCTGCTATGTCTTCATCAAAAGCATCAACGAAGCCTAAATCCTTTAATGGCTGAACAAGATTGATATCATATCCATATCCAAATCCAGGTATGTCAATTTTTGCAGTTTGCTCTAATGTACGGCTGTCAATAAAGCGTTTAAACTTGTTAGCATCAAGTGAATTAACATAATCCTGCAACGAGGTATTATTATTTGGTAGCATGGCAACGAAGCTGTACTTACCACCTTTATATGTTTTAATAAAGCCAGTGGAATTTTCATCCTCCAAATAAGTTTCATCCTCAGATTTTAAGAATGAAGTGTTTACAAGACTTCCATCTCTCTTATAGAAATACCCTTCAGTAGCCTCTTTACTAAATTGCTTTTCCCAGTCGGCTTCAAATGATAACGCATTTATCAAACACATTACTGTAGCAGGGTCTAAACTTTTAATTATTTCCTTAATAAGTCCATTGGTATTGTAATTTACCCAATTATTGATATCAGTCAAGGTGGATTGCTGACTGAAATCAGCTTTATATATAGAAGCTCTGTAAAAATCAGCATTTGTCTGCAAAAAATTAGGGTTAATCTTGGATGCTATATTATATTTATACCAGATGGAATTAGCTAAATTGAATTTACAGTAGCCGCTATCCCTCAAAATATTGCTAAAAACGAAATTAAAATAGTTTATCTGTTTTAATGAAAGCTTATTCTGACCCAATAGCATTAAAAACTGATCAAGTGTTGCTTCATTTGCACCGTTTGCTGTCATTCCCAATGCCAGAGAAACAGATGTAGGTGACACCAAAGAATTATTATCTATATTAATAGACTCCCTGAATATATTAAATGAAAAATCTGTTGTAGCTGTAACAAAGCCTTGTGGTAAAATTGGGGCTCTTACTAAATTAGCAGGAGTATAACCATTTGATAAACTTTCTGATTCCGCCAGAGCGGTACCAGCTCCGGAAAAGATTGAGACAATGACTAACGCTATTACCGATACGAACGTTAGTATTCTTTTTTTCTTGGATAAGATTTTAGAATTAGTACTCATTTGTTAATCCTCCTTTAATAATTATGCTTTAGTCCAATTAGCAGGACTTGTGTGGAAAACTATGACATTATTATACCATATATTTACACTAAAATAAAATTGTTTATAATAAGTGGGAAAAAGCTTTAAAAAATTTGCTTATAAAAATTAAGAATTTTTCAGATCTGAGTAGATTTAAGAAAAAGCTATATTTAGTTGTACTTATTAGTAAAATATTATATGATCGTATATATTTACATAAAAGTCAAAAATATAACTTCAAAATATGACATTCTGATAGATGAGACAAGAATTTCATAGAAAAAAGTCCTGGGTGATTTTAAAATTTTTACAAAAGGATGATAGTATGCAAAGTATAAAGAATTATATTTATGAGCAGGTCGCAGCAAATAAGTTGCCTGTAAATGATGCTGCAAAAATGTTGAGGGAATTTCACGAAAGTTTAAATAATATTGAGGATGATATAGCCATAATTGGTATGTCAGGAAAATTTCCTATGGCAAGGAATCTAGACGAATACTGGGAAAACTTAGAAAACGGGGTCGATTGTGTAAGCAAATTTCCTGATAACAGAAGGGAGTATATGGATTTCCACCTACCACAGGTGCTAAAGCCTGGAGATAATCCATACAAGGTACAGGGTTTTCTTGATGATATCGACAAATTTGACGCAAGCTTTTTTAATATGACTCCAGCTGAAGCGAATTTGGTAGAACCATCCCAAAGGTTACTTCTACAGACAATATGGGAAGCAATAGAAGACGCTGGTCTTGGAGGTGACAAGCTTTACGGTCATAAAGCTGGAGTTTATGTGGGAAGGGCCACATTAGGTGAATCGACCTACATGGAATTTCTTAATGATTTTGATATGGTTGCTTTTACAGGCTCAGTCAATGCCATTACTGCAAGTCGTATATCATACTTCCTTAATTTGAAGGGCATGAGCCTTGTGGTGGATACAGCATGTTCATCGGGTCTTGTTGCACTGCACTTGGCAAGCCAATCGCTTAAAAATAAAGAATGTGAGGTTGCAATAGTTGGTGGCGTGAGTCTCAATTTGTTCCCACTCAAGGAACATTCGCTAGACCTACTGGAGTCTTCAGACTCTACATTGAGACCATTTGACGGGAAAGCCAATGGTACGGTATGGGGAGAAGGAATATGTGCTGTGATAATAAAACCGCTAGGCAAGGCTATACTTGACGGCGATAATATTCATGCAATAATAAAGGGTAGTGCGTGCAACAACGATGGAGCTTCAAACGGAATCACAGCGCCTAATCCTATTGCACAGGAAGAATTGCTTGTAAAACTATGGGATAAGACCAAAGTTAATCCACAAACTATTTCATACATTGAGACGCATAGTACTGGTACTCCAATAGGTGACCCAGTAGAAGTACGGGCATTGACAAATGCGTTCAGAAAATTTACTGACAAAAAACAGTTTTGCGGTATAGGAACAGTTAAGGCTAACACAGGTCATCTTATTGCATCATCAGGTCTAGCAGCATTAATCAAAGTGGTATTATCTTTTAAGCACAAAAAGATTCCCAAGACAATTAATTTTGAACAAATCAATCCATACATTAATCTTCAGGAATCTCCTCTTTATGTAGTAGACAAACTGAATAAATGGGAAAAAGAAGGGCAACCAAGAAGGGCGGGTGTCAGTTCGTTTGGTCTGAGTGGGACAAATTGCCACGTGATTTTGGAAGAAGCACCGGAATTAGATAATACTGCAGAACCATGTGGCGGAGTGATGTATATTATGACTATTTCTGCCAAGAATGAACAGGTGTTAAAAGATCTTTTAAATAGCTACAGGGAGTTTGGGGAAAAGGATGAAAGTAGTAGGCTTGAGGATATATGCTATACCGCGAATACAGGAAGAGGTCACTATAGCTATAGGATAGCGTTGATAGTAAAAAATAAAGAAGACTTGTTTGAGAAGATAAAAAGTATATTGGAAAGGGAACTTTCAGATATAAATGATAAATTCGTATATTATTCCCATGCGCGTATAGCAGCTTCAGCTGAACCAATTGCACAAAATTGGAATATCACAGAGAGCAAAAATAAAGAGTTAACCAAAAAGGCTACCGAAATGGTCAATGAGTTTATAGCCACAAGCATGAATAATGCAGAGATAGCACAAGAGATATGTATGCTGTACGTAAAAGGGAGTAGTATAGAATGGAACAGCTTGTATAAGGAAAGAAAAGTAAGGAGGATAAGCCTTCCAGTGTATCCTTTTCAGAAAAACAAATGCTGGATACCCGATGTCAGGAAGAAGATGCCGGCTAGCGTGAAAGAAAAAGAAAGAAAGGCTTTACATCCTTTAATCGATATGTGTTTAGCGGAGTCGTTGGAGCAAGATATTTACCTGACATTATTTAAGCCTGAAAAGCACTGGGTCATGGAGGAGCACAGGATAATGGATTTGCCAGTTATTCCTGGAACTGCATATATTGAAATGGCGTTCTGGATAGGTGAAATTTACTATCCTGGAAAGACACTAGAATTAAAGGATGTGTCATTTATATTGCCAGCGGTATATAGGGAACCTGAGGCACTTGAAGTTCAGACAATAGTGAAGAAGTGCAAAGATTTTTTAGAGTTCATAATTACAAGTAAAAAGAGCAATGAAGACGAAGGCAGCAAAAGTAGGTGGGATGAGCATGTACGTGGCAGAATACAGCCTGTAAAAAGTGAAAAGCCATCTACGATTAATATAGAAGAAATTATCAAAGGGTGTGGGAGGAAAGAAACAGGAATTGACCTAAACAAAATTACAAATGGGATGATAAAGTTTGGACCTAAATGGGATAATTGCCAGAGGTTGCACATCGGTAATAATATTGCTATTGCTGAGATGATCCTAAATGAAGCTAATAGGGAGGATGCACACGAATATTTACTTCATCCTTCTCTTATGGATGTAGCTGTGAATGTTGCCTGCTTTTATACTTTAAACGATAAATATCTGCCTATGTCATACGGAAGTATGAAGATATACAGCACTATTCCGGCGAGGTTTTACAGTTTGATAACGAGGAAGGATAATACAGGCAGTAATACTGAAATAGTGACTTACGACATAGTTCTTGTAGACCAAATGGGTGAAATCTTAGTTGAAATATTTGATTATTCATTAAAAAAGATAAACGGACTTGAAAAGTTCCTTGTAAAAGACAATCTGTTTTCAGTTTTAAAGTGGATACCGCTAGATATAGAAAGAGAAACACAGGTTAAGAAAAAAAATGGAACGATCCTCATATTGAATGACCAAAACGGTATGTCAAAAAAGTTAGCTGAAAATTTTGAGTACAGCGGTAATAAGGTAATACAGGTAGGATTGGGCAGAAGATTTGAAAGGTTGGGGGATAACAGCTATATAATAAGAGGCACAGAGAGCGATTATGACAAGTTATTTGAAGAAATATCCAGTGAGAATGTATCCCAAATACTTCATATGTTTTCTATTACGGGAAGAAACGATAATGAAACTGTTGAAGAACTGGAAGATGAAATAAAAATAGGAGCATACAGCTTGTTTTATCTTACTAGATCTATGCTTAAAAAAGGGAATATCGATACAATGGATATAGTTCTTGTGACAGAGAATACATATGAAGTGACAGGTGTGGAAAAAAATCTAAAGCCAGCGAATGCAGCATTGATTGGGTTGGGTAAGACTGTGTCAAATGAATATGTAAATCTAAGGTGCAGGAGTGTAGATATAGATAGCAATACCGAAACTAAAACTTTGGTAGCCGAGTTTGAGTTATCAGAAAGTTGTTATATGACGGCTTATAGGGATGGCAGGAGGTACGTTGAGGAAGTAGACGGGCTCAATATAGAAAAGGTGGAAAAGCATAGGCTTGAAGTTAGGGATACAGGTGTGTACATAATAACAGGGGGAACAGGTGCAATAGGATTAGAAGCTAGTAGATATCTTGCATCGAAGAATAGGGTAAACCTAGCACTTGTAAACCGTTCCAAGATGGTCGAAAGGGAAGAATGGGATGGAATACTGGAAAGAGGAGAGAATGTAAAGCTCTGTAATATATTAAAGGTAATTCGTGATATAGAAGCAGAAGGCTCGGTAGTGTCCTGCTACAGTGCGGATGTATCCAAATTGGATGAAATGAAGGCGTTGATAGAAGGACTGAGGGCGAAGTATGGAAGGATAAACGGTATAATTCATAGTGCGGGGATAGCTGGAGACGGGTTTATAATACAGAAAGATGAAGAGGTATTTAACACTGTAATTCGTCCTAAAATATATGGGACATGGATAATGGATCGCCTGACAAGGGAAGACAAGCTCGACTTCTATGTTATGTTCTCGTCGGTGGCATCGTTAATAGGTGTACCCGGACAGGGTGATTACACTGCTGCAAACTCATATATGGATGCATTTGAGGCCTATAGGAACAGCCTAGGATTACAGACGATGACCATAAATTGGCCAGCATGGAAGGAAGTCGGAATGGCTGTGGACTACAGAGCTAATACGGATACAGTATTTAAAGCCATATCCACCAAACTAGCAATGGAATTATTTGATAATGTGATGAATATGAAAATAAAAAGGGTTGTAATAGGTGAATGGAATTATGGCTCTGAGATTATAGATTACCTGCCGTTAAGATTTTCAAGCCGGCTAAAGGCACATATGGTAAAGATGACTAATAAACTGGAATTGAGTGCAGTGGAGGTAAAGAATGTAACGGATATGTGTCTTAAAGGAAGAAAGGATGACAAGTATACCGATACCGAGATAAAGATTGGACAGATTTGGTCAGAGGTACTAGGATACAATGAAATAAACATATATGACAATTTATTTGCTCTTGGTGGAAATTCAATCATAGCGATGAAGCTTTTAAATAGTATAAACGAAAGTATGGAAATTACTATAAGCGTTAGTGAGATATTTAATTATATGAATATAGCCGAGCTTGCCAAGTTCATTGATCAGAAGACTTCAAAAGACACGGCGCCCGGTGCGGAACATGTGACAATTATTCCTGCCGTTTCCGCAGGTTACTATCCCGTTTCGTCAGAGCAAAAAAGACTGTATGTATTACATTGCCTTGCTCCTGATTCCGTTAACTATAATGTATCAATGGTGATGGTAATTGAAGGGAAAATCGAGCTTTCATACATAGAAGAAGTATTTGAAAAATTAATTCAAAGGCATGATGCATTAAGGACATACTTCCAACTGGTTGACGGGAATGTTGTACAGAGAGTGTTAGATAATATTTCTTTAAAGATAGAGTACCAAGAAGATGATGAGGGAAAGATAGACGATATAATAAGAGGCTTTATTAGACCGTTCGACCTGGGTGAAGCACCTCTATATCGTGCAAAACTGGTTAGGGCGGCTGACGAAAAATACTATTTAATATTAGATAGCCATCATATAGTAACTGACGGTAGCTCGGCAGGCATATTAATTTCGGAATTATTTACTTTGGTGAGCAGAAAATCCTTACCTGAATTAAGGCTTCAGTACAAGGATTATGCGGTATGGCAAAATAGTGTATCAGGTCTGAATGCAATAAAATCACATGAAGAATTTTGGCTGAATGAGCTCTCAGGTGATATTCCGGTACTAAACATACCGTTGGATTGTCCAAGACCTGCTGTACGAAACTTTGAAGGAAAGGTACTCGAGTTTGTATTAGACAAGGACTTGACCTTGAAATTAAAGAAAATATCAAGTGATAGTAATACAACCTTATTTGTAACATTGTTGGCTGCATATAATGTATTACTTTGGAAGTATACTGGACAGGAGGATATAATAGTAGGCTCTCCTGTAAGGGGAAGGGTACATGCTGACTTGGAAAATGTAATTGGTATGTTTGTTAATACTCTGCCAATTAGGAGTTACCCTGTTGGAGACAAGAGCTTTGAGGTGTTTTTGAAGGAAGTAAAAGAGAGAGTATTAAAAATGCTAGAAAACCAAATATACCGTTTTGAAGAGCTGGTTGAAAAACTTGAGCTTACGAGAGATACCAGCAGGGACCCGTTATTCGACACTATGTTTGTATTCCAGAATATTGGAAAAGGTATTGAAATAACTGATGCAGGAATGCAGTTGATCGAAAAGGAACTTGATGACCTAAAATTCTATACATATAAATTCGATCGGAAAACGTCAAAGTATGATATCACATTAGAGATAATTGAAAGGAATGAGCAATTAGTATGCTACATTGAGTATTGTACCAAACTGTTTAAAGAAGAAACAATTCAAAGGATGATAGGTCATTTCAAAAATGTAGTAATTGAAATATCAGATAATCCTAGTGTTATTCTTTCGGATATTGAGATGCTATCGGCAAGTGAGAAAGAAAAACTGTTTGGTTTCAATAATACTTTGCCAGGAAATTCAGAGTACCAGTCTATATGCGAGATTTTTGAAGAACAAGTAAAAAAGAGACCTGATAACATTGCAGTGGTGTTTCAGTATAAACATCTTACATATATGGATTTAGACGAACGGGTAAACCAACTGGCAAACTATTTAATTGAAGTTCACAAAATAGAAAACGGCACACTTGTGGGAATATTAATGGAGAGAAGTGAGCTGGTAATAATAAGTATATTGGGCATTCTAAAAGCTGGTGGAGCGTACGTTCCAATCGATACTGGTTATCCTGAAGAAAGGATGAAATTAATCATTGATGATGCGGATATCGGTATAGTTATTTCTACTCATGAACATATAAGTGTATTGGATAGGCTGCAGATTCAATGTAAATCTTTTCACACGTACTTGTGCATGGACACTGGGAATATTGACTTGATAGAAAAAGATGAACAGAGAAAAGAAAAATCAACTATAAACGAAAAAAGCAAATATCAGCATGGAAATAAAGCATTGGAAAAACAGCCTAAAGAACTTTTGCGTACACCATTAAAGCCTTTAGATACAGCGTATGTAATTTATACGTCAGGTTCAACAGGGAAGCCTAAAGGCGTAATGGTTGGGCATGGCAGTGTTATTAATATATTAATGGCTCTGCAAGAAGAATATCCTCTTATTGAGACAGATTCTTTCCTTTTTAAGACCACATACACTTTTGATGTCTCAGTAGCCGAGTTATTTGGCTGTTTTTTGGGAGGAGGAAAATTAGTTGTTCTGCCTAGAGGCGAGGAAAAGGAGCCAGAAGGGATTTTAAAGGCCGTAGAAGAGTATGACATTACTCATATTAATTTTGTTCCGTCCATGTTAAGTGTATTCATTAACTACTTAAGCCAAAAAGATGCCTGCATTGTACAAAAACTTAAATACATCTTTGCAGCAGGCGAAGCTTTATCTGCTGAGATAGCAAACAGGTTTTATAACCTGGTTAAGGACGTAAGGCTAGTAAACTTATATGGTCCTACTGAATCAACTGTTTATGCTACAAGATATTCTTTGGAGTATTCTACTCAGTATATGAATGTTTCTATTGGGAAGGCATTTAAGAATATACAAGCCTTTGTTTTAGATAAACATAATAAAATGCAGCCTGTAGGTGTACCAGGCGAACTTTACCTTGGAGGACGCGGTGTAGCTATAGGTTACGTAAACAACATAAAACTTACGAATGAAAAGTTTATCCCCAACCCGTTTGTTCCAGGTGAAAGGATTTATAAGACGGGTGACTTGGTAAGGTGGCTAGAGGATGGAAATCTGGAGTTTTTAGGAAGAATTGATAACCAGGTAAAGATAAGGGGTTATAGAATTGAACCAGAGGAAATTGAAGCACAGTTATTAAAATATATGACTGTTAGAGATGCTACTGTTGTTGCTTATACTGATGAGAATGGAGATAAATATCTCTGTGCCTATATAGTATGTGATAGCGAGCAAAAGGAAGAAAATATAAGAAGCTTTCTTGTAAGCAGGCTTCCTAATTATATGATTCCAAAGTATATAATATTGATGGAAAGATTGCCACTATCGGTCAATGGGAAAGTTGACAGAAAAAGTCTGCCCAGACCGCAAAACAGTATAATAGATAGACTTGTTGATTATGTGAGCCCTAGGGATGAAGTTGAAGAGATTATAGCTGGAGTTTGGGGAGAAGTTCTTGGCTTAAAACAGGTTGGAATTAATTACGATTTCTTTGAAATAGGGGGAGATTCCATAAAGGCTATTCAGATTTCTGCCAAGCTTAGAAAATATGGGTTAAAGCTGGATATAAAGGATTTATTCCGATACCATAGAATAAGCGAGTTACGAAGCTATATTGTATCGGATGTCGAGTATCTTCATGAAAGAGGGGAATATTTAACAGATTCCAAGGTAGTTGAACATATCAAAGAACAATTAAATATTCCCAATATTGATATTAAAGCTGTGTATGACCTCACTCCTATGCAAGAAGGTATGCTGTTTCATTCACTTATGACTAGAGATGAATGGGCCTATTATGATCAATATGAAATTCGTATCAATGGAAATATAGATATGAGCATATTTAAGGAAAGCTGGAATACGGTAGTAAGCAGGCATGATATACTTAGGACTGTTTTTTGGTGCAAAAATACTGATAAGCCTAAGCAAGTTGTTTTAAAGGAAGTGGGAGAAAAATTTTATTTTGAGGATATATCAAATCTTGATAAAAGTGAAATTGAATCTTATATTTGCGATTTTAAAAACAGTGATATTAAAAACAAATTTGACTTATTCAGAGAACCTGCAATGAGAATATCAATGTTAAAAGTGGGTGAACAGTCATATGTTGTTTTGTGGTATTTCCATCATATTGTATTAGATGGATGGAGTCAGGGAGTGTTGATAGATGAACTTCTACAGGTATATAGCTGTAAACTTAAGGGCACTCCTCTTTATATGGGCAATCCATATCCATTTGCAAATTACATAGACTGGGTTAATCAGAAAAATCAGGATGAAGCTAGGGAGTATTGGAATAGATACCTTGAGGAATATCAAAGCCTAGCAAGTATTCCAAAGGTCAGTATAGAGCAGGAGAATAGTAACTATGAATTTAAAAAATTTAACTTTTATATTGATAAGGAATATACTCTTTTACTGGAGGATATTGCAGAGAAAAACTGTGTAACACTTAATATAGTGTTTCAAACAATGTGGGGGATTCTGCTTCAAAAGTATAATAATACAGATGATGTAGTATTTGGTGCAGTTGTATCTGGTAGGTCACCTGAGATTGAAGGGATAGAATCAATAGTTGGCTTGCTGATAAATACCATACCAGTGAGAATTAAGTGTAAGGATACGCAAACCCTATCTGAAGTTTTAAGACAAATTCAGGAGGATTCACTAAAATCTAAGGATCATGAATACTTCCCGTTATATGAAATACAGAATGACCATACACTAAAGGGCGACCTGCTGGATCACATTATTGTGTTTCAGAATTTTCCTATGAATAATTCAAGGCGTGGCAAAGTATTTGAGGACTTCTTTGTGACTGACATTAATACGGTTGATCAAACAAGCTTTGACTTAAATATCATGGTCATACCTGAAGAGGGTTTAAATGTAATATTTAAATATAATGCATATGTTTATGATATGGATTTCTTAGAAGATGTAGCCTGCAATTTCAGGCAGATTATAAAGTTAATTTCTAGGAAATCTGATATAACGCTCAAAGAGCTAAAGGCTTTAATTAACCATGATGCAAGCAGAATACTTATGGATTTCAATGAAGACCTGAACGATTTGAGAAGCCTATATTACAAAAGCAGGATTGTAATTGAAAGTACAATACAGGATCAACTACGGACAAGTTTCCAAAAATATTCAGATAAAATAGCCATAGAGTATGGTGATAAAGTACTGACCTATTATGAGCTAGACTCTAAGAGCAGTATTATAGCAGGATGGATTATTAAAGAGAATTTAGCAAAAGGCACCCATATAGGAATTCTTTTAGATAGCAAGATTGAATTGATTTTTACAATTATAGGTATTTTAAAAGCTGGATGTGTCTTCGTGCCGCTTGATTCGAATTATCCTGATCATAGATTAAGAGCAATGGCTTCTACAAGTGAACTAAAAATAATATTAACAGACATTAGAAACTTAGACAGAATAGAAGATATATTAATAGACTGTTCTGAAGTGGTAGGGGGTAAGTTGATATGTGATATAGTTGAAGCTTCATCTCAAAAAAGTGATGTTATACTACCTGAAAATCTATATACTGCGGATGATAAAATATATATATATTTTACATCAGGAACTACAGGTGTCCCAAAAGCCATCATTGGACGGAACAGAGGTTTACTGCATTTTGTATGTTGGGAGACAAATACAATAGGCATAGACGAAAGTTTCCGTGTTAGTCAGCTTACTTCTCCAGGATTTAATGCATATTTAAGGGATGTTTTTGTTCCATTATGCTCTGGAGGTACCATATGCATTCCAGAGAGCAGGGAAATAATACTAGAGTCAGATAGCCTTGTTAATTGGGTGGAAAAGTCAGGGGTGAGGCTTGTACACTGTACTCCTAGCCTGTTTAGATTAATTAATTCTGTTTCTTTGACCCCAAATAGTTTAAAGAATGTTGAATATGTATTAATGGCAGGTGAAAGGATTATACCAAAAGAGCTGGAACACTGGTATGCAGTATTTGGAGATAGGATACAATTGGTTAATCTTTATGGATCTACAGAGACGACTATGGTAAAGTTATTTTATTTCATAGATGAAACGGATGCTAAGAGAAGGATTATTCCAGCAGGAAAGCCTATGAAGGGTGCGAAAGTAATAGTAGTGGATGACAACTTCAATGTATGTCCTGTAGGAGGCATTGGTGAAATACTCATACGAACACCATATAGAACCTTTGGATATTACAAAAGCCAAGAAATGAACAAGGATAAATTTATACCAAATCCATTTTGCAATAATCCAGAAGATATATTATACAGGACTGGAGACTTAGGAAGGATACTGCCAGACGGAGAACTGGAGTGTATATGCAGGATGGATAGGCAGGTTAAAATAAGAGGAGCAAGAGTTGAAATTTCGGATATAGAAAATACACTCATGTCTTTTGGTGGCGTAAAGGCGTGTGCGGTTGCTGCCAATGAAGATAAAAAGGGCATCAAATATCTTTGTGCATATATTTTGTTGGAAAATACCGACGAAAAACCTTTGCTAACAGATGTGAGAAACTTTATGGCTAAAAATTTGCCTGATTACATGATTCCCCAGTTTTTCAGGATAGTAGACAAAATTCCTTTCACACAAAATGGAAAAGTTGATTATGATGCTTTGCCAAAACCTGAAGACATAATAACTGAGGAGCTTTTAGTACCAAGGGATGAAATTGAGGAGGAAATGGCAAGCATATGGTGTGAAATACTTGAAGTAGAGAGCATTGGTATTAATCAAAACTTCCTTCAGGTAGGTGGACACTCTTTAAATATGATGACACTTATTTCTAAGATTAACCAAAAATTTGGAGTTAAAATTTCTCTGGAACAGTTATTTACTAATCCAACAATAGAGGCAATTTCAGATTATATCAGAAGCTCGAAGAGGGATGCTTTTAAATCTATTCAACCGGTAGAAAAAAGGGTATATTACCCATTGTCTTTCGCTCAGAAAAGGATGTTTATATTAAGCCAATTTGAAGGTCAAAGTACCAATTATAACATTTCTGAAGCATTTATTATTAATGGAAAGTTCGACTTTATGGAATGCAAGGAGGCATTTAGAAGTCTTATTAACAGACATGAAAGTTTAAGGACTTCATTTGATATGATAGATGGTGAACCCGTTCAGTATGTGCATGATGAAGTGGATTTTGATATAGAATATGAAGAAATAGATGGACAGGACTTGAATACCAGTATAACTGCATTTATCAGACCATTTGTTTTAAAAAATGTTCCTTTAATAAGAATTGGAGTCTATAAAATTACAGATACAAAAAATGTTTTAGTCTTGGACGCTCATCACATAATATTTGACGGATTATCTTTTAATGTTGCAATAAAAGATTTTGTTTCACTCTACAAAAGTCACGCGCTTCCATTATTAAAAATACATTATAAAGATTTTTCTGTGTGGCAAAATGATTTGCTTTTGAAAGGCATAATAAAAAAACAAGAGGAGTATTGGTTAAATAAACTCGGAGGGGATATTCCTGTTCTTAATATGAGCACGGATTATCCAAGACCAGCTATACAGAGCTTTAATGGTGATAAGTTTGAAATGGACATAAGTAAGGAATTGACGGGACGGCTGAAGAGCCTTGCATTAAATGAAGGGGTTACTCTACATATGCTGCTACTTGCAGGTTACAACATTCTGATTTCAAAATACACTATGCAGGATGATATTATTGTAGGTATACCTGTCGGAGGAAGAAATCATAACGAACTGAGCAATATAATAGGAATGTTTGTAAATACACTTGCAATAAGGAATCATCCTACGGCAGATAATACCTTCAGACAATTTTTGAGTCAGGTTAAGAACAGCACTCTGGAAGCGTACCAAAATCAAGATTATCCATTTGAAGAACTAGTCAGCAAGCTCAACATAGTAAGTGGTATGGATCGAAACCCTGTCTTTGATACTATGTTTACTTTCTGGAATACAGGGGTGAAAAATTTGGATATAGATAGTTTATCAATATCGCCATATGTCATTGACAAGAAGCAATCAAAGTTCGATTTCTGTTTTAATGCTATCGATATTGATGATAGTGTAAAACTTGTAGTAGAATACTGCACGGACCTCTATAAAAAAGAAACTATGGAAAGGATGGGGATACATTTTCAAAACATTTTAAAATGTTTGGTGAATGACCCTAATTTACAAATATGTAATATAAGGATTCTAACAGATAGTGAAAATGTTAAGCTTCTTGAAGAATTTAATAGTACGGATTATGAATATCCTTATGAAATAACTGCCCAGGAATTGTTTGAGGAGCAGGTAAGAAAGAATCTCGATAAAATTGCAGTAGTATTTAAAGAACAAGCATTAACTTACGGAGAATTAAACAAAAAGATAAACAAACTCGCTGCTAAGCTTAGGAGAGAGGGGGTAAAGCAAAATACTATTGTAGGTATGGTTTTTGATCGTTCTATTGAGATGGTGATAGCTTTGATGAGTGTTATTAAATCTGGTGGAGCCTTCTTACCTATAGATTCTAGTTACCCGGAAGAACGTATCAGTTACATGCTGCAGGACAGTAATGCAAATGTGATTATCACTCAAAAAAGGCTTAAGAGGTTGGTACCCGATAATAAGAAAATTATATTTATTGAGGACGAAAATAACTCTTTAGAAGACGAAAATAATATAGATAACATTAGTAAGCCTGAGAACCTCCTATATATTATATATACATCAGGAACTACCGGGAAACCGAAGGGAGTTATGGTAGAACATAGGAGCTTTATAAATTTAACTTATGCATTGAGGAAGGTATATGATTTAGATAATTTGGATACAAGTGTTCTACAGATGGCAAGCTTTTCATTCGATGTATTTATTTCAAATATATCACGGTCGCTGCTTATTGGTGGAAAGTTGGTTATTTGCCCTGATGAGGTTAAGATTGATCTTAATGCACTTTATTTGCTTGTAGAGGAACACCAAATTAACATATTTGAATCTTCTCCAGCTTTGGTTGTGCCTTTTATGGATTATATTTACGAGAATAAACTTAATATTAGTAGTATGAAATTACTTATTGTTGGTAGTGACACAGTATCTGGTAATGATTTTGAAAGATTAAACGAGAACTTTGGAAGTGGCTTTAGAATAATAAACAGTTACGGAGTAACTGAGGCTACAATTGATTCGAGCTGTTTTGAGCTGTCTACAGGTAGAATAACTCCTAGTGGAAATGTTCCTATAGGGAAGCCGCTTCCAAATACGAAATTCTATATATTAGATCCTCAACAAAATATCCAACCTGTAGGAGTAATAGGAGAACTGTATATCGGTGGAATAGGAGTGGCCAGAGGATATCTCAATAATAATGAGCTTACAGAAAAGAAGTTTATATGTAATCCATTTAAACCTGGTGAAAGATTATACAGGACAGGGGACTTGGCAAGATGGCTTTCAGATGGAAACATTGAGTTTATAGGCAGATGTGACAGCCAGGTCAAGATAAGTGGATATAGGGTGGAGTTAGGTGAGATAGAGAACAAATTAATTGAGTATGAAATGATTAAAAATGCGGCTGTAATAGTGAAGCTGGATTACAAAGGAATAAAACAAATTTGTGCATTTTATGTATCAGATAATGTTATCGAAGAAGCTATATTGCGGGAATACCTGTCATCAGAGTTACCATACTATATGGTACCTAGTTTATTTGTATTACTTAAAAAAATTCCATTAACACCAAATGGAAAAATAGATTATAGGGAACTTGATAAAGTAGATATTGATTTAGAATCAAAGCTTAAATATGAAAAACCTTCAAATGAGATTGAGAGAAAACTTGTAGAAATTATGCAGGAGGTATTAGAAATTTATGATATAGGCATTAGTGATGATTTTTTCCTTTTAGGCGGTCAATCCATATCAGCAATGAGATTTATATCTAAAGCGTCTGCTAGCGGTTTATGTATAAGTATACAGGATTTATATAAGCATAGGACTATAAAAGGGATTTCTCTTAATATGTGTATTAATAATTCTTGCAGAAATTTATTGAATCCAGAAATAAATAAAATTATTAAAAAGGAAAAATCAGGAGTATTTATAGAAAATACAATCATTAGTGAAAGAAGTGAAATAGATAGAGATTTATACTATAATAATAAGATATTAAGCCATCCTTATTTATGCACAGAGTCTCGTCCATTGATTAACATGATTGCAACTGGTAAATTACCAAAGGTAGATTCAGCTGCTCTTGGCTATCTGGATGATGAATATATTGATATATCAAGCTCAGAGCATGATAAGATAATAGACTATTTCTTTGGAGGAACTCCTATTGTTTCAGAGATAAGAGATACTGGTATGGGACGTATAGCATCGATACTCTTACCAATATTTCGGTCAGAACTGTATAGTAATCAGGTTAAGCTGGTATCCTTAGCAACTGAAGGAATAAAGCTGGCAAATTTATTAGGTGCACGTACAATTTCACTTACCGGGTTGATACCTTCAGCAACTGATTATGGTATAGCAATTAAACAATTCATTAACGATGGACAAATTGATATTACAACAGGGCATTCAACGACTACTGCAGCGGTTGTATTATCCTTAAAGAGGTTATTGGCTGAGAGTAGACGTGAACTGGCAGACGAACAGGTTTGTATTTTAGGGTTAGGTTCAATTGGAACAGCTGTTTTAAAATTAATGTTAAAAGTCCTTTCTCATCCTCAAAACCTTATATTGTGTGATGTTTATGAAAAACGCAATGAACTTCATGAACTATGCAGAAGCTTACAAAATGAGTATGGTTTCAATCTTAATATTGAAGTGGTCTGTGTTAATGATGGCGTGGAAATACCTGAGAAAATATATCAGTCTTCATTAATAGTTGGTGCTACCAATGTTCCGGAAATACTCGATATTGACAAAATAAGACCGGGAACGATGATTATAGATGACTCAGCTCCACATTGCTTTTCTATTGAAAAGGCTTTACAGAGATTAAAAGAATATAAGGATATTTTATTTACTGAAGGAGGTATTATTGAGACTCCTGATGCTATACATAAGACTGTTTATTGGCCTAAAGGATTAGACAGTATAATGCCCTTAAGGTATAAAGACTACTTAGCAAATTATCGTGAAAGAGAGATTACCGGGTGTATTTTATCGAGTATTTTAACAGAGCACAATAAATTAATTACACCTTCGGTTGGGTCAGTAAATGCTAATGACTGTATAGAGTGTTACAGATATCTGACTGAGATGGGCTATTGCGGCGCAAGATTACATTGCGAAAATATTATAATTGAAAATGAATTGATTGAATACTTTAGTAGCAATTTTGGAAAAAAGTGATTTTTCTAGGTGAGGGACACTTAATGCGTCCCTTAACATAGTACAAACTGCTATAATATTGTTGATAATAATTTTAATATAACTATACTAAAATTGAAAAATTTCATACATACTGGTATCATCATAATAGATGATATATATATAGGTTTAAGTTTTTACAGTAGGTAAATATAAAGAAAATTGTAGCTGAGTTAGAACTTTGGATAACATGCTTGAGTTTTTTCATTAGGTAAATGTAAAGACAACAGACAGCGTGTGACAAGTTTGACGCAATTGACTTAAGTTTTTACAATAGATAAATATAAAGGATATAACCAGTATATGGGAAAAATAGTCGTTGGAATATTAGCACATGTAGATGCAGGTAAAACAACATTATCAGAGAGTTTGCTTTATCTAAGCGGTAAAATAGGAAAATTGGGCAGGGTGGACAACAAGGATGCTTATTTAGATACCTTTGAATTGGAAAAGACAAGAGGAATAACTATTTTCTCTAAGCAGGCTCTTTTTGAAATAGGGAATACACAGATTACCTTAATGGATACTCCTGGACATGTAGACTTTTCGGCTGAAATGGAAAGAACACTCCAGGTTCTTGATTATGCTATTTTAGTAATAAGCGGTGCAGACGGAGTCCAGGGGCATACGAAAACTTTATGGCATCTGCTTGATATGTATCAGATTCCTGTTTTTGTATTTGTCAATAAAATGGATCAAAGTGGCACAGATAAGGAAAAATTAATAAATGAAATAAAAAGGCAGCTTGATGAAGGCTGTATTGAATTTGTACAAGCTAAGACTGAAGATTTTTATGAACAATTGGCGATGTGCGATGAAACCCTTATGGAGGCATATTTGAAAGCAGGGTTTTTAGAAACAGAGTTAATTAAAAAAGCTATCAGGAAGCGTAAAGTATATCCGTGTTTTTTTGGCTCAGCCTTAAAATTACAAGGGGTAGAAGAATTTATGCAGGGTATAGAATTGTATGCCATGGCACCTGACTATTCACATGATTTTGGTGCTAAGATTTTTAAGATAACAAGAGATAATCAAGGCAACCGTTTAACATACATGAAGGTTACTGGTGGAAAGTTAAAAGTAAGAGATGTCTTAACAAATGGGACATGGGAAGAAAAAGTAAATCAAATTCGTATATATTCAGGGCAGAGATACGAGGCAGTTAGTGAGATTGAAGCAGGCTCTATATGCGCAGTAACAGGACTCAGCCAAACTATGCCAGGAGAAGGGCTAGGGATAGAGGAGGCTTCATCTGCACCAGAATTGGAACCTGTTTTGTTTTATAGGATTATACTTCCGGAAGGCTGCGACCCAAGAGTGATGATTCCTAAACTGCGCCAGATTGAAGAAGAAGAGCCAGAGCTCCATATTGTATGGGATGAGCAGTTGCAGGAAATTCAAGTTCAGATAATGGGAGAAGTACAAATAGAAATTCTCCAGAGTCTGATACAAAGCCGATTTGGAGTTACGGTGACATTTGATCAAGGAAGGGTTGTTTATAAAGAGACAATAGCAGATACGGTTGAGGGAGTAGGGCATTTTGAACCTTTAAGGCATTATGCAGAGGTCCACCTGCTGTTAGAACCGGATGAGCCAGGAAGCGGGCTGATTTTTGGGACAGTTTGCAGCGAGGATTTGTTGAGTAAAAACTGGCAAAGGCTTATTTTAACTCATCTGAGAGAAAAAACTCATAAAGGGGTTTTAACAGGTTCAGCCATTGCAGATATGAAAATTACTTTAGTTTCGGGAAGAGCGCATAATAAGCATACTGAAGGCGGTGACTTCAGAGAGGCCACATATCGTGCAGTACGTCAGGGTCTAATGGAGGCAGAGTCAAAATTGCTAGAGCCTTATTATTCCTTCCAGTTGGAATTACCTGAGAAAATGGTTGGAAGAGCTATGGCAGATATTGAGAATATGTGCGGGACCTGTGAAATAACGCAGACAGATGGAAATATGGCTGTTCTTGTTGGAAGTGCTCCTGTTACCACCATGAAAAATTACCAAATGGAGGTAGTGGCCTATACCAAGGGGCTTGGTAGACTGTTTTGCAGCCTTAAAGGATATGAACAATGCCATAATCAAGCAGAAGTCATTGAACGTATCGGATATGATTCGGAAAGAGATATCAGTAGTCCCAGCAGTTCTGTATTTTGTTCGAATGGTGCAGGATTTTTGGTGGATTGGGATAAAGTTAAGGATTATATGCATGTGGAAAGCTTTTTTAGTGGAAAAGAAGATTTTGCTGGAGAAACAACCCCAAGCCTACCATCATATGTAGAAGAACAGTATATTAGTCCAGATGAGATCGGGCATATTTTCAATAAAACATTTTATGCAAACCAAGGTAAGAAGTCTACCTGGAAAAGAAGCAGAATACCTAGTAGAAGTTATGATGAACCTATTAGGATTAATTATGTTGCTAGGCAAAAAGAGGTTGAAGAAGAGTATCTCCTTGTGGATGCATATAATATTATTTTTGCATGGGATGAACTAAAAGAACTTGCAGATAAAAATATGGACGGTGCCAGAATTAAGTTGCTTGATACTCTAAGTAATTATCAAGGAATTCGGAAATGTGAGATTATAGTTGTGTTTGATGCTTATCGTGTTCAGGGGCATCAAGAAGAAGTGATTGATTATCATAATATCCGTATGGTATACACCAAGGAGGCGCAAACAGCCGATCAGTATATAGAAAAATTTGCTTATGACAATAAGAAAAAATATAAGATAACAGTTGCAACGTCTGACGGATTACAGCAGATTATTATTAGGGGAGCAGGAGGGGCTTTACTGTCTGCCAGAGAGCTAAAGGCCGATATAGACATGGCTAATGTACAAATTATGCAAAAACATCAGGATATGCAGGAAGGAAGCCGCAATTATCTAAGTAATTCCTTGTCTACAGAAGCAAAACAGCATATGGAAAAACTTATTAAAGAAGAAAGAGATTAGTAATGTACCATCTTCCAGACGGAAGTAAAGAAAATGACTAATAATCGAACAGGCAGACTTGAAATATAGTCTGCTATTTTTATGCCTTGACAAATATGTATATTGAGTGCATACTGTTAATATAGTATATTAACAGTATACTAATGGAGGTGCCTATGAATATAATTATAAGCAATGCCAATAACAGACCTATTTATGAGCAGATATATCTTCAAATTAAATCGGCAATTATTTCGGCAGACTTACGTGAAGGAGATTTGCTTCCTTCTATTCGTAATCTTGCTAAGGATTTACGTATAAGTGTTATTACAACCAAAAGAGCTTATGATGAGCTTGAGAAAGAAGGGTATATCTATTCAGTGGCAGGCAAGGGGTCTTATGTTGCTGAAAAGAATACAGAAATTTTAAGAGAGGCTCACTTAAAAGAAATTGAGGAGCACATTCGAAAGATTTTGCAGATTGCGCCATCTTGTAAACTGCAAATAGATGACATAATAACAATGCTCAAAATTATTTCAGAGGAGGAATAAAAATGAATGCAATAGAAATTCAAAATCTTACGAAATCATATGGAGATTTTACACTTGAAAATATTAGCTTTTCTCTACCGATGGGAACCATAATGGGACTAGTAGGAGAAAATGGCGCTGGTAAAAGCACTACAATTAAGCTTATTATGGATACTGTTACAGCAGACCGCGGCACTATTTCGGTTCTGGGAATATCAAATAAGTCTAAGAAATTTACGGCACTAAAACAAGATATTGGAGTGGTTCTAGATGAAGCATATTTTCCAGAAGTTTTAAATGCTAAAAATATAAACAAGATTATGAAAGCAAGCTATCAAAATTGGAATGATGAGGTTTACTTTGGTTATATCAAAAGGTTTTCGCTTCCGCTTGACAAGAAATTCAAAGATTATTCTCGTGGAATGAAAATGAAACTTGCCATTGCTGTCGCTCTTTCTCATAACCCTAAGCTACTAATTTTAGATGAAGCTACCAGCGGACTTGACCCCATGGTGCGTGATGAAATTTTAGATGTATTTAATGATTTCACCAGGGATGAAACTCATTCTATTTTGCTTTCCTCGCATATTATCAGTGACCTTGAAAAAATCTGTGATTACATTACTTTTATACATAAAGGCAAGCTACTGTTGTGCGAAGAAAAAGATATAATTATTGATAAATATGCAGTAGTGAAATTATCAAACAGCGATTTTGAAACAGTGCCAACTGACGCTATTGTGGGCAGAAAGAAAACAAGTTTTGGTTATGAAGCTCTTGTATTAAAAGAGAAAATTAATTCTTCTCTAAAAACAGAACATACAAGACTTGAGGATATTATTTTATTTATGGCAAAGGAGGAAAAATAGAATGAAAGGCTTGCTACTAAAAGACTGTTACACTATTACAAAGCAACTTAAAATATTTTTAATAGTAATCCCTGTTATGGCGGTAACTGGTGGATTTTTCATGTCTGCATTTGCTGTATTGCTGGGGGCGGTTCTTCCCATGACTGCTATTGCCTATGATGAGCGTTCAAAGTGGGATGAACTTGCTGCCATGATGCCGTACTCAAAAGGCAATCTCGTTTTAAGTAAGTATTTGCTTGGATATATTTGTATGTCTGGGGCTGCAATTCTTGTGGTGACAGGACAGTTGCTTATGAAGACACTTGGCATAGTGTATACAGACAGCAGTATCAATATGCTGTTATTTGCAATTGTTGGCGGACTTACTTTCATTGCAATAAATACTCCAATTCTGTTCAAATTCGGTTCTGAAAAAGGACGATTCGTTTATCTTATCACATTGGCACTAATAGGCGCAAGCGGATCTATATTAAAGGATATTGATAATAATATGCTATTAAAGATATTAGAAACATCGCCAGTATTTTTATTGGGCATAGCGGTTATACTGAATCTTATCTCAATTTTGATTTCAATAAATATAAAAGCGGAATAACCTATTATGAGCATAATAGGTAAACTGCAAATTTGAATTTATCATGCAATCTGTAATCACGGAGGTTTTGTAATGACTGAAAATAAAAGAATAAAGCTATAATGGAAGAGGAATTTCAAGTTTAAAGTACAACATATTTGAATCTGGAGGCATAATGGCAGAATTATTTGATGCATTTCCACATATAGAAAATGATAGAGTAATTATTAAAAAAATGGTGGAAAGTGACGTGCCTGCATTGTCGGAAATAAGCAATAATGACAATGTATATAAGTACATACCACCTTTCCTATACAAGAAAAACGATAAATTTTTGAAGACAGCAATTAATAATCTTGGAGGAAGAGATTTTGACAAGAAGAAGTTAATTATTGCTGGAGTTTATTTAAAGGACAACCCAGATAGACTTATAGGTCTAGCAGAAATGTTTGATTATAAAAAGAGAGAAAATAAGATAACGGTGGGTTATCGCTTAAACGAGGGTTACTGGAATCAAAAGATTGTGACAAATATATTAAAACTTATGATGGAATACTTAGTAAATGATATTGGTATTACAACTCTCCAAGCTCTTGTTATGCCTGAAAACATTAATTCCTCAAAATTATTGTTGAATAATGGATTTATAAAAGAGGATTATACTGTTCAAGAAAAGAATTGGGGTGGACAAGAAGTTGTAACAGTTGATGTATATACATTCACTTCAGTCAGTAAGAATTTTTAATAATGAAAAGAGGCTTTGTAAACTTTTATAGCCTAAAATGGCAAAAAGGTGCAAAATAACTTGTACATTGGCACAAAAACTAATAAAATAGGATTGACAATCTGTGGGAAATTGAGGTGCTGAAATGCTCAGCTGTATTTATAGTGATGATACATTCAAAATAAAATTAATGGATTTCTTTTGTTGTTATAGTTGAGTAGAATGCTTATAACAGCAAATTGATTCAATTGAGGTGGGTTGAGATATGTATGCACAAAAGGAGAAATCGAAAGATAAAAAAAGTAGGGCTGATGCCAATTCTGTTGCTCAGAATAGTGGAGTGAGGCAAGGTTTTGGATTTATGGATAATAGGCATGCGGCTATTGCACAAAGAAAATTGCAGGAGATTTCAAAGAGTCACTCACAAAATGCTCATTTAAACCCTATCCAAAAATATTCTAAAACATCAGATGGCAAAATGTATTCATCTCAGAAAAATCTTGTATTAGAGAGGGATATGTCAAAGGAATTTTACGCCACAGATACCGGATTTAAAAAAAATGCAGATGCCTTGAAAAGAGGAAAGGTGAGCAATATTGAATTTTCAAAAGGGGAAACAAAGAAGTTCGAGGAAGTATCAGATGAGACATTCTCAAAGGTTACACCTCGGTTCAAGAATATAGACCGCAACGAAATGAAAAGCGAAACGACCCTGAACGATGAGCGCGAAGAATCAGCATCTGCAATCCCTGCTTGGTATAACCCACATTGGTTATGGGCAAAATTGGTAAATATTAACTCGGGATTTAGGCCTAGATACTTTCAAGAATATTTATCAAGTATAAGCGACCATAAATCAAAAGTACAAATGAACAGTCAAGAATTAAAAAACAGGGAAGCAAAAAAAAACTATATGCGTGAGGCTATCACCACTTTGAATTCCATATTAGGTATGATTAACAAGGGTTCGGATGACGACATACAAGATATCACAAAGGTTATGAACGCAGAAGCATCTGTATTAAATGTGATTCAGAAAAGTACATTAGATTACATTAACTTTAATTGGCCAAAACAAAGTAAGAAAAGTATAAGGGATGGACTTCATATTATTGTTGATAAGCGAAAAAAAGAAATCGAGATTGAATTGACTGATATGTCAGACTCTCCTTATTTGCCAACTGATTGTGGACAAATGTCACGTTTTCTCAAAGGGGATGAGGCAGAAAATATAAAAGCAAGAGACAAAAAAAAGCCCGAAGTTGGGGATTACTATTCAATTGATTATTCCAAGCGAGAGGATGGACCTTGGCCATATCATTACGCGACTATCCTCTTTAAGGATGGTGCAGATACAGTCACATTAGAGGATGCTGCTGGTCAAGCAACTTCGTTTGAAAAAGATCATTGGTATTTTATGATGTATGGTAATAAAAAGACACAAAGTTTCAAAGAAAAAACAGATGCTGAATTTGATAGGAGGGCAAAGATTTCGAAAAAAATGGAAAAGAAATGACGGAAGGCTAAAAACTGCGTCAGTTACTTTTGTTATGGGATTTTTTAAAATAGCCTCTGTTTATACTCATGTCTTAGTTCCCAAGTAGTTGCTTCGCAAAGTGGAATTGAATACCACTCCATAAGCCTTACTTTATATTCATTTTCACGAGAGACTGATTCATGTGCACGCTTATTAGTTAACTTAGATGGTCATAGGCAATGTCTCTTACAGCTTGCTAACCCATTCTTCTAGAGTAAGGACTTTGCTGAATCTTGAAGCTTGTATTATTAGAATGGTTTTATGAAGAGCTTCAGCAGAAATAGTACCTGCATTATTTGATAACTGTATTGTGCCTGTAGCGTCTGATAAAAATTCTACGGAGTAGCCCATATGCATTGCTTGTCTGGCAGTTGTATCACAGCACATCTGAGACATATAACCTGCTATAGTTATAGTGTCAATTTCCATATCCTTTAGTACTTGTTCTAAGTTAGTATTATTGAAACTACTAGGTAGATTTTTTTCAATAATGTGGCAATGTTTTCTGGTAATCAGTTCATTAGGAATTTCCCATTCGTTACTTCCTTTTTTAAAGGTCAATGCATTCTCTTGGAGGGAGGTATGTTGAATAAGTATAACTGGAATATTCTTCTCATTTGCTGTGTCCACTGCTTTTAAAATGTTATTTAAGCTATTAATAGGATATTGAATGGGTAATTTTCCGGATATGTACTCGTTTTGTACATCAATTACTAACAATGCTCGCTTCATAAAAACACTCCTTTAATAAAAAGTTTTGTAAGGTTTAAGTTACTTATTTTCCAGTTACAAACCTCACGTTTTAATAAATAAATTCAAAAAATTATGTTTCTAGTGAAATGCACATGTGGGTTTATATGGTAATACCATTATACAATATTTAATTTCAAATTGGTAGAAACTGATAAGTTAACAAGCTATGTAAACGGTGGTAATTTATCCATACTTCCTCAACAGATGGTGAAATATGTATACAGGAACACTATATAGCTTACTTATGCTAGATAAAAAAAGATTATTATTGTATAATATGGGCGTATGGGACTTATTCCCTAAAGGACACTTTTATTACGGAGGTTATTTGAATGATACTTTCAGGTCTTGAAATAAAGAAACGAATTGGCACTGACATAATAATAGAACCTTTTAACGAGAAATACATTAATCCTAACAGTTATAATCTGCGTTTGCACAACGAATTATTAGTTTACGAAGATGATATCTTAGACATGAAAAAGCCTAATAAGACAAGAGGCATTACTATTCCAGAGGAAGGACTTGTGCTTCAACCGGGTAGATTATATTTGGGGAGGACTCTTGAATATACAAAAACCGAAAATTATGTTCCGATGTTGGAAGGGCGTTCTTCCATAGGCAGGCTCGGTCTATATATACATGTAACCGCAGGATTTGGAGACGTTGGGTTTAGCGGATATTGGACATTAGAAATTCAGTGTGTTCATCCTATAAGGATATATCCAGGAGTTGAGATTTGCCAGATATACTACCATTCTATTGAAGGCGATTATGAAAAATACTGTAGCGGAAAGTACCAGAACAATACCGGTGTACAACCAAGTTTACTTTATAAGGATTTCAAGTAGGGTACAATAGACAGAAGTAATAAAATTCAAAATGGAGAATATATATTATGAAAATTATACCAATGATTAATTTTAACGGACAATGTGATGAGGCAATTGAACTATATAAGAAGGCGTTTAATTGTACAGTTAGATGCTTATTACATTATTCAGATGCAGTAAATAATGGATGGGAACAGCCAAACCCAGAGCTTGACAGAAGGGTGTATCATTCGGAAATTTTGTTTGGGGATCAAGAAGTGCGTTTCTGTGATTGCTCTATGGAGGAAGCTGAATTAAGTCAAAAAGTTGTTCAGGCTGTTAGCTTTGACACTGCCGAAGAAGTTGAGGCATCATTTACAATATTAAGTGAAGGTGGAGAAGTGATTCAGCCATTGTCCAGACCACCATTCTTAGTAATTATAGGTACTGTAAGGGATAAGTTTGGTATCCAATGGCAGCTAGTATGTGATTATAAGTAAACATTCAATATTAAATAAAATTGCTTCAGCTTCATTACTTTAACTTGATTGAAATAATATATCTGTATGTTCCATTTTCACGCGAAGTTAATAGCAGCCTACAGGATAGTATTAGAAAGAAATAACATATTAGAAGGAGAGTTGAAGGTGAAAACTAAAAGAAAAAATTTGATGTTATTTTTATGCAGTTTAATTACCATATACATGTTTACAGGATGTTCCTTAACCAGATCTGGTGTTGCAAATAACTCAGTTTTATCAAATAATAGTTCCGAAGGGATTACAGAATTGTCAAAAGGCAGATTAGATTCTCTTGAAAAAATAGAAATAGGGGGCATTGAGCAATGGATTTACATGACCTCCAATGATATATCAAAACCTGTTTTACTATTTTTACATGGTGGTCCGGGTTATACAATGCTTCCCATTCTCCATGAATATAACAGAGAGCTTGAGGATCACTTTCTAGTTGTTAACTGGGATCAAAGGGGTGCCGGCTTATCCTATTCCGGTGATATACCTGATGACAGTATGACACTAAAGCAGTTTGTTTCAGACCTTCATGAGCTGACAGATTATTTAAAAACAAGATTCAAGAAAAAGAAAATCTTCATTGTCGGACATTCATTTGGCACATTAGTAGGTATTAAAGCTATAAGTGAGTATCCTGAGGATTATTACGCTTTTGCAAGTGTAGGGCAATTTGTTAATTTTGCTGAGAATGAGCAGTTTTCCTATGACTTTGCATTAAAATCTGCTCAGGAAAATCATAATTCAAAAGCAATTAAACAGCTCACTAGTGTTGGAAGACCTAATGGAAGTGGTAGGTATTATGACGACAGCGGTTATGAAATAACTTTGAGGTGGATGGAATACTATGGAGGGGATATCTATGGTGAAACATCAACTGAAAAGCTTGAGGATGAAATTGCATATAGTGATTTGTATAAGGGCTATAGGGAGAAAATCGAGAATGGTTATGAGTTCTCAGATCTTTTATTTGAGGATGAGGAAGTACTGAATGTAAATCTTAAGGAACAGATAAAAAGTGTTAATGTTCCAATATATTTTTTACAGGGCAGACATGATAATGATACACCTTCTAAACTTGTTGAGGAGTATTTTAATATTCTGAGTGCACCTAAGAAGGAGCTAATTTGGTTCGAAAATTCTGCACACTTTCCGTTTTATGAAGAGTCTGATAAATTCAGTAAAGCCTTGATTGAGAAGGTATTGCCGGTAGCACAGAATGGTATTATTGGAAAATGGGCAGGTTCATATACAACAGATCAGGTGACAAATACAGCTGAGTTAAATGTAGCCAGAGAGACAGATGGCAGGTTATCTGCAGAATTTTCTTTTCATTCTTCAGATAATACCATAGAGGGAAAGTATAAAATGACTGTATTCTATAATCCTGAAAATGGGTCAATTACTCTTTCCGGACAAGAATGGATAGAGAGACCTTCTCAGTATCAAATGGTAAATCTAGTTGGAAGTGCTACAAACGATAAAATAGAAGGTTCTGTTACTCTATCAGATAATGCAACTGTACTTGGAGAGTTTCACTTAAAAAAGTAAACTAACTCAACTAGTATCTTATAAAAAATATACTGTTTTATGATAAGTAATTTTAAAAGCTCTAGACCTTGCTTCATGGTCAGGGCTTTTTTATTTTTTTCTTCCCCCCCTAAAAAATGTTTTTGCTTTTGAATAACTATAGGGCGTGAGTAAATGGAAGCTAATACTGTTAGTCAAAGTTATTGAAAAATATGTAAAGGTTGGATGGGGAGAATGAAAGTTTTTTTTCAAAGTATTATTTCAAGAGAAGCAGTTAATAAAAAAAGGCAGTTGGAAATTGATATTACTAGAGGATTGGCAGTTCTATTTATGATTTTAGTACATGTCTCAGGTGAATTCTTGGATACAAGTTCATCTTCTACTGTTTTTGCAAAAGTTGTAGATTTTCTGGGGACTATACCAGCAGCACCTATTTTCATGTTTGTTATGGGGGTTGGTTTTGTATATTCAAAAAATCAGCAACCTCTCAAATTATTTAAAAGAGGATTGATAGTTTTTTGCTCAGGGTATGTTTTAAATGCTGTCAGAGGTTTTATTCCATTTTATATTGGAACACGATTACAATACTACTCTATAAATTTAGATGGAAATGCATGGTACCATTATCTTATAGAAGTAGATATTCTTCAGTTTGCAGGATTAGCAATGATTGTTGTTGCCTTACTTAAAGCTATTAGGTTAAAGGAGTATTTTTATCCACTTATAGCAATTGGTGCAGGTGTTGCGGCTCCTTTTGTATGGGGAATTAAGACAGGATACACAATAGTTGATGTATTCCTAGCAAATATTTTTGGAGGTACAAATTATGCTTTTCACCCTTTATTTTCTTGGATTTCCTACCCTCTCATGGGTGCTTTCTTTGGGTGGTTGCTTATCAGATGTAAAAGTAAAAACAAGTTTTATTTGTTAACAGTTCTATTGTCGGTTATAGTTGCTATACCGTGTTTAATTTATTTATTTACGCATCAAAGCATTGATTTGGGAATAGTAACTGGTAGCTCCTATAACTACTTCCACCACGGCTTATTGTCTAATCTACTGTTTAATTCATTTATTATATGCTGGCTGGCAATTTGGCATCTAACAGCTACAGTGTTGCCTGAATTTATTAAAAATAGACTATTATTCTTGAGCAAGGGAGTTACAGAGATATATTTTATTCATTGGATAATTATTGGCTGGTGCTCGTTCCTACTTCTTGATACATACAATATTCCAAAGACAATTATTTTAATGATTCTAATGGTATTCCTCTCAGACAGAACAGCGCACTTATATTTTAATATCAGAGAAAGACTGGCTGAACCAAATGAGACAGATATACCTGCAATTCCAAATAATTAAAAATAACTGAATAACTCACAAGTGGTTTTTGAAGTGTAATGAAAGTTATATAAAAGGCGTGGGAGGTTAATATGAAAAGTAGTTTAGCAACAAAGCTAGTTATTACAAAAGCGAAATCACCGAAATTAGGGAAGTCTGGCCTTGAAAATAATGCTGAGGTAACTGGTGCATTTATTTATGGTCCGAAAATACCGGATATTATTAAGGATGAATGTCTTTTTGAATTATTTGAAGAAACTGTTAATAAATTTCCAGATAATAAGGCTATAATTTTTGAAGATAAAAGCATTACATATAAAGAACTAAATGTAATGGCAAATCAAGTAGCATGGATGCTTCGTGAAAAAGGTGTGGTTAGTAATGATAGAGTTGCAATATTCATGCCAAAATCTATCGAATGTTATGCAGCTATTCTAGGTACGATGAAAGCTGGTGCTTGCTATATACCACTTGACCCAGGCTATCCTGAAGATAGGGTAAAATATATTGCAGAGGATAGTGCTGCGAAGTATGTATTGGTATTAAAGGGTATGGGCAACCATTATCCTATGGGGAATTCAATAGAAATCAGTACTAAGGAGCTTAAAAAGTATCCTACAAATGACATTACAAGAGAACAGTCAGGTGTTGACAGAGATTCTTTGGCATATATTATTTATACCTCTGGTTCAACAGGAAGACCAAAAGGAGTAATGATAGAACATAAATCAGCCTGTAATCTTGTTCGTGCTTCACAGGAAATTTATGAGGTTACTGATAAAGATGTTGTATATCAAGGGTTTACTCTTGCCTTTGATGCTTCTGTAGAGGAATTTTGGCTAGCCTTTTTTAACGGTGCAACAATGATTCCTCAGACAGATAAAATGAAAAAATCAGGTCCTGATCTTTTTAAGATACTTGCACAGTATAATGTGAGTATTATTTCATGTGTACCAACTCTTTTGTCAATGATTAGTGATGAGCTTCCATCACTCAGGCTACTTATCCTTGGAGGTGAGGCCTGTCCTGAGTCGGTTGTACAAAGATTTAAAAAAAGCGGAAGAAGAATATTAAATACCTATGGGCCAACAGAAGCAACAGTTATTGCCACTTGGTCTGAAATGAATATAGGTGAAAAGGTTACAATTGGTAAGCCGTTACCCAATTACTCTATATATGTTATTAAAGAGAACAATGAATTAGCTGGTATCGGAGAATCAGGCGAACTTCTTATTGGAGGAATAGGTCTAGCAAGAGGATATGTCGGCAGAGATGACCTTACAAAAGAGAAATTTATCGAGAATACTTTTCATAAAGCTCCTGATGCACCAAAGAGATTATACAGGTCAGGAGATCTTGTATCAGTAGATCAAGAGGGTAATATAGACTTTCATGGAAGAATTGATGATCAGGTAAAAATCAGAGGTTACAGAGTTGAGCTATCTGAGATCGAAAATGTTGCAAATGCATTCCCACAAATAAAGACATCTGTAGTTAAGGTACATAAGTTCGAGGATTCATCAGAGGCCTTGTGCTTATATGCCGTTCCAAAAGATGATAATATAGGCATTGATGCAGATGCTCTTTTCAAAATGATGAAAGAGAGACTTGCAGTATATATGATTCCGCAGCATTTTACCATTCTTAAGGAAATTCCTATGCTCCCAAGTGGAAAAGCTGATAGAAAAATGCTGCCTGAACCGACTGGAAAAGGATTTTCAGCAAATAGGGAGATTATAGCTCCTACAAATGGTATTGAAGAAAAGATAGCGAATGTATACAAACAGGTATTTAAGAATGAAAGTATATCGATAACTGATCATTTCTTTAACGATCTTGGCGGGCATTCGTTGTTTGCTGCACAAACAGTATCTATTCTTAGAAAAGAAATAGAATTTAAGGGTCTTAACATTTCGGATTTATATGAAGCTCCTACAATACAGAGTCTTGCTGCAAAATTTTGCAAAGGAAGCAGGAAAGCGACAAAGTGTAAAGCAAAAAAGCAGAAGCAATTTACTGAAACATCTTCATTATCTCATAAGGTTTGTGGATTTTTTCAAGCTTTATGCCTAATTGCAATAACTTTTGTTATTTGTATTCCGATAGGATATATAGTCTACAATATATTTAACGGAGCTTTTCATCTGAAGGAAACCTTGATAGCACTTGCAGTATTCGGACTATTGTATAATCCTGTTACACTGGTTATAGCCGTTTTATCTAAATGGATTATTATAGGAAAATATAAGGAAGGAAGCTATCCACTGTGGGGAGTCTATTATTTCAGATGGTGGTTAGCTAGACTGTTACAAAGAATGTATCCAGAACACCTTCTAAGCGGTACTCCATTGATGTCTATATATATGAGACTTATGGGTGCGAAAGTTGGTAAGGATTGTTATATAGGCACTCACCAATTCGGAGCATTCGATCTTATGTCTATTGGTGATAACAGCAGTATATCTCAGGATTGTCAAATACTCGGTTATTCCATTGAAAATGGATGTATTAACTTTGGAGAAATTGATATTGGAAGTAATTGCTATGTTGGAACACATTCTACAATTTGTATTAATTCAAAAATGAAAGATGGCTCAATGATTAAGGAACAGTCAATGCTTCCTCAAAATCAAACCATACCTGCAGGTGAGTTTTGGGCAGGTTCTCCAGCTAAAAAGGATATTCCAGATCAGGATATTATTAATTTAATGGAAAGAAATAATAAAAAGGTTGGCAAATTCAAGAAGGCATTTATAACTCTGTTACACTCTCTTGTTCTTTGTATATTTGGACTTTTATCAACACTTATCTTCACTCAGGGTTTTGCATTCAGCTATTTTTATTTTACCGATCCCGGTAAGATGGTGCTTTTAAGCCCGATTACATCTACATTGATAGTTTTGATGGTATGCGTTGAAATAATAGTACTCAAGAGACTCTTTATGAACCGCTTAAAGCCTGGTGTTTATAGTATTTACTCCACTTATTATGTGCGCAAATGGGCAGCAGATAATATAGTTTATATAAGTCTTCAAAATCTGCATACCTTATATGCTACTCTTTATACAATACCATTTTTAAAGGCACTTGGTGCCAAAATCGGTAAAAAGGTAGAGATATCTACAGTAACACATATTTCTCCTGAATTATTTGAGGTGGGAGATGGTAGCTTCTTCGCAGATGCTTCAATGGCTGGAACACCAAAAGTGTACAATAATTGCGTAATGTATGAGAAGATAAAGGTAGGCTCAAGAACATTTATTGGAAACAGTGCACTTGTACCTATAAACACAACTATAGGAGATGACTGCCTTTTGGGTGTTATGTCAATACCTCCCGATAAAGAGAAAATTGAAAATGGAACCTCTTGGCTTGGAACTCCTGCAATGTTCTTACCTAATAGGGATATAAATAATGAATTTTCTGATGAAAAAACCTTTAAGCCCGGTCCAGTACTATACTTAAAAAGATTAGCAATAGAGTTTGTTAGAGTAATACTGCCTACAAATATATATGTTTTGGTTTCATATCTTCTTGCTTATGTTTTTAATTCCTTTAGTCTTAATTTTAATTTTTGGACATCAATAGTATTAATTTCTTTATCGTTAATTGGTCTTGAGGTATTTCTAATACTATTTGTTGTATTACTGAAATTTTCGTTGATTGGTACCTATAAACCATGTGTCAATCCTCTTTGGAGCAGTTTTGTTTGGAAAACTGAATTTGTAACAGGTATATATGAGAATCTACTTGGTGACCATATTCTTACTCCTATGGCTGGAACTCCTCTTTTGCCTATTGTAATGAGACTTTTTGGATGCAGAATCGGCAAGAAAGTTTTTCTGGACACTGTATTTATTTCAGAATTCGATCTTGTTAGGATTGGGCGTGAGGCGGCAGTTAATTATAACTCTACTATGCAGACGCACCTTTTTGAGGATAGGGTTTTAAAAATGGATTATCTTATACTTGGAAACAGAACAAGTGTTGGAAATGGTTCTGTAGTTTTATACAATACATATATAGAGGAAGGGGCAAGCTTGGGAAGTAACTCACTATTGATGAAAGGAGAGATACTTGAATCATATACAAATTGGCATGGTAATCCATCATGTATTGCAGACTGATAATTAATAAACTGTTGTAGAAAAATAATAGAATTTACCAAAGTCAATTACTATAGGTTTTAGCCGATAGTAATTGACTTTTGCTAATTAATTTTTTTTTAACAATTATTAAATACAAGCCATACGCATTCCTTAGATATGGCTTATATTTGATGATTGTTATTTTAATACTATTTCGTATATAAAAATGCGATACCACATTTTTAAATGCAAATTAGTATAACTTATAGTGGTTTATATACTTTTAGGCTCATACTATGGTTTGGTATTGCTATACTTATAAAAGTATACTATAATTTACCGAATGCTGATAAAGGAGCGGCTCGGGTCAGCACATTTATCAGTGGATAATTAAATTTGAGACTATAATAGATAAATCCTATATTATAAGCCCAATAATTTTTATATCTTAGACAGAAATTTAATAATACTATCGAATTAATATTAAAGGAGGTGGGACAGATTGCTTTCATTTAAAAGGGGTACTAATGTAGATATAAATGTGAATATGGTAGCTCAAAACATTATAAAAATAAAAAATGGAGATAGCATTCTTCGTGAAAGTTTTATAAGCGATTATAAACCTTTTATTTTGAAGACTGCTTCAAAGTTTACGAACAAATATATAGATATTGAAAATAGTGAGGAATATAGCATCGCCCTCATGGCATTTAATCAAGCTATAGACGATTATGATGAAGCAAAGAACCACCATTTTCTTAGTTTTGCAGAGTTGGTAATTAAAAGACGATTAATTAATTATACAAAAAAAGAAACCAAGTTTAGGAAGATATACCCATTCTCGTTTTTTGAATATAATAAAGTTAATACTTTAGAAAATACTATTGCTGAAAAGTCCATACATCTTCATTTTGAGAATTTTGAGACAAGAGAAGAGATTCTGATTTATACAGAAAAACTTAAAAAATTTGGAATATCATTTAATGACTTAATAGACAAAACTCCTAAACATATGGACTCAAAACAACAGCTGTTAAATGTGTCTAGAATTATTGCAGAAAATGATTACTTATATCAGAAGCTTGATAAGAAAATGCAAATTCCTATGACGGATTTAATCCCATTAATTAAGATAAGTTCCAAAACGGTGGAAAAGAATAGAAAATACATAATTGCTGCATGCATTGCGATGAGAAGTGACTTGGAAATTATAAAAAGCTTTCTACAAGCATTTATGTTTAGGGGGTGATACTAGTGAAGAAAAAAGGTATTATTTTAGAATTAAGAACAAAAGAAGCCGTTGTTATTAATGATTTATGTGAATATGAAAAAATTAAAAGAGTAGAAGGCATGTTTGAGGGTCAAATGGTAGAATACAGCACAACTCGTCAAACGAAGGTTTTTAGAAATGTTGCTGCTATTTCTAGCGTAGCTGCAATACTAGTGCTATGTATTGTGGGATATTTATACTTTTTCCTGAATATGAATCCTCAGGTCTATGCATATGTAGATTTAGATATAAACCCAAGTATGGAATTCTTAATTGATAAGAATAATTCTGTTATTGACCTAAAACCTTTAAATTCTGATGCCGATGGGGTAATAAGTACTTTTGAGGTAAAGAAAAAAAATATCAACGATGCTATTTCATACATATTAGAGAGGCTGAGTGAAAAAGGCTACATAAGCAGTGATAATGAAAATTTAATTTTATTAGCTGCTTCATATTCAGAAGATTCTAAAATAGCAGAAAATACAATAGAAAAAACAATAAATGCTATCAAGGGAACCATTGAGAAAGTTGACAATAAAAAAATTTCGGTAAAGGTAATCTATGTTAAACCTGATTTAAGAAAAAAATCTATAGACAATAATATGTCAATGGGCAGGTATGTTCTTTATAAGAATGCACAAAAAGCTGGAGCAGATATAACTCCATATGATGCAAAAAGTGCGAAAGTAAAGGATTTAATTCCATATTATAGAATAGAGGATTCATTACCTCCTGTACAAAATGTAGGTAATGTTGACTCTGATATGCCTAACATTAGGGACACTCAAAGTGATTCAGTCAGAAGAGTCAAGGAAAAAGCAACATTAAAATCCAAATTATATAGTATTCTGGACGATATAAAGCTTCCTGCTGGATCTTCTAGTACAGAAGATGTAAATGAAGATAAATCACTTAGCTCCTTTAGCCCTAATAAGCCTCAAGGAGGACATGGAATACCATCAATAAATAATTTTAAGCCGGGAATTGCAGATAAGGGTATACCTCCTATTTTTGGTGATCCTAAGAAATCGCAGGAAGGGACTGAAATACCACCTGTTTTTGAGGATACTAAGAAACCGCAGGAAGGGACTAGAATACCACCTGTTTTTGATGACACTAAGAAACCGCAGGAAGGGACTGGAATACCACCTGTTTTTGATGACACTAAGAAACCGCAGGAAGGGACTAGAATACCACCTATTTTTGATGACAATAAGAAACCGCAGGAAGGGACAGGAATGCCACCTATTCCTGTTGAACCAAAGAAACCACCAGAAGGGCCAGGAATACCACCTGTTCCTAATGAACCTATTAAGCCACCAGAAGGGTCAGGAATACCACCTGTTTCTGTTGAACCAAAGAGACCACCAGAAGGGTCAGGAATACCACCTGTTCCTGATGAACCTAGGAGACCACCAGAAGGGTCAGGAATACCACCTGTTCTTGATGAACCTAGGAGACCACCAGAAAGGCCAGGAATACCACCTGTTCTTGATGAACCTAGGAAACCACAAGAAGGTTATCACCACTAGAATTGAGAATACTTTACATCAAAAACTATTCTGGAGAAATATTCTCCAGAATAGTTAATATCAACTATTACTATTACGACACAATTTCGAAAGAGCTTATACTAGTTTGCATATAAACGGTTAGCAACCGTTTATATAGTCGCAGTATGCGATGTAACATCGTAATACTATTTCGTATTTAAAAATAGAGGAACTATTTTTAAATACGAAATAGTATTGAACAACATTTGCGGACTACGTCCCGTCGCCGCAGATGCGGCTATTTAAAAATGTTATACCACATTTTAAATGCAAATTAGTATAAGATGTGCAAACGTTGTTCAATACTAAGAGCTTGTGGCTCTGCTACAACATCACGTTAGTGAGAGAAAGAAAACTTGGCTTGTGCCGAGCTATCGGCGACGGCAGAAGCCTAGTTGCACTTATACTTTTCTAAAGTATAAAAAATATTAACTAATATTTTTTATGCGAATTAGTATTATAGTTTAAACGTACTTACTATTTTCATTAATTCATTTGATATATATGCTAATTGATTGCTATGCTCATCTAATTGCTTCATAGATATACTCTGGTCTTCAGTTGATGCTGATACTTCTTGGGAACTTGCTACATTATTTATAGATATTTCTGTTATCGCGCCAATTATATTTCTTAGTTTTTCAGCATTATCTGATATATCAGTACTTGACTCAGTTAAATCATTTATACATCCTTGCATTTTTACAATTCCATCATCTATTTGTATATACTTTTGTAGCGTAGCATCAATACTACTTTTCTGCTCTTTGTTATATTCAATTACAGAATTCATTACTGTGCTTGTATCTTTTAAATTTTCAAATAAAGTATTAACGGATGCATCTATTTCTTTTATGGAATTTGAGGATTGATCTGCAAGTTTTTTTATTTCTTCTGCAACAACAGCAAACCCTCGTCCGCTTTCTCCAGCACGTGCAGCCTCGATAGCTGCATTCAATGCAAGAAGATTCGTTTGTTCAGCTATTGACGCTATAACTTGGCTTGCTTTTCCTATTTGCTGTGAGTTTCTATTTGTTAAAGCTAACTTGTTTTGTATATTTTCAATTGCTGTGCTTGTTTGGTCTGATTTTTTTAGTACATCATCAACAGATTTTTTTCCTATCGTTACATAATCACTCATGTCGCTAGATGAATTTATTAATTTGTTTATTAACTCATTATTTTGCTTTGTTTTGCTATCTAATATGTGTACTTTGTTAAATCCTTCTTCTGTGTGAGTAGCTTGATTATGAACATTATGAGATATATTATTTATTGCTTTAGCAACATTTTCTATTGACATAGATGTTTCCTGCGAAACAGATGAAAATACTTTTGAAGAGTCTACTAATTCCTTAGAAGTATTTACTATTTTACTAAGTACTTCTGAAGTCTGAACTCGGATATTCTCTGTTTCCTGTGCCAATATTCCTAGCTCATCGTTCCTTTCTAATAATTTTCTGCCTATTTTATACGAATAATCCTTGTCTGCAATTTTAGTAATTGCTTCTACAACTTTTTTTATTGGCTTTGTAACCATTCTTTTTATTAACCAGTAAAAGATTAAGATTAAAATAACTGTAATAATAAAAACCAAGATTATAACTTTGTATTGAAAGGATTTTATCATTAATAATGCATCATTAGCAATTATATCGCACCCAACAGCACCTACTATATCTCCTTTAGAGTTTTTTATAGGTGAAAAACCTGATATTAAATTACCATAAATATCATCATGGTAAATTTCTGTATATGTAGACTTCCCTGTAGCTAATGTTGTATCTGCCTCTACAGGATATGTCTCTTCTTTATCACAATACCCATATTCTGATGCGTCTTCTGTCCCCAATTCACCTGAGCCATCGATAATGTAAGTATAGGTACCATCACTATTCTTAATTATAGTATATAAGTATGTTGCATTAGTATCTTGTTTAGCTTTATACATAAGTTTTTGCATTTCCATATAAAAATCTTCTTCACTATCATAATCATTTACTAATTTCTCAAACTTATCTCCATCTATGTAAGCTGCTGTGGTCCTTGATACTCCTAAAACATTTTCTCCCAATAGTTTAACAGCCATTGTATTGCTTGTGTTAACAGAGATTAAAACTATAATTACACTAACAATAACTATGCCTATTAATATCATTAATGAAAGTTTTGTTCCTATTTGTTTTAAGTTTTGCCTAAGTTTCAACATGTATCCCCCTATTTGATTAAGCATTTTATCTAACATATATTTTTAAATTTAACCCACATTTTTATATAGATACTCTAACTCATATTTGCATAAATTTACATTATATCGTATCTTCTCACCTAGAAGGTATTTTTGTGTTACATATATCGACAAAATCATACAAAATCTTTATGCTTTCTTTTGCATCTTTATTGAAACTAATTGCATAACTACAAGATTATGATAAATGATTTTTTTGGTTAAGCTCATAAAAGCAGAGCCATAATTTAGTTAGAAAATTATGGTATAATTTTTAAGAACAAGTATTGTGCAATTTTTACTCAGATACATTAGTAAGCTAAAGAGTATAATCTTACTGACAAGACAAAACATAACACAAAAAATCGGGAACTATTTCTTAAAAATAGATAAGATGTTTATAAAGAAGGGTGATGATTATGGGGTGGATTGAAGAAATTGGTGAAGCTATCAATTATATTGAGAAGAATATCACAGAAGAAATAACAATAGAGGATATTGCAAAAAGAGCATTTATGTCCCCATTCTATTTTCAAAAGGGATTTGCAATGCTTTGCGGCTTTACAGTAGGGGAGTATGTCAGACAGCGCAGGCTTACTCTCGCCGGCAGTGAGATTGTTTCTACTGATGAGAAAATTATTGATATTTCACTGAAATATGGTTATGACTCACCGGATAGTTTTACAAAAGCTTTCACTCGATTTCATGGTGTCACACCTACTGCAGTTAGAAAGGGGGAAGCGATGATTAAATCGTTTGCTCCTCTAAAAATTAAATTTTCATTGGAAGGTGGTTATATTATGGACTACAAAATTATTGAAAAAGATTCGTTTACTGTAATGGGTGTATCAAAGGTGTTCAAATATGATAGTGCACAAACAGAAATACCACAGTTTTGGACAGAGCATTTTCAATTAGGGAATGGGAAATATGTGTGTGGAATGTATGGAATAAGTATAGATGAAAGTATGGGGGGAAATGAGTTCGAATATTTGATCGCAGACAATTACAACCCAGCTGTAGATGTACCTGATGGATTTGTTACAAAGATTATTCCCCAACAAACTTGGGTTGTTTTTGCTTGCAAGGGTGGAATGCCTAAATCTTTTCAAGACTTGAACAACAAAATATTCTCAGAATGGCTTCCTAATTGTAAGGATTACGAAATTGCAGCAGGCTACAATATTGAAATGTACTCTAATCCGTCTGATTATCCCCAAGGAGTTCAAGATGAAAATTATTACAGTGAAATTTGGATACCTGTTAAGAAGAAATAACTATATAAGTGCATAATTTGAACTGAATTTATTTAACTTTTACCTAAATATAATCATATACACAGCAAGGCGCTCTATGCTTAATTCTATAGAGTGCCTTGTTCTTGACAAATTAATAGGTTAGTTTTAAACTTATTGTAATATGGATAAAAGCTATGAAAAGAAGAGTAGGCCTTGTATTGATTACAGAGAACCCAACAAAGCTGCGAATGGGGAATCAAGAATTTGCTGAATATGGACTTGGAGCCTCGTACTGAGAGTTAATATTATAACTTTAGGTTGCGACGTGAGCACCCGTTATAGTGCAAGCTGTAAAAACTAAAAACGTAACTTTGAGTTTTAGCAGTTGAAGAGACTTGTACCGCAAGGTATAAGTAAAATAAAGTGGTACCACGAGTTATCTCGTCTTTAGATAAGAAATTATTTAAAGGCGTTTTTTTTTACTCAAATAATAAAGAAAAGTAAATAGAAGAATATTAAATTCGGAGGAGTTAATTATGTCAAAAAAACCATACTATTTAACTACAGCTATTGCATATACATCCAGTAGACCTCATATTGGAAATACTTCTGAAATTATTTTAGCTGATAGCATTGCTAGATTCAAAAGAATGCAAGGATATGATGTGCGTTTTCAAACAGGAACAGATGAACATGGGCAAAAAATTGAATTAAAGGCAAAGGAAGCTGGCATTAGCCCAAAAGAATATGTAGATAATGTAGCCAGCGAAATAAAGCGTATTTGCGATTTAATGAATACATCTTATGATAAATTTATTCGAACAACAGATGATTATCATGATAAAAAAGTTCAAAAAATATTTAAGAAACTTTATGAGCAAGGAGATATTTATAAAGGCCATTATGAAGGAATGTATTGTACTCCTTGTGAGGCGTTCTTTACTCAATCACAATTAGTAGATGGTAAATGCCCAGACTGTGGGGGAGAGTGTCATCCAGCTAAAGAAGAAGCATATTTTTTAAAGCTTAGTAAATATACAGATCGTCTAATTGAGTATATTGAAAAGAACCCAGAATTTATTCAGCCAGTCTCTAGGAAAAATGAAATGATGAATAACTTTTTATTAGCGGGATTACAAGATTTATGTGTTTCAAGAACATCTTTTAAATGGGGAATTCCTGTAGATTTTGATGATAAGCATGTTATTTATGTTTGGATAGATGCATTAAGTAATTATATTACAGGTTTAGATTTTGACATTGATAGTAAAAGTGGTGAGTTGTTTGAAAAGTATTGGCCTGCTGATTTACACTTGATTGGGAAAGACATTTTAAGATTTCATACAATCTATTGGCCAATTATGTTAATGGCATTGGATATACCATTACCAAAGCAGGTATTTGGTCATCCATGGTTGTTAATGGGCAATGGTAAGATGAGTAAGTCTAAAGGAAATGTTATTTGTGCAGATGAGTTGGTTGAATTATTTGGAGTAGATGCAGTTCGATATTATGTACTTCATGATATGCCGTTTGAAAGTGATGGTGTAATTTCTTGGGAATTAATTACAGAACGCATTAATTCCGATTTAGCCAATGTTCTTGGGAATTTGGTCAATCGTGTAATTGCAATGAGTAATAAGTATTTTTCAGGTATTGTAAATAATGAAAATGTAAGTGAATGTATAGACGATGATTTGATTGATTTAACTCTAAAAACACCTAAAATAGTAGCTGAAAATATGGAAAAATTAAGAGTAGCAGATGCACTATCAGATATATTTACATTATTTAAACGTTGTAATAAATATATTGATGAAACAATGCCTTGGGTACTAGCAAAGGACGAATCCCAAAAGGCAAGATTAGAAACTGTTTTATATAATTTAGTTGAAAGCATTGTAATAGGTGCAAGTTTATTAGAACCATTTATGCCTAAAACTGCACAGAGAATTGTTGCTCAATTAAATACTTCTTTAAGGACTTTTGATGATATGGATGTTTACGGAAGGTATTTATCTGGTACAAAGGTTGTAGAAAAGCCTGAAATACTGTTTTTACGAATAGATATAAATGAAATATTAAAAGAGGTAGAGCAAAAGGAAGAACAGAAAGGTGAAGAGAAAATGACTGATTGTACTAGTGAGAATGGGGAAAATGTAAGTGAAATAAATATTGAACCTAAGGATGAAATTACATTTGACGACTTTGGTAAAATGCAATTTCAAGTTGGTGAAATAATTGACTGTGTAGAGGTTCCTAAATCCAAAAAATTACTGTGTTCGCAAGTTAAAATTGGAGGACAGATAAAACAAATTGTATCGGGGATTAAACAACATTATTCTGCAAAAGAAATGATTGGTAAGAAAGTTATGGTATTAGTAAATTTGAAACCAGCAAAGCTGGCAGGAGTTTTGTCAGAAGGTATGTTGCTATGTGCGGAGGATGAAAATGGAGAACTCGCTCTTATGGTACCTGAAAAACCAATGCCATCAGGAGCTGAAATTTGCTAAAGCTTACTATTAAGCAGTAAATGGGTTAAATAATACTTAAACAAAAAATACTCAAACAAAAAAATGTACAGTTCATAACCTTTGAATGGTACATTTTTTAGTGTAGTAGAAGATAAATTTATTAATCAACTTATTACAATATGATTTGTATGAATTTTACCTGTATTTAGTTAAATTTAATTAAAATAAGGAAAATATAGCTACCTTATATATACTGTCACAATGCACATAAACACCGAATCCTCAGCGCAGTAAAACAAATTTCTTACATTAAAGTACATTGGAATATTTTTGAAAATAATATATACTTATCAAGTGATATTACAGAGGTGGAAACTATTACCTTACGAAAAATCACATAAGTATAAAATATTATCGAGGAGGATGTAAAGTGAAAAAGCTAATAAGTTGTATTTTGATGCTGGCGATTGTTTTAACGCCTATGGCAGTTGTCAGCGCAAATTCAAAAACAGATTTATTTTGGGACAAGAATGCAGGAAATATGGAAGAAAGATTTGAGTGTGCAAAGAATTCTGAGCCTGAACTAATTGCATTTATGCGACAAATGCCAAAAGGAGCGGATTTGCATAATCATTTAAGTGGTGCTACATACAGTGATTATATTCTAGATTCGGCAGAGAAAAATGGTCTTCTCTACGATCTTGATACAAACGTGTTTTTCTCTCCCGCTCAAAGTAGCCAGCACAAGAATTATATCACTACTGAACAATTACAAAGCCACTCTGTATATCTTGAACAATTTCTAAATGCATACAGTATGAGGGGTTGGTATCCCAATACCACAAACGGACATGACCATTTTTTTGATACTTTCAATTATATGGGCTCTGCAAACAGAAGTACAGATGACATGCTAATAGAAGTTTTAAACAGAAATATTTATGAAAATGTAAAATATCTTGAATTGATGACAAACTCATTGCCTAACAATTATGTAAATCTCTTCAACACTATGCCTGCTGATTTTGATATTAAAAATCTGGATACTGCATTTGAGGATGCTATGAAAATAGTAAATAGCAATCAAGCGCTTGTAAGTTCTTCAATTAAAGGTCTACTTGATGCAAGAGACAAAATGCTTAAAGATAATGGTTTATCAATTGGAGCGGGCAAGGATATTGATGTTCGCTATATTCAGCAGTTAGGGCGTTCTACAAATGATATGAGAGGATTCTTCATTTCGGCATTTTATTCTGCCTATGCATTACAAGTTGATAAAAGGATTGCGGGAGTAAATATTGTACAAGCAGAAGATACTCCGTATTCCAGAAAATATTTCAATGAAGAAATGACGATTTTGGATTACATATGGAAGAAGCTGGACAAGCCTGCATTTACATTACATGCGGGAGAGCTTGAATTAAGAGGTTCTCCTGTTGAACCTATGGAAGACAGAATAACACAAACTATTAATAAAGGACATGCACTTAGAATAGGTCATGGTGTGGCGGTTGCGTGGGAAAATAATGTTCCTAAGCTGTTAAAAGAAATGAAAGATAAAAATGTACTTGTTGAAATATGTCTTTCAAGCAACGAATCCATTCTGGGTGTAGAGAATAATGAACATCCTTTTACAATGTACAGAAAAGCTGGTGTAAAAACTGCGCTGTGTACTGATGATGAAGGAGTCAGCAGGGGAAATCTTACAGAAGAATATGTAAAGGCTGTACAGAGGTATGGTTTGTCATACAGAGAATTGAAAAACATTTCTCGAAATAGTATTGAATACAGTTTTCTGCAGGGGCAGAGTTTGTACATAAATGGAGATTACACGAAGATTCGTAAAGAGTTTCTTGGAATGCTAAATGTTAATTATAAGATAACTAAAAAATTACAAGACCTATTGAATGCTAATCCTAAAATGGAACGTGAATATGCACTTGAAAGAGCATATGTAACATTTGAAAACAGTCTTTTATCAGGAACATTCGGCAATTAAGAGAAAAATATAAATATCTTCAATAGCACTAAAAGCGGCTGTTGCAAAACAAGAAATATTATAAATCAACGGTAAACTGCTTTTAAAGTACTCCCGTGCAGTATATACCTATGGCTCGCTCCCGAAATTGGCGCTGAAATAGTTGCGGTTCATAACAAGCACTTCCGCCGACCGTATACCCCCAAGGCGTCCTGTCTTGGGGGTATACTCACAGCTACGTCCTGTAGCTGTGCCGGCTACAATGCTTGTACTTCTCCTACTATTTTTAGCATCAATTTCTAACCGAGCTTCTCCATTTATATATACTGCACTCGCGTACTATTCTAGAAATAAGCCATCGTATACAGAAATTGTTGTTTTGCAACAGTCCATTTGACTTTATTAGAGTTAGCAAAAACATAAAAACTTTACATTTTCTTGATGGGTTTATGTATATTTCCACATATTTATTCCATATAAGCATATATATTATTTTATAAAAATGATCTGGTGAGGTTTGTTAAATGGCATGATCAAAGTAATTGGCATTGGAAACAGGCTTATGATGGATGATGGTATTGCGATAGTTGTTCTGGAAGTGTTAAAGAATAAACTAGAACCGATGGGAATTGAAGTCATTATAGCAGAAACTGATTTTCAGTTTTGCTATCACCAAATAAATGATGATGACTTTGTTATTATTGTAGATGCTGCATATTTAGGTATAGCAGCTGGTAGTGTTCGTTTTTGTAAGCTACAGGAAATACTTGATTCGTATGGAGAAACCAACTTTCAACATGATATTAATATCTTTGATTTAATAAGATTATACACAAAGCAACTGAAAGGCTATTTTATCGGAATTGAAATAGCAGAAGCTGGATTTGGATGTGAGCTCAGTCAAGCTATTAAAGTTAAAATGGATGCTATTTGTCTTGAGGTTGAGAAAATTATTTATCATATTGTAAGTTAATGAAACTTGTCACTATTATCTATCTTTATTGTTGAAAAAATTATTTGCCAAATTGTACAGACAGCTAAATAAAACTAGTTCCCTCACCAATACAGATTCAGCAGAATATGCTAAAAATAGTAATACTAATTCGCATAAAAAATATTAGTTAATATTTTTTATACTTTAGAAAAGTATAAGTGCAACTAGGCTTCTGCCGTCGCCGATAGCTCGGCACAAGCCAAGTTTTCTTTATCTCACTAACGTGATGTTGTAGCAGAGCCACAAGCTCTTTAGTATTGAACAACGTTTGCACATCTTACGATGTTACGTCGCATACCGCGACTATATAAACGGTTGCTAACCGTTTATATGCAAACTAGTATGAGTATATTTCTGGAGTGAAAAGTATGAAAAATAAAGAGTTTTCAAGTAAAGATCTAGAAAGTATTATTTCTGAAATTGAATATGATATAAATTTATTATACGGGGATTCTGGTGTTTATAACAGAAATCAAATACTCTGTCATTTAAAAGGTAGAGTATATATGCTTGAAGCTGCTATTAAAACTATAAACCAATCAGGAAATTTACTAAAGCAACCTTTAACTTTTATGACTGAAGATGACATAAAAAATGAACAGTCTATTCCACTTGAACCTACTGAAAGTAACTCAAAAAATAAACCAGTTATTCCGCTTGAATCTGAGGTGAACTCAATAGTAGGGAAAACCTCGATGCTTATTGATTCATCCTTATCAGGAGATCAAAAAACATTTACAATTCAAGAATTATCAAAATTAGATGGCAAGAATGGCAACCCAGCATATGTGGCTGTAAATGGTAATGTTTATGACGTTACAAACAATGCTGCATGGGCGGCTGCAACACATTTTGGTCTGATAGCAGGAAAGGATTTAACCAAAGAATTTGCTTCATGTCATGCAGGTCAGACTATTTTGAGTAAACTAAAATTGGTTGGAAAGTTGGTGTAAAATGAGCAATGAAAGCAGTTCTTGTCCTGAACATAGAGCTAGACTAAATGCGGCCTCAAGCCTTATAGACACTGTTAAACTGCAAATAAGACAAGGGGTGCTGAAGAAAAGAAATCTTGTGTGGCTTGAATTGACTGGATGTTCAGGGAATATAATTTCACTTCTTGATGGAAATAATCCGGATTTTAAGTACTTAATTTCGAATATGACTTATTTTATTTACAGTAACAGTATTTCGGCCAGCGAAGGACAGAGTGCTATGGAGCAGTTATTTAGTGTGCTTGGAAGTGACTATATACTGGCTGTAGAAGGAGCTGTTGCGACTAAGAATAACGGTCTATATAACATCATCGGCCGTTTGAACGGTAAACCAGTAACGGCACTAGATGCAGTGAAAACGCTTGGGGAGAAGGCAACTCATGTCATTGCATTAGGTGCCTGTGCAACACATGGAGGGGTTTCAGCAGCAAGACCCAATCCAGCTGATTGTGTAAGTGTGCAGAGTCTTCTAAATAGAAAGGTTATACAGCTACCAGGATGCCCCTGCCATCCAGACTGGTTTATGGGTACACTTGCTCATATTCTGCTATACGGAGAGCCTGAGCTTGATAGCAAGGATAGACCGTTTTTGTTTTATAGTACGTTAATTCATGATAGATGTCCGCGTAGATCATTTTTTGATAAGGGAATTTTTGCTGAAAAGCTAGGCGATAAAACCTGTATGTTTAAATTAGGCTGTCGTGGACCAGTAACACGCATTGACTGTCCAATAAGACATTGGAATCAATATGTTAACTGGCCTGTTGAGGATGATACTCCTTGTATTGGATGTGCACAGTTTGGATTCCCTGATGAAATGGAACCTTTTATTACCTACAATACCACAAGAGAGGTTAAGAAATGACTAAGAAGATTACTATTAATCCTGTTACGCGAATAAGTGGTTTTATGGAAATTCAAGCAGATATTGAAAATAATCGGGTGGTAGATGCTAAAACAGAAGGACTAATGTTTCGTGGCTTCGAAATAATGCTTAAAGATAGAAATCCATTAGATTGTGTCTACTTTACACAGCGCATTTGTGGTATTTGCTCAACAGCACATTCTATGGCTTCAACTCTTGCATTAGAGGATGCTTTTGGTATAGTTCCAACTGAGCAGGGTAAATATTTACGAGATATTATTCATGGGTGTGAATTCCTGCAAAATCATATTCGCCATTTTTATCAGTATACTATCCCGGACTTTGTAAAACTACCTGAAAGTTATCCCTTATTTAAAACAGAGTATAAGGATTTCAGATTGCCAAAAGGTAAGAATGACAATTTGGTAAAGGATTATTTTGATTCACTTGAATTAAGCCGAAGTAGCCATGAAATGCTTGCTGTACTTGGTGGAAAGGTTCCACATAACCATGGGGTTTTTATTGGCGGTATTACAACACAGGCAACTACAGATAAAATTATTAAAATTAAATCCATTTTACAAAGAATATACCAATTTATTAATGATAGAATGATTCCTGATGTATACACCATTGCAGAGTATTACAAAGAATATTTTTCTATTGGAAGGGGTTATGGAAATCTTTTAAGCTTTGGTTGCTTTGACGGCTATAAGAGCCTTGGAACTCTATATGTGAACCCTCTTATATATACTGATGGTAAAACAAGTGTATTCAACCCGGATAATATTACAGAAGAAATTGAATATGCTTGGTACAAGGATACAAAAAAAGCGGCTAAATCTAGTGAAGCTGAATTTGAAACTGAACCTGATATGAGCAAATCTAAAGCTTATTCTTGGGTTAAGGCTCCAAGATATACTAATCTGCCCTTTGAGACAGGCCCACTTGCGAGGCAATGGCTTTCTGGTGAATACAGAAATGGAATATCAACTATGGACAGAACCATTGCCAGAGTCCTAGAAGCAAGAAAAATAGCGGCAATTATTAATACACTGCTTGAAAATCTTATACCTGCTACATCAGTTCAAGAAAAATATAATATTCCAGAAACCGCTTCTGGAAAAGGTTTGATTGATACTACAAGAGGTGCATTAGGGCATTGGTTAAAGGTGGATAAACAAGTTGTTTCCTCTTATCAAATCATTACTCCGTCAGCTTGGAATCTTTCAACCAGAAGCAATGATGGTATGCATGGGACTGGTGAACAGGCACTTATCGGTACACCTGTAATGGACATTAATAATCCTGTAGAAATAGGTAGAACTATTAGGTCTTTTGATCCTTGTATTTCTTGTGCAACACATATTTACACAGAAGGAAAACACATAAATACTATACAGGTTGTTCCTTAAAAATGAGGTAGAAAAATAGTGAAAAAATCAATATTGCTGTATTGATAAACTAAGAATGAGGCTATTAAATAATATAGCTTAACCAGATATCTGTCTATATCATTAAAGTTCATGATATTGTGGCTTAAGGTATATTTTACAACAGCCCCATATAAAATTTTTTGATATTTAACTATCTACGTGACAGGAAGCATTCATAGCCTGCGATGAGGCTACTTTTTGTACATAATTAATATCTTTCTTCGGCATCTTTTTTTGTTTCTTGGATTGTACCAAATGGGTGCTGAGGTGGCGCATAAATAGAGTATAATTTAATGGGTTTGTTACCTGTATTAATTAAATTATGCCATGTTCCAGCAGGTATTATGATGGCAAAATTATCACGGACATTTGCTTGGAAATTCAATTTGTCTTTTTTTTCACCCATTTTAACAAGCCCCTGACCATCTTCAATGCGTATAAATTGATCAAGGTTAGGGTGCATTTCCAAACCTATATCATCTCCAACATTTATGCTCATCAAGGTTACTTGTAAGTGATTACCAGTCCACAAAGCAGTACGGTAATTATCATTTTGTTTTGTAGCCTTTTCAATGTTAACCACAAATGGTTTGGGTCCATAGTCCTTTAACATCATAGTATTACTGTCCTTATATTGATTCATATTAGAGGAATATTGATTAGGAAGTTGGTTCCAAGAATCTGGGTTATTCATTGGATTATTCGAAAAGTAAGGACACTGAAACATATTATCAGGATTATTCATTGGTACGTTAGTATTATATGGACATTGACACATTTTTTGAGGTCTATACATATTACTCATTCCTTTCATAAACTTATAACGAGGCAAGAAAATGTCCCCAACTTCTATAAGTGGCGGGTATCACTTTGGTTATCAGGCGGTGAGAATATCTCCCGCCTCGATGAAACGCCGCTGATGTAATGAAATTTTTCTACAATCGAAAAATTTCATTTTGAATCTAGGCGTTATAATAGTAGAATATGTTTTATGTTAATCAGATGTGCTTGACTAACATAAACATATCAATATATAAACAGTCTGCCCATGCCATTTTAATTGGGGAATGGCATGGGCAGTAGTATTATGTATATTCTGTTTTGATAAAGAGGAGGTTTCTACTCTGAATTAACAGTAGTATAAAGCAAGAAAACAGCAAGTTTTAATTTTTAACACAACGATAGTCAATATATTTATTATTTAGATAGTAATCGCTTAAATCTAATTCCCAGATTTTCTTTATCTTTTCGAATAAATCTGGTCTTTCACTTTGAATCTGTGTTTTATGCTCTAATATAGAATGCCATACCTTCTTTGGCACTTCAAATTGACTAAAGTTACCATCAAGTGTTTTACCATCAAGTAATGAGAACATATAATCAAGCTCATCATCAGAATATTTTGGCATAATTGCTAAGCTACCATATAGGCTGATGAATTCACTGAACTCAGTCCTGTTAAAGTCAAAAGCATCATTCCACCAATTTGTATACTGCTCAAAACCATATTTTCCATTAAGTTCCTCATTAACAGCCTTTGCAGCGTGATATCCACACATTATAGCCCCTTGGACGATAACCTCAATATGAGCTGCACTATCACCTATGGAAATTACATTACCTAAGTAAGGTTTACTAAGTGATTCATATGACTTAAGTGAACAACCTATTTTATTAATAACTCGTGAATTTGCAAAATTCTCTTTTAATGGGCTATTATAAAAAATGTTTCCAAAAATTGGTTCTGGCATCCTTTTTTTGGTTCCTACAACAGTTAACTCTATAGTGTTATCTCCTTCTAAGGTTGGACCTACCATTATTTCTGCAAAAGGATGATATGCACTACCATAATATTGAATCCAGCTTTCAGGTTCAAATCCTCTCGTGTTTTCGATTGTATAAAGTAATACTAAGGGCATCCCATATAATGCCCTTCCCTTATTAAGACCAAATACGCCAGTGAGTTTTGCATGGGCGCCTTCTGCTATTATCAGTTTTTTTGCCTCTATAGAGGAAAATTTCCCTTTAGATTCAAGTTTTAGCCTTACAGAGTTTCCCATATCTTCGCCGCCACATGCTAATGTTTCTAATCTCAATTCTACCCCAAGCTTTTCACACTCATTCCATAAATCTGTAAGCAACTGCCCTTTGTCAAATTTTATTGCAGAGGGTCTGCCATCTGGATGGGCAAAATGTATTCTATGACCGCTAGGCGAATAATGGTAAGTGTTTTTAACATTTACTAAGCGGCCAGAGTATGGAACACTGAAGTTGTTCTTGGAAAATAATACTTTACCTTCTTGTATCTGCAAAGATTCATTTTCATATCCATTGTCCATAACAAATTGTGCACAACAAGCTCTTCTAATTTTACTAATATCTCTCTTTTTTTCAATAACCGTAACCTTAAGACCCATTTCTGCTGCGGTTTTTGCAGCCATAAGTCCCGCTGGACCTGCACCAACAATAATTAAATCTAATTTTTCATTCATAGTTTAGTCTCCCCCTTTGTAATATAAATAGTGTTAATTTGCGTGGATGGCTTCCAATTGAATTAAAATCAGTTATCCAGTGCTTAATTTAGCTAAATTTCCAATTGAAGACTGGATATTAGCGGCTATAAGCACCTGATAATTAGTGCATAGGAAAAATATGTAAAGAGTAGTGCTTGGAAGGTATTATACCATACGGATACTATTATTACAAAATAATACAATGATTAATATTTAATGAAATTATATAATAAACTTAGAGAAACATATAAAAATTAATAAGATTATATTAGTACGGTATAAATGCAAATAAAATGGACTTACTTATTTCAAAATATTCTGTTAATATAAAAAGATATGGAATAAAAAGGAAATGGTTATAAATAAATTATCGCAAGTGTAGAATTACTGTAACTTATTAGTGATAGGATACTCAGTTGGGCATTTCAACATGATTTTTATCGAATCGGTAGGGGTAATACTTAAAAAATAAATATTTTCAATTTTTAATGAAAACTTACATACATTTATTGATAAAGAACATAAAACTGACATTCTTTCTGAGAGTGATAGAAAGGTTAAATGGCCGATTACCCAGGATTACGCTAATAAGCTGATTGATATTGAAGGTGTTTCTACAAATGTATTTAAGCACTCTATTGGTGCTGAATCTACAAGAAGGTTCTTCCATGCTAGTATCTAATTCAAATGTAGCTTTAAGATACTTTTTATTCTTCTCAATGTTTTATTCCCCTTTTCAGTAAGATGATATAATCATATTTCATTTTAACATATAAATGATGTTTAGAAATGAGATTATCTAATCTAAATTTACTTTTTACTACTTTTTACTTTTTATTATACATAAAACATTTTGCTACTTAATGAATGATTTTGTATAATTGTATTAGAATGTAATGTAAGAGAGCTGAATTTGTATAAGTATGGAATAATTTTAGAGAGGAGACAATACATATGAAAATGAAAAACATAAGAAAGACAAGGTTCTTGCCTGTAACAATTCTGCTGGTCATAACAATGCTGATTAGTTGTATGGGAATATCAAGCTTTGCAGCAAAGAAGGTGGAAATATCGAGCGGTACGGCTGCTGTACATAAAACAGAAATGTCAAGTAACAAGGTTGCACAGAATATAGAAATGTCAAGCAATACAAATGCACAGAATACAGAAATGTCAAGCTATACGGTTGTACATAATACAGAAAAATCAAGCAATGCCACTGCACAGCAATATCGAAATGTGGCATATTTTACTTCGTGGTGTGGCTACATAAGAGCAATTGAGGTGGGGGATATAGATCCTTCACTGTTAACGCATATTAATTTTGCCTTTGCAAACTTATCAACTGATGGAACTATTACAGTTGGAGACCCGTGGATTGATATTGAAAAACCATTTGGAGATGATACCTGGGAAACAGAGTTAAGAGGGCATTATGGGCAGTTGATTAAACTAAAAGAAAAATATCCTCATATAAAGACATTAATATCAGTAGGAGGATGGACATGGTCGAAGACTTTTTCGGGAGTAGCAGCCGAAGAAGCATTAAGAAAAGCTTGTGCAAAGTCAGCAGTTGATTTTGTGGTGAAATACGGATTTGATGGCGTAGATCTTGATTGGGAATACCCAGTAGCAGGCGGTGACAACATTCCTCACCGGGCAGATGATGGTGATAACTATATTCTATTACTCAAGGAAATAAGAATGGCACTCGATGCTCAAGGAGAAAAAGATGGGAAGGAATATCTGCTAAGTATTGCAGGTGCAGCTAGTCCAGAGTTTATTGCAAATTGTAAAGTTAAAAACATGATGCAGTATCTGGATTATATCAATGTTATGACATATGACTATCATGGAGCTTGGGATAAAACAACAAATCATGTTACACCTTTGTATACAGGTACCGGAAACGAAGCATGTGTCTCTAAAACAATTGAAGATTACATAGCTGCAGGTGTAAAACCTGTTGATTTGAATCTGGGGTTATTGTTTTATGGAAAAGGTTGGATTAATGTAAATGACCCCAATGGTTCAGGATTATATAAAAGTGGAACAGCAGCAACAACTGCTGGCTATGGAAATGGTACTTGGGAAGGCTCAGCTTTTGATTATTGGGATATTGCAGCAAACTATGTAGGCAAAAATAACTATAAACGTTATTGGGATGATATTGCGAAAGTGCCTTACCTGTATAATGGAAGTACATTTATTACATATGATGATGAAGAGTCAATTGGATATAAACTAGATTACTTAAAGAATATGGGACTTGGAGGTGCTATGTTCTGGGAGTTCTCCTGTGACAAGGATTTAGCACTTCAAAAAGTAGTTGCTAAAAGTCTTGGAATTGGTAAAGGTGGCGTTGATGATCCCACATTGCCACCTCTATGCTATGGAGATTTAAATGAGGATGGATTTATAGACTCAATAGATTTTGCATTGCTAAAGTCTTATCTTTTAGGTAAAGAATCTTTGATAAGCAAAACAGCTGCAGATATCAATTGTGATGATAGTATAGATGCTATTGATCTTGCAACTCTAAAACTTATTTTGTTGGAAAACCGTACTCCTCAGCCTATAGAACCTTAAACAAAGTTTTTTTCACTAATAACAAAGCCCTTATTCCTAGTTGTGTAACTGGGGATAAGGGCTTATTTTTGTTAAAGTGTATCAATGCTTACCTGCTTTAATCTTCATAAGGTATTAAGAAACTGCTTGCTAACTAGTATGAAATTTATAAGAGCTGTTTAATCTTCATAAGGTTTAATAGTCTGTATTGTGCCATCTGCATTGTATTTTAATTCTGTAAATTTAACACAACGCTTATGGTTAACACCGCCTGATAATGAGCTATCATGATAGAACAGATACCATTTATCCTTAAATTGAACAATAGAGTGGTGAGTTGTCCAGCCGATAACAGGCTCTAGGATTCTTCCTTTATAAGTGAAAGGCCCTTTCGGACTCTTGCCAATAGCATAAACCAGATAATGAGTATCACCTGTTGAATATGATAAGTAGTAATTTCCATTATACTTATGCATCCAAGGCCCTTCGAAATACCTTTTGTCAGTGTCACCTGCAGTTAAAGGGTTACCATTTTCATCAACGATAGTAATTTCTTGAGCGTCATCCTTAAAAGTTAACATATCATCACTTAATTCTGCAACTCTAGGTCCTATAGCAGGTTCGTTACTTAATGGACCAACTGCATCAGGAATAAAACTACCTGTTTGCCACTTTTCTAACTGTCCACCCCAAAGGCCACCAAAATATATATATGATTTTCCATCATCATCAACCAAAACTGCTGGATCTATGCTAAAGCTTCCAGGAATATAATTGGCCTCTGGTGTGAAAGGTCCTGTAGGGTTTTTGCTGGTAGCAACACCAATACGAAAGATACCGTCTTTATCTCTTGCTGGAAAGAATAAGTAATAAGTACCGTTTTTATAAGCAGCGTCAGGTGCCCACATTTGTTTACTTACCCAAGGAACATCTTTCATATTTAGGGCTTCACCGTTATCAATGCAAGCGGAATCTATATCATCCATTGATAGGATATGATAATCCTCCATTTTATACTGGTCGCCATTGTCATTGTCAGGACCATCATGATCTAAATCATGAGAAGGATAAATATATAGTTTACCCTCGAAAACATGTGCTGATGGGTCAGCGGTATAAATATGAGTGACTATAGGTTTATTTGGTTTGCTGTTATTTTCCATGTTATTATCTCTCCATTATTATTTTTGAATGGCATTTCAATATTTTAATGCCAAATACTATTATATTAGAGTTTATCATGAGAACAAGCTTCTTACTTTTCGTATTTTGTCTTATTCTTCGCATTTATTGACATCTTTATCTTTTTTGTAGTACAGGCTACTTTATTATTCTATTTTTAACACTTATATGGTAATATTGAGATGTTATACAGTACTACATCCTATCGGAAAAACTATACTTATTTTTTTAGTGTAAAGTTTTGAGCGTAAAAAGACCATAAACGCAAATCTCAAATATGTTAATCAAAAGCATTATTCATGCATGCCCATAAATGGGCATTAAAATTGCGAACAAAGATTAGAAAATTTAAATAAAATAAGTCAATGGGACTAAATATTTATTTGGGGGAATGTTTAATGTTAGATTTGATGAAAGAAAAGACGAAAGAAAGGCTTGATTCAAATTGCAAAATTCCAAGAATCAGCGCTAATTTGTATTGTGCTGATTCGGTAAATTTGCGAGAAATCGTGCAAAAAGAAAACGTATTAGGAGTTATTAAATTCAGTGAAATGGAAAAGCATGATGACCTTGATGCATTTGTGGGTTGCTTTCCAACAATGAATGTGGCTATGAAGCCATTTTTGGGAACTGCGTATTATGAGGTTTGGACATCTGAAAATCCTGTTAGTTATGGATGCAATGAGTTCTTACAGCATGCAAGCGATGGGTTCCACAGCTTTTTTACGTTAAGTATTAAAGAGGAAGGCAGAGATTTGCGTGAAATTGGAAGATTAGCTTATGATTCGATTTTTGAGACTGTAAAAAACAATGACTATTCAAATATTTCAAGGATATGGAACCAAATCCCAAATATAAATGCATATTCAGGTGAAAAAGAAAGATACACAAAGTTCTGCCATGGCAGAGCTGAGTCTTTTCAAAAAAACGAAAATATTTATCCTGCAGCAACCGGAATAGGATGTAGAGGGGAAAGCCTATGCATATATTTGATATCCACATCAAGAAATATTAATAAATACATTGAAAACCCAAATCAGACACCTGCATATAAGTATCCACCGAAATATGGTATAAAGTCTCCTAGCTTTGCTAGAGCAGCTTATGCAGACAATGGAAGTGGAACGGGAATGTTATATATTTCTGGCACAGCTAGTATTTTAGGCTCTGAAACTGTCCATATTGGTGATGTTGGAAAACAGTGCGAGACAACAATAGACAACATAGGTACTTTAATATCTGGCACAAATTTAAACAGTTACGGGATTGAAAAGAGTTTTACACTTGAAAACATTGATTGCATAAAGGTTTATATTAAAAATGATGAGGACTTTGAGACTATAAGAAATATTTGTAGCAAGGCATTTTCTAATAATAAATCAATTGTTTATTTAAAGGCAGATGTTTGTAGAAATGATTTACTTGTTGAGATAGAAGGGGTTATTAAAGATACCGCTCTTTATCAGGAGGAATAAAGATTAATAACTTACATAATTTACTACTGTTTACATAAGGCTTATGACAATAATATCATATGTTGTTATAATATAGTTAAATAATATTATTTAGGGGGTAAAGGTATGCGAAAAAGATTAAGAAGTATGGTAATTATGGCAATTGCAAGTATGATGCTGTTAGGCAGTACAATGACCTTTGCAGCAGATGAGCCTAACATGGCGGCCCAAGGTGCGATCCCATTAATGTACGGAGATTTTGATAGGGATTATGTTGTGGACGCATTAGACTTTGCACAGCTTAAATTTTTTATCCTAGAAGGTGAAGGATTAACTAGAGACAGTTTTAAGGTTTATGTTCTAAATGGCGGAAGATTACCTTTAGACAGTTTTACGGCAGCAGATGTAAATGGTGATCAAGTACTAAGTAGTTTAGACTTAGTACTACTCAAACAATATCTTTTAGGAGTAATTGATATTTTTCCTGTTGAAAATCAAGGGACATGGATTCCATGCATACCAAGCAAAGAGAATATACAGTTTCATATAGAGCAGAATTCAGCAGGAGCGTATCAAGTTGTATTTGAAGTCACATTCCCGTCCTCAGGATATAAAGTTGAGTACACTGACGAATTAGCAGTAGCAGCTGTGGTAAACCCTGATGGAACTACTCTTATATCTTACCGTCCAGTTGTTCAACCTAAGTTTTGGCAATATACAGGACCTTCTCTCACAGTTATGACAACAAAGAGGTTAGCGTATACTATAGCCGGAAAAGGAGATTATACTTTTGAATTCCTAGGAACATGGTATAATTTCACTGTAAAATAGTTTCTCTGTATGATTTACATTACAAGATGTAATTAAGAAGGACTCACCTAGAGTGGGTTCTTTATAATTAAGGAGATTATTAAGAATATATTAATTACACTTATGAGTATGCGAATTTGAAGTGCATTGAATTCCACTATAAAAATGCAACTTAATCATAAGTGGTTGTATATAGTTATAGTGGAATGTATTTACACTACGTAGTATAATAAAATTACTAAATACAAATTTTTGAACATTGATAATTTCATACGTCAGGAGGTTTTTTGCATTAAAGCAAATATAAAATGTGAATTGATTAATAATACTAATTCGCATAAAAAATATTAGTTAATATTTTTTATCATCACTAACGTGATGTTGTAGCAGAGCCACAAGCTCTTAGTATTGAACAACGTTTGCACATCTTACGATGTTACGTCGCATACTGCGACTATATAAACGGTTGCTAACCGTTTATATGCAAACTAGTATAAAATCAAATTTTCCTCCTATATCTGGTAATAAACTTGGGATGTACATTTCTAAAAACAATAATTAAGCCCAAGCCAAAAAATTTTATATCAATATGCTTTGAGAGAAGCAGAAGGAGTGAATGTGATTAATATGAGTAAATTCAAAAAAACAGCTTTATTTTTAGCAGCACTTACTATGTGTACTCAGATTACATGCATAGGAGGTACTAATGTATGTACGGCAGCTGATACAACAGACATGCCACTTCGTGCTTTAGCAGAAAGTATGAGAAGTCAAGGCAGAGAATTTTATTTCGGTGCTGCAATCTCTGCAAACTTCAGCGGTGCTGATCAAGATATTGCTAAAAGAGAATTCGATATGGTAACATGCGAAAATAACATGAAAATTGGAACAATATCACCAAATCAAGGTCAGTATAATTATGGTGGCGGAGATAGCTTGGTGAGTTTTGCTCAAGCGAATAAGATGGTTGTTCATGGTCATGCTTTTGTATGGCATAAATATAATCCTTGGTGGGTTGACGGTACTAAAACTATGATGGAAACCTACATAAATGCTGTTGGAACACATTATAGTGGCAAGATATATGCATGGGATGTAGTAAATGAGGCGTTCCATAAAGATGGTACTTATCGTATTAATGCAATTGGTTCAAATGGTCAAGATGGCGCTTCTGTGTTTGGACAAAAGCAAGGGAAACAATATATCGAGGATGCATTTAAGGCTGCCCGCAAGGTTGACTCAAAAGCAAAACTAATATATAACGAGTATGATTTGGAAACCAGACCTGCAAAATTTGAAGGTGTATATGCAATGGTAAAGGACTTTAAGAGTCGTAATATCCCAATTGATGGCGTTGGCTTCCAAATGCACTTAGGGCCGAACTTCACTAAAACAGATGCAGACAGGTTTGCTGAACAAATGCAGAGATTAGCTGATTTAGGTGTTGAAAGCTATGTAACTGAGATGGATGTAGGGTGTCCAGATTCCACACAAAGTGGACTGAATAAGCAAGCGGAAATATATGGATGGATTGCTAAAGCATGTGTAGAGCAGCCTTATTGCAGAGCTCTTCAGGTATGGGGAATAAGGGATTCACAATCATGGCGTATAAATCCAGAATCACCAGAGGACAAAGCAATAGCACCACTTATTTTTAATGACAATGGTCAGAAAAAACCTGCATATTATGCTATACAAAAGGCAATGCTTGATTATATTAATAATCCTCAAACTACTGTTGTTGCAGGGGATGCTAATGGAGACGGTACTTTTGATGCCATTGATTTTGCAACATTTAAGAAGATTTTATTAGGTAATAATGATACTACCTATAAATTCTGGAAGGAAGCAACTGATTTAAATAAGGATGGTTCTAATGATGCATTAGATTTTGCAATGATGAAGAAAATGCTTCTTGATAGATAAGCTTTTAGACTTGTAATATTACTACACTTTTCGCTTGAAAACAGTAGGTGTTCAAATAAAGCCCCTCATCAATTTTCGAACTGATTCCTATATGTTAGACCTAAAATTCTAACATATAGGGGCAGTTTTTGATGAGGGGCTTTATTGTAATATGCCTAGCAAGCAAGGACTACAATTTCTGTTGATTAACCTAAATTAACCTTTTACAATATTATACAAATTGTTTGCGGATGGTACTTCAATTTGCTCTCCGTCTAGTGAAACATAAACACCATCACCTGAGTGAGTTTCCTTTAAGCGGATTGTTTTCACTGATATAAATGAATCCATCTTTTGGTCTTTAACTACATCAGTTAAACTTTCGTAAAGTTCCTTTGAACCCTTTGAAGTACACTTGTCACACATACATACTGTTAAATCATGTGTCTTAAAAGCAGAATCTGCTTTCTTTAGTGTGTTATCACAACTACATGTACCCAATACAGGAGTATAATTTGTATGCAATAATTCATGTGCCAGATGTGAGTTGGCTTCTCCATAGAATTCCTTATAAAGTCTTAATATGTCAGGATTTTCTTGTGATTTACGATATTTAGATGTCTTATCAATATTCACAAGTACCTTTTGACGTTTTTCTAAGGAGTCAATTTTCTCAGGAACTGGATGACCTGCACCACATATACATCCTCCAGGACATGCCATAACCTCTATTAAATCGTAACCTACTTCTTCACCGTTAATAATTTTCTCAACTATAGGCTCAGCATTATGCAAACCGCTGATTACAGCTACACGAACTTTAGTTCCACTAGCTTCAACAGTAGCTTCCTTAACACCTTCAAATCCTCTAATTTCTTCAAAATCTAGGTGGTCTGTAAGTGGTTCACCTGTGAGCTTTTCAACTGCCATACGAAGAGCTGCTTCTGCAACACCACCTGAAGCACCAAATAGAATACCAGCACCTGAAACTTGCTTGTATGGTTCGTCGAATTCTTGAGGAACAATATCTTTCGCTTCAATAAATTTCAATTCGGCCATTTTCAGCATTTCACTTGATGTTATTACGGCATCAACATCACGTATTCCTTCAGGAGCAAATTCTGGACGGTAAGCTTCAAATTTCTTTGCAATACATGGAACAATTGATACCACATAGAGATCCTTTTTATCTATACCACTAAGCTTTGTATAATGATTTTTAACAGTTGCACCCATCATCATTTGAGGGGATTTACAAGTTGAAAGGTGAGGTATAATCTCAGGATATTTTCTTTCAACATAGTTTACCCATCCAGGACAGCAAGAAGTAAACTGAGGCATTACACCCTTGTTTTCAACCCTTGTTAAAAACTCAGTGGTTTCTTCAACTATTGTTAAGTCCGCAGCAAATGTAAAGTCAAAAACCTTATCAAAGCCTAGTTTTTTGAGAAGTCCAGCCATATATGGTGAAGCTTCATCATAACTAATACCAAAATGAGAGGATACAATACTTCTAACAGCCGGAGCAACAAAGGCAACTACTGTTTTAGTAGGATCGTTTATTGCATTAAATACTTTTCCTCTTTCTGTACGTGCTCTTAAGGCACCACAAGGACAAGCATTTACACACTGACCACAGCTAACACATTCGGTTTTTTCCAGTGGAAGACCACTCTTTGTACCAACTAGCTGACGTCCCTGCTTCATATAGTATGACAATACGTCAGGACCCTCAACCTCAGCACATGCAGCGATACAACGTCCGCATGATATACACTTGTTGTGATCACGAACGATAAATGGATGATCTTTCACAATTGGAATTAATGGTCTTTCGTGTATTGGTTTTGCAAATTCGATACCGTGTGAAGTAGCCTCACTTCTTAAGCTACAGTCATAACGCTCGCTACATCCGCATTGTAAGCAACGCATAGCCTCAGCTTTTGCAGTTTCCTCAGATAAACCTAATTCAACTTCGTTAAAATTGTTTTTACGTTCTTCTAATGATATAGAAGGCATATTTGCACGTTGGAATTTAGGCATGTTTTCAAATTCCCACTTTGGCAAGTCTTCCATTGAACCACGGCTACAACTGTAATCTGTTTGAGATTCTTTTATATATCCATGCATTAGGAAGTCATCGATAGCTTCAGAAGCACGACGACCAGCTCCAACTGCTTGTATAACTGTTGCAGGTCCAGTTACGCAATCTCCGCCTGCAAATATATTAATCTCTGAAGTCTGAGATGTTTTTCCGTTAACTTCAATATCTCCCCATTTATTAAGCTTAACAGGAAGGTCATTATATAAGAACTGTGTATTTGTACTTTGACCAATTGCACCAATAATAGTATCAGCCTCAATAGATGTTTCACTGCCTTCAATTGGAACAGGACGACGACGACCTGAACGGTCAGGCTCACCTAAAGTCATTTTGATACATTTTAGCATCTTTTTGCCGTTCGCCACATAAATACCAGTAGGTGCCATCAAGAATAGCATTTCAACACCTTCGTGAAGTGCTTCCTCAACTTCATATGGTTCTGCAGGCATTTCTTCTTGAGTACGACGATAAATAAGTTTAACAGATTTAGCACCTTTACGAAGAGCTACACGAGCGCAGTCAATTGCAGTGTTACCACCACCGACAACTATAGTATCACCTAGCTTAATATCTTCACCTTTTGTTTCCTGCTCAAGATAATTAATACCAAGCCATACTCCTTCTAAGTTTTCACCTTCTATGCTCATTGGAGTAGCACGCCATGAACCAATAGCAAGATATACAGCATCGAAGTCCTTATGTAGGTCTTCAAGGTGTATATGTGTTCCAAGAGCTTTACCTGTCATAATTTTAACGCCAAGCTTTTTCATTGTATCTATTTCGTTGTCAAGAGTAGCCTTTGGAAGACGATATTCAGGAATACCGTATCTCATCATACCACCTGCATGTGGCTGACGCTCAAAAACTGTAACATCATGACCATTTATAGCACTGTAATATGCAGCAGAAAGACCAGAAGGACCAGCACCTACTATTGCTATTCTCTTGCCTGTGCTTGGTTTCTTTTTAGGTAGCCATGGAGTATCTCCATTCATATCATAATCAGCTACAAAACGCTTTACATAATTGATTGCAACAGGAGAATCAACAAGATTACGTCTGCACTGTGCCTCACATGGATGAGGACATACACGACCACATACTACAGGGAATGGATTTCTATTTTTTATAACCTTAAGAGCTTCTTCAAAATTACCTATTCTTGCATGACGAAGATAAGCTTGAATGTCAACATTAGCAGGACATGTCATTACACATGGTGCAACACAATCTGCATTATGATCAGACAGCATTTGCTCTAATCTTATCTTTCTATAGTTTTGGAGTTTAGCAGTGTTAGTGAAAATAACCATACCTTCCTTAATAGGGGTCTGGCATGCTTTTACTTCTTTTATTCCATCTTTTGTTTCAATCTCAACTACACATAATCCGCAGTTACCATTTGATCTTTCAACTCGTATATCGTAGCAGAGATGTGGAATATGAATGTCTTCCTGAAGTAACGCTTGTAGGATAGTAAGATTATCATATACTTCTACTTCACGTTCATTTACAGTAACTTTTATTCTTTGGTGATTAGCAAGTGATTTCATGTTCCCTCCATAAAATTATTTATAAATTAGACATTTTAAATAAGGTATTAAATACCTTTGTTTAATTTTTATCAATATACAAAGTATAACAAATATTTTTAAATTAATAAACTATTTTATATTGATAAGTATAATTTAGTAAGAAAACAGCATGTGATTTAAAAAAATAAAATATTATAAATAAATATCCATATTTTAATGTTTATTTATATAAATTTTTCAATGATTATATCAAGGTATATTTTATTGAATTTTTCTTAAGCTGACGAGATTGCACGTTCTACGTGTAGTTATGATTTTTATATATTTTAGCGACTATGCTATGGGTGGAAAAAATAATGTGTAAATGTGTTGGTGAAAGAAATAATATGTAATGTTATTGCATGTATTGTAATAATATGTAATAATATTTCTATTACTAAACTTTTCTAAAATTTCAAGTTACATCCGAAAATACAAGTTTAGTTTGGAACAGAGTTGAAAAATAATGGAATACATTGAATGATGTTGGAAAAGAGATATAGTGGTTAAATATTTATAATAAAAAGGAGAAGGTAATATGAAAACATTCAATAGTATTAAAACTAAAATGGTATTTTTAACAGGTATTATTATGCTAGTGGTGTGTTTGCTAATATCAATTGTTTCTTTTCTTGATTTTTCATCTGCAGCTACATCTCAATCTGCCACATCTCTTACTAATATTGCGCGCCAGACTGCTAAAGTAGTTGAAGCTGAAATAAACAGTCGCTATAAATCATTAGAGGTAATTGCGGCAATGAAAGATATAAAAGACAAGGATATTAGTATCGAAAAAAAATTCGAAATTTTAAATTCTGAAATGAACAGACAAGGATTCAAAATGATGGCTCTTGCAGATGTAGATGGAAAGTCAACATCCACTAATGGTAAAGTCAGTGATATAGGAAACAGGGAATACTTTAAAAAAGCTGTAGCCGGAGAAAACGCTGTATCAGATCCTATAGTCAGCAAAGAAGACAAATCTATTGTTATAGCTTTTGCCGTACCAGTAAAGAATGATAGTAAGGTTGAAAAGGTTCTCATCGCTTTATATGATGGTAATTTGTTGTGCAGTATTACTAATAATGTAAAGTTTGGGGAAAGTGGAAAGGCATGCATGTTAAGCAAAAACGGCATAACTATTGCCCATTCAAATAAGGATCTTGTTCTGTCCATGGATAATGTCTTTGAGAATGTTAAGAAAGATCCCGAGCTAACGCAGCTGGCCGAACTTGAAAAACAAATGATTTTAGGCAAAGAAGGTTACGGAAAATATGAATATAAAGGTGTTACTAAATTTATGGGCTTTGCGCCTGTTGCCGTATCTGGATGGTCTCTTGCTGTTACTGCTCCTAAAGATGAAGTTTTTTCAGAAGTTAGTGATCTTGAAAATAAAATTATTATTGTATCAACAATTTGTATACTAATAGGGCTTGTCTTGATATTCTTTTTGATATCATCATTCGTTAAACCGATCAGACTTGCAGTAAAACATATGGAAATTTTATCTAAAGGTGATTTTACGCATGATATTCAATCTAGTATCTTGAAAAGGAAGGATGAGATTGGCATACTAGCCTGTTCAATTTCACAGATGCAGTATTCTATTAAAGGAATGATACAAGGCGTTCTAATGGAAGCTAATGAATCAGAACAAAGTATGAGTTCGGCAAAAACCAATATCGATATTCTTAACTCTGATATAGAAGACATATCTGCAGCAACAGAAGAATTGTCAGCAGGTATGGAACAAACAGCTGCCTCAACACAAGAAATAAATGCGACAAGCGTAGAAATAGAGAATGCGGTGGATTCAATAGCAGAAAAAGCTCAAGAAGGTGCGGAAGCCGCATTGAAAATAACTAAGCGTGCTGAACAGCTAAAACAAAA
>JAEZRV010000073.1 GCA_023444055.1 Bacillota bacterium
GACAATACAGGAACCGGAGATTGAGGCAATTGTCAGAGAAATCTATCAGGGGGGTATTAATTTTGATAAGAGCTTATCTGGAATTTGCTAAAAAGGCATTTCAAAATAATATTGTATATAGGTTTGACTATTTTGTTGGTGTAATTAATACCCAATAAGTTTTTATCCAGGAATAATGCAGAATCTGCTTATTTTTGTAGTTCCATTTGCATTTGTAAGCTATTTTCCGGCACAGTTCTTCCTTAGAAAACCTGATATCACTATGTTCTGGAATGGATATCTTTATCTTACACCCGTTGTTGGTGTTGTAATGTTTGCATTGGTATATTCATTGTGGAGATATGGCCTCAGAAGCTATATCAGCATTGGTAATTCAATGTATTGATATAGTTGTTCTATAAATTTCAATATAAATAATTTTAGGGGGTAGAGTATGAAAAAGTATAGAAATGTGATAATACTTGGGGTTTTTGTTGTAGCACTGGCAACGTTTTTTATTGTTAGAAATGTGAATTTTCGCGATTCGCTTTTCTCAATTGGATACTATGATGAAAAAGTAAGTATTGCCTATACTGCTGATGTTCATGGACACATTATCTTTGATGGTGATGTAGGAAGTTATTACAGCCTTGATGATGTTAGTGTCATAATGGGACAGCCTCATGTAAAGCATTTTGTAAATGAGGTAAAGAAAGAAAATGAAAATACCCTTTTACTTGACGGTGGAGACATGTTCCATGGAACAAATGAAGCAAACGTTGAAAAAGGCAAAGGTGTTGTTGATGTTGCTAACTTGATGGGATATAATGCCGGAGCAGTTGGTAATCATGATTTTGACTATGGAACTGACAGACTACTTGAAATCAAGTCCCAATTGAATTATCCCTTGCTCTCAGCAAATATTTATAAGGATGGCGAGCTGGTATTTGATGAATATAAGATAGAGGAAATAGGTGGAAAGAAAATTGGCATAATAGGATTATCCTTCGAATATTCTCTGCAATATACAAATTCAAAGGAACACAATGGCTGGACTATCGAAAACCCGATAGATTCGGCAAAGAGGGTCGTGGAAAAGCTCAAGGGAAAGGTTGATTCGATAATTGTCATATCACATTGTGGTGAGGAAACTGACAAGGAAATCGCCCAAAAGGTAAACGAAATCGACGCAATTTTTTCTGCGCATAACCATATTTTGTCTAAGACAGCAAAAAAGATTGGTAATACATATCTGCTTGAGACAGGAGGATACACCACTCACATGGGGTTAGCTGAACTCTATTTTAAAGGTGATAAGATGACTAGTCTCAAATGGAGTGTGAAGACAAGTAAAGATAAGAGCCTGGCCGATAAGGAAGTAGAAAAAGTGGCCGAGAAATATCATGAATTTGCTATTGAGAGTACAAAGGAGGTAGTAGGTAAGGCTGAGGTGAATTTGAACGGAATAAGAAGTGAGTTAAGAAGTAAAGAAACAAATTTGGCTAACCTTTTGACAGATGCAATGAGAGAGACCGCGGGAGCTGATATTACTCTAATGAACGGAGGAGGGATAAGGGAAAGTATTCCAAAAGGAGATATAAACCTTTATAAGATCGGCAAGGTTTTACCTTTTTCCAATTCACTTGTTCTGATAGAGGTTAAGGGTCAAAAGATTTATGATGCTATAGAAAGAGGATTAAGAGTTTATCCAAGCAACCTTAACGGAGGATTTTTACAGGTATCAGGAATCAATTATACTATTGATGGCTCAAAAACGGCAGGAAACAGACTGGTAAGTGTTGAGATTAACGGTAAGCCTTTGGACAAGGACAAGTACTATAAGGTGGCAACGAATGATTATCTATATAATGGTGGAGATGGATATGAAGAATTCGAAGATGCAAAGTTGATTTCGATGTTGGAGCCTCTCAAGGATGTATTGGCAAAGTACCTTAGGGAAAAGGGCACAGTATCTTCCAAAGAAGAAGGACGTATAAAAGTTGTTAATGAAAGATATAAGTAATTAAACTACTGGAAAAGGAAGAAACCCAAAATAATGCAAACATAGTAACTGTAAATGATGATATGAGCTATGTAATTACTGCGGTGAAACAATATGTAAATCAGAAGTATTTTGACAGATCATTACAAGGGAGGGGTACGTTTGAAAGATATTAATAAATATTTATATAGTGTTGTCTCAAAGTGTCCATATCCTATAACCTATTTGCTGGAGGCTCCAAATGTTATTAACCGATGGTTGGTAAAGAGAAGATTGATGGAAGACTGTACTGATAATGTTACGGTGCCTCGCCTTAGCACCAAAGCCAGGGTATTGAAGTCCAATGAAATAGCTTTTCTTTCAAAAGATGAATTGGAGAAAAATTGGAGATATTACATTTCAGAGGAAAAAGATTCAATGTATAACCAGATATTTCCGGAAAGCCTTTTTGAAGCAGATCACGATTGTAATACATATTCTTTAAGCTGTGTCTACTGTAAAAAGCAATCGGATGCTCTGATTTACATATTTCACTTTGAACCAATGAAGATCTGGATCAATGGGCAATTAGTTATGATGGAAAATTTCGATTATGCCACGTCTCGGAAACTTTTTTCCTACAGTTTCTCTGAAGGAACAAATACAATTCTCGTAGAAAGGACTGCTTTACGCGAACAGAAAGCAAGGGGAATAAGTTATCAGCCATATACTATATCTATCAGGCCTGCCGAAACTTTAAACACGGAAGAGTGTAGAGAAGTAATTGATGAGGATTTACTGGATAACCTTGATAGGACATACCAGATAAGCCTTGATAACGCATTTTATTTATCCGGGCAGGATATAGGGTTTGTAGTTTTTCCTAATTATTTTAAGAGCAGCAGGGAAGAAGTAATAATAAGTATTTTCGATGAGGCTGGAATAAAAGTATGTTTGGCCAAAGCATACACAGCCGAGAAAATCAGTTTAAGTATAAACAAAGAAGTAAACGGCGTTCTTTATCTACAGGTTGAAAGTACGGATGGTAAAAAACTTTCAGGAGTGTATTTGTTCCGTGGTGACTTTGCTTGTGACAAGGATAGGTTATTTTCGCATGCAACTAAAAAGGGATGCAGTAATGAGTTGATCAATAATATGCAAAGACTAGCAGATGTTCCTTCGGTCTGCAGTAGTTGCAATGAATTTTCACAAGCGCATATATACAGTTCTGTGATGAAGAATTATTTAGAGTTTAAAAATTATGTTTACTCAAAAAACAGCATGAGAAAAGTAACTTGGTTGAATATTTTCAAGGAAACTGCAATGCTTTTTAAGAATAGTCAGATTGACGATGGTTTTATTGCGTGCAGAGTATTTTTCCCAAAGGAATATAATAAAAAGAAAAAATATCCCCTGGTAATATCCGTTCAGTTTGGATATGCAATGTCAAGATACCCAAGAGTGAATGGGTATATAGAAGATCAAAGGTTCAATGAGTCCATAGTTATTTGTATAGGCGGCAGAGGTGGACTGAATAAGGATTATATAAATGAAGTAGACGGTATTAATTTTATCAATGAACTGATTAGTGAACTGAATGTTGATAAAGACAGGGTATACGGTATTGGAGCATGTACAGGTGCATTAAAGCTGCTAGGTATAGCATTTAAGGTCCCAGGCATGTTTACAGCGGTTTCAAGCATTAGTGGTAATATTAGATTGGACCTGGATAATCCACAATATCACTACCTGGATAATATAGAAAATCTTATGGTGTATAACCTATTTGATACTGAAGATACGATGTTTAATGGTAGCAGAGTTATTGATACATTTAGACGACTGAAAAATCATAGAAATTGGATTTATAGAGGTTTTACACATGAGGAATTTGAAGAATTCATGAATTCTAGGAAGGTAATGAAGGAACTCATTTCCTATAAAAGAGAAAAGTATCCTAGGACGCTGAAGTTTAATGTTTGTGAGCCGATATTTAATACTTCCTATTGGATTAGGGTGGATCGTATTGAAGATTTGCTAAAGGAAGCATTTATAGAAGCACGATTAGAAAGTAAAGACCTGATTGAAATAGAAACAAGAAATATAAGCAACTTCAGTTTCTTAATTGACCTAAAAGGAATGAGGATTGAACGACGCTTGGAGGTTAAGATTAATGGTGTCAGCAGGCAATTGCAGTTGAACGGATACTCCAGAATTTTTGCTTTTATTAAAGATGAAGGTATTGATTTGAAAGTTGTAGATTTGTCTTTGGAAGAATTCAATAATGAATACAATTTTGTGAATATAGATCAATCGCTCATGGGAATAAAGCAGGTTTATTTCAAAAGGTGTAACATAATCAAGCAGGATGCATGTGATAAAAGTAAAAAGCTTTTTGACAAAAGGCTTGTTCATTCTTTATGTCAGCCTTTAAAGGAAAGGACGAGAAACTACAAATATAATTTAATCAAAGAAAATGAAGCAACCGGAGAAAAGCTGAGTGAAGCAAACTTTGTATTCGTAGCAAATATTAAAAATATGTATCCTGTAGCTAAGGAAGCAGCTAATTCTTTGGATATCAAATTTGAATCAGATGGAATAACTTTTAGAGGTGAAGAATATTCGGGTGATTATTTTGCGTTTGTAAAGCGTAAAAATCCATATAATAGTGATCGGCAAATGCTAGCAATTGTGTACAATTCAGATAGTGTGGAGGGTGAACTGATTAATTTTCTTAGTATGTTTGATTCAAACCCTATTTTCTATAGTGATACGATAATTCATTGCAATGGTAGATACCTTTCATTCAGAGAATGAAACCGTTACTACAATAACGAAACCTATTTTTAGGGAATCCCCACTATTTACTATTGAAGAAATAAATAGTGTGTTGAAAGAGGAAAAGTTGGATTTAAAGTTAGGTTAATGGTACCAGTACTTTTAGAATTGGACTCAAAAACCATGATTATTAGTATTTGAGAAATCGGTATAATATGATGGTATACCGATTGTCCTGAGAGTCCTTATAAAAGGAGAATGATTTATTGAATATTTGTTCGATGATGATCCTAATCAAGTGATACAGAAAATATCACTTGATTAAGAGTCAAGCATTATAGTAAGTTTAATAATATTGAAAAAAGATTAAACTCTATAGAGGGGCATGTTCTTAGGATTGAAAATAAGCAAAGTGATGATTAAACAGCTTTATATGATGGATATAATCAGGCATTTGAAAATACTAATGAAATAAAGAAAGATATTAAAGACATAAAGGAAACTTTGAATGTACACGAAGTAAAATTATTAAAGGTAAAATAGAACAACCGCCAAGTAAGGCGGTTTTATTTTGCACATAATTAATTTATAATCACTATCAATTATCACATATTAAATTAACATGCATTGGAGAAATTTAAAACCAAAATCACATTGTTTGGAAATTGTTGAAAGCAATGTGATTTTCTTTATTTTCTCAACTCAAGTTTTTTCTTATCTAATTTATTTTTAAAAAGTTCATTAAGGTTGTTGAGCTGTTCGGGTGATTTAAAACACCGTTTAGGTATAATAAAGCCTGATTCTTCTGAAGTAAAAATCCAAAAGTATCTTTTTGTTTCTTCAACCTTAGATACTTTACTCCAGTATGTATTTGAAGAAACAGAAAGGGAAGTACACTCAATTCCAAGTTCACTAAAATCAAAACGGAATTCTTCAATCGCTTTCTTATCAATTAAGATACTCTTTTTTAATTTTAGGTATATACTTATTGGTAATAATATCACAACAAATATTACAACAATCCTTGTTATTAAAATATTTGGTTGAGACCTGATATAATCATCAGTAAAAGAAATCGGAAAGGTCATAATTGCAAATATACTCATAATGAAAAGTAACTGATACCATACTTTCCTAAATAGTAATGAAAGGTTAAATTTAAAAAAATCATTAAACTGTAAAGATACTTGAATTTCGATATTTAAATTATAAGAAGTACTCATTCTTTACCTCGCAAAATAAAATAATTACTTCAATTTTAGTTATTAAGCCATAACCTGTCAATATTTATATGCGTACTGGCAAATTAAATGGATACAAATTTGATATGATGGTATCAAACAGCGGTAAAACTCCTGTCGAATTCCATTGATGTTTTGGTTACTGATGAGAATGTATGGCTAACTCAAGATATGATTTCAACTCTTTATGAAAAGGGCAGAACAACTATTACAGAGCATTTAAAACATATATTTGATGAAGGGGAATTAAATGAAGAAACAGTATGTCGGAAATTCCGACGAACTGCTTCTGATGGAAAGGAATATAATACGAAGTTTTATAATTTAGGAAGCCGTAATAGCAGTAGGCTTTAGGGCAAATTCAGACAGAGCAATTCAATTTCGTCAGTGGGCTACAACTGTATTAAAAAACTTTTCTATTCGTGGTTATGTACTTGATAAAGAGCGACTCAAAAACGGTACATTTTTAAATGAAGAGTATTTTGAACATTTGCTTGAAGAAATTAGAGAAATTATATTAATGGTTATGGCTTTTTGTATATATAAATTATATAAACATGCCCATATCCTCCCAGGTGATTCCATTGGGAGCACCGCCAGATTAAATAAATATTTTAAAATAGTTTCACCATGGGTAAAATATGTTGTTATTAGTTGTGCATTAATAATGTGCATACACAGCATTATTAAAATAATTAGAGATTTAAAAAGTTTAAACAAGTTTTTTTCTAAAATAAGGGATAAACTTTATGAAAAATCCTACAACTCTCATTTTATATTAAAGCAGAAGTTTTAAGTTAAGGAGTTACTAATTTTAACATAGGTGTTGCAGAGGAGTCAAAAGTTTTTTCAACAGAACCGGTATTGAAATATATCGTTATAAAATACAATGTTGAGAAAGAACGTTGCTTATAAATAGGAGGAAGAGAGTATGCAGTGGGTAATATTTTTGGCATTGATTTTTTACACAATTGGTGTATGGGCGGAGAAATTGCAAAATAACCTTAAAGGTTGGCATGTTGTCGTTTTTTGGATAGGTTTGACATGCGATACGATTGGAACGATGGCAATGGGGGACATTCTAAAGGCAGTTTTGAGCGGAGACTTTCATGCTATAACCGGATTTGTTGCAATTGTACTTATGCTTTTTCATGCAACTTGGGCTACCTTGGTGATAATTAAAAATGATGAAAAGACTAAATCAAATTTTCATAGGTTAAGTATAGTTGTGTGGTGCATTTGGCTGATACCTATGTTTTCACCGGTAGTGTTTATGCTCTTAAAATAAACGGTTCTGTTGCAAGTTCTTGCCTTACAAAGAATTTGAAGTGCCAACTTGCTTCTTATGAAGCATATGTAATGATTCGATACCTGAGATAATAGAACAAAGAAAGCCAGAAATCAATAGTGTTCATATGGAACAATAAACAGGCACAAAAAGAGCTTGATAAAATATTTTATATATCAAAAATGGATTTATTGTATCATAAAGCATGGGATATCTATTTAAAATACCTGAATATGAGTGATTCTACTTTACCCGTTAATGATGCCTTAATTCAAATTTTTGTACTAATATGTAATATATCCTTGCATACTCCTACTGTCCATTTATTTCAGAATGTGAATGAATAATATAATATAAAACCATACGCTGATTTGTGAATCTATATATGGTGGCTTTATAATGACCTGTCCGAATCAGAAACTGTGCAGAGATATTATTCCTCATTTGGCGACCATACAGTAGGGAGATGCAGAACCAAAGGACTTCCCCATTGCAACCAGAAAGAAATGGAGGCATTATGGCACTCAGAAGAAGAGGCAGTAATGCAGGCTGAATTCAGGATGTTGTAATTTGTAAAAGAACCAACTTGAAGAAGTATCAAAGAAACGGCGAACCTATAAAGTATAAAAAGGAACTCCCAAAGAGTATTACTTTTACTATTATTATGTTCTCCAATAGAAAGGTCTTTTCATATTTTAGGGTCTATTGTGGGGAAAAGGTCATTTTAAAAGTTTTTAAATATTTAGTTGCAGTCGGATTATGCCATGATTCTTCACAATAGTAAGTATATGTGATATTGCTATACAATATATAGCTCAGCTCATGTTAATATGTGGTTATGTTAGTTTTACACACTAAATTAGAAGATAACCTTAAAAGTAGTTTTTTGATTTTCACTTAATATTTCTATATTACTGTTATATTGATCAAGAATACGTTTTACATTGTATAACCCATAACCGTGTGATCCAGTGTCCTCCAATGAGAAATTTTGCGAAGATGCCTGTATGCAGAAAACCTACACCATAGACTTTCTTACAAAGAAAAAAGTAAAAAATGAAGGGTATGCTCAGCAATACTATATTGAAGACAACCATGAGGCAATCATACCCAAGGAATTATTCCATCGAGTGCAGGTAGAGAAAGCAAGGCGGGCAAGCCTTAATAAATCTGCAGTTACCAGAAAAGCAAACAAAGCGAAAAAGGAAAAGAGCAAATAAAGCTCCAAATATGTACTAACCGAACTTCTGGTATGTGCAGAATGTGGTCATGCTTACCGCAGGCAGACCTGGTCAAAATATGGGCAGAAAACAGCGGTATGGCGGTGCGAGGACAGGCTGAAAAGCGGAACAAGCTCCAGATGCAAAAACTCCCCAACCTTAAAGGAAGAGCAGCTCCACGATGCCATTATGAAAGCCATCAACAAAGTAGTAGAAAACAGCGGAGATTTCATCGGAACCTACCGAGAAAACGTCATCCGGGTAATCGGAAACTACAGTGCCCAAGGGATTGCAACCGAATATGATTACCAAATCGAGGAACTGCAAAAGCAGATGCTGAAGCTCATCGTGATAGTAAGATGTCTGTTACCTTTTATGGTGGTGAACCATTACTGAAATTTGATCTTTTACAGTGGGTTATTGAGTATTCTTTAGAGAAAAATAAAGAGTTTAAGAAAGAGATGACTTTCTCACTAACCACAAATTTAACTTTGGTAACAGAAGAGATTGCAGAATACTTGTCTAAGGTACAGGGATTAAGTGTTTTATGCAGTTTAGATGGTCCGAAAGAAATTCATAACTTAAATAGAAAATCTGTAAATGGCAATGGATGCTTTGACCAAGCATTTAGTGGATTTAAAATGCTTTGTAAGGCTTTTAATAGAAATCATAACTCTAATATATCAGTTAATGCTGTTTTTGCTCCCCCTTATACATATGATAAGCTAGATGCAATTAATAAATATTTTTCAAAGTTGGATTTTATTCCAGATAATTTGAGAGTAAATATTACTTATCCATCAGGCGGAAGCGTAGATAATAAAGAATGGATAAATAAAATGAGAAATAATCCTAAATATCATCTCAGTAATTGGGACGTAATTGATACTTTATGGAAATGGGGTAAATTACAAAATACAAATACAATTAAAAAGAAATCTAATTATAATCTTTCTATAGGTTTAGAACAAGCATTAATCAAAATTAATGATCGCTATATATCTGATGAGCCAAAAGAATTGTATGGCATGAATGGATGCTGTGTACCTGGAAGCAGAAGATTATATGTAAATACAAAAGGGGAATATACACCTTGCGAACGAATAGGAATATGTCCTAACATCGGTGATGCTTATACAGGTATTAATATTGAAAAAGTAAGAAAATATTATGTTGAGGATTATGTTAATAAATCGATAAAAAAGTGCTCAAACTGTTGGGCTGTTAGATTATGCGGAATTTGTTATGCCGGAAGGTATGATATAGAAGGATTTAATGAGAATAAAGGCAATTGTGATGGAGTAAGAAGAGAAATTGCTAGAAATTTGTCTTATTACCATGAGTTATTAGAAACTGATAAAAGTAAATTAGATTTTATTAAAGATATTAATATATCTTAATATGTTTTGCTATACCATATCATGAGTACATTTGTATTCAGATATTATATAGAATTGTGTTGCAATGCCAAATAAAATTTTGAAAGGAGATGTTAAGTTATGGTTAAAGTTGTTAATCCATTAATCAGAAATGCAGATAATTCTGATTCGGCTTATGGCTGTACTTGTTATTGCAATATTTCAGAAGGTAACCATGATGATGCTGACCAATGGACATTCCTACCTTGGCTTCCATGTGGATGTGCATGTTCGTCAGATTCTGCCAATCGAGATGCTAACCATGATCTTGGTGATGAATCGTAGTTATAATACTCATTCCTTATACATATCATGAGTATTGAATCACTATGATAGATAGGTCTATATAAAAAATAGACCTATCTATATATTAAAATTTAAGTATTAATAAGAACACATTGACCAAAAGTTCTTTATACGATAGAACTAGCATAATTAAAAATATTTACTAATTATATAAGTTTTACTACTATATTAGTACAAAGAAACTTGAAAGCAATTAAGGTTTAGCAGCTAACATCTTCTTGATTAAAATTTTATGTTATAATATAAAATGGAATTAATAATATTAAATGTAAATCAATTCGTTTTTCAAGGTATATTTAGATGGGATTAAAAGTATATCTTGATTATATCCATCAAGGAGGAAAAAGAAATGGTTTTATCAGTTGAGGGACTGACCAAGAAGTATGATAAAAATATTGCAAATGACAATATAAATTTGTGTTTTAAACCCGGAATAAACGGTTTGCTAGGTGAGAATGGAGCAGGGAAAACTACATTAATGAAGATGTTAGTAACGGTTTTGAAGCCAACAAATGGTCAAATTAAATATGAAGGTAAAAGTATAACAAAAAATGAAACAGAATATAGGGAATTGCTAGGATATTTGCCACAGGATTTTAACGGATACTCCGAATTAAATCTATGGGAATTTATGCATTATATGGGAAAACTTAAAAATTTATCAGATAAAAAAATACTAACAAAAACAAAAGAATTATTAGAGATGGTCTCACTCTATGATGTGGCGAATAAAAAAATAAGGACTTTTTCAGGTGGAATGCGAAAAAGAGTGGGAATTGCACAAGCATTACTAAATGAGCCTAAAATATTGATAATGGATGAACCTACAGCGGGTTTAGATCCAAAAGAACGTGTTAAATTCAGAAGTATAATTAATCAAATTAGTAAAAATTCAATTATTATTTTATCAACTCATATTGTTTCTGATATTGAGAACATTGCAAGCAATATCATTATTATGAAACGTGGAAAAGTTTTAATTGCTGGGACAAAGGAAGAGATAATCAATAATTACGAAGGTAAGGTATGGGAAATAAATATACCTGAAAAGGGATTGCAAGAGTTAGGTACATCCATCGATTCTGGAAACTATACTATTGAAGATGATGGCAGTATAACCATGAAAATAGTATCAAATATAAAACCGTATCCAGATGCAAATCAGGTTGATGTGCACCTGGAAGATGTTTTCCTTTTTAATAATATACGGGATGGTAGAAAAGTATGAAATCACTTACTAAATTAGAGTTTTTAAAACTTGTTAAGAATAGACCAGTTAGGATAGCTTGTTGCATTGTAGTATTATATGTTTTAGTCGTTATAATAGGAAATATAAATTCTGAAAATTATTACAAATATAATGAGAATACAAATAAAGTTGACACTTTAAAAGGTGTAATAGCAATAAAAGAAGAGAAACTCCGTGTTGAAACAATTGCCGGATTTTTAGATGAGAGTAAAATAAATGAAACTATTAGTTATTATAAAGAACTAAGCAGTAGCAAAGATAACTTGGCCAAAGGTGGAGGGTTATCTGAAAATCCTTATGTAAAGTATTGGTTGCCATATAAAGAAATAGGGTATTTAATTAATACTGCTTATTCTAATATTAATGTATATGATGCTCAAATAATAGATAAGTTATCTGAGAATGATTCAAATAAGTTTTATAGTAATAGAGTAAAAAGAATAGAAGATTTTTTAAATCAAAGTTACATAAATTCTCCATTCGATAGTTCTGATAAAATTTCTATTTTAAATACTGCTAAAAGTTTAAATATACCATTATATTTCGATTATAATGAGGGCTGGAATAAAGTACTAAAGGGTTCACATTTTTTTAATATTGTTATTATTTTAGTTCTATGCTTTTGCAATTGTATAATATTTACAAATGACCATCAAAATGGAATGGTATTTGTTGTTAGAGCAACTATTAATGGAAAAAATAAACTCGCATATGCCAAGATAAAGGCTAGTATAATATTTTCTAGCCTATGTTTTATGCTGTTTCATTTAATTTATTTTGTAGGATTTATGGCTTTTTATGGACTGGATGGTTGGAATTGTCCAATACAGATAGTATCATCTTATTGGCTATCAATATATAACCTGAAATTCTATCAGGCATACTTAATAATGATACTAATAGCATTATGTGCATGTATTTTTATGGTTATATGTACACTACTTTTAGCAAATATATTAAAAAAAGCTTTCTTAACTATAAGTGTAATTGCTGTTTTAATGCTGAGTCCTAATTTTATAGATACAAGAACTTTGTCCAAGGGTTTAACTAATCTTGTAGAGCTTTTACCTGTAAAAGCTATTAATATAAAATATTCATTGACACAACAGTATTTTTACAATGTTTTTGGTCATGAAATACTTAGATGCTATATTACTCCGTTTGTTTTATTAATAGGAATAGTTATTCTTATACCAGTTATTGTTAGGATAAATAGTAAACTAGAGGCATAAGAATCATTAGTGAGGGTTAGTATTGATACTGATATTAAGGAATATCTATAAAAGCCTTTGGCTGATTACTGAGCCAAAGGCTCATAATATATAAAGGAAGAAGAACAAATGAAGCTATGTGATACATACTCAGAAATTGTTATTGATGATGGTAAAAGGAAATTTATAAAAGTGGTTGGAAATTCTACATGTACGAAAGTATATTTGATTTTGAATAATGGTGTAAATATTGATCCTAAAGATAAAATAGGAATTAGTCATCTTTGCGAACACATTTTTATTGAATCTGTAGCAGAGAAATACAATGAAAAAATGAAAGACGGCTATTTCCAGTCAATGGGATATACAAATTATGATCATACGGTTTTAACTTTTAGTATATCCAGTAAACAAGAGAATGTAGAATGTTTAATAAATATATTAAGTGAACTGATTAATGGTCTTTGTGTAAAATCTGAATATGTACAAAAGTGTAAAACAGATGTTATAAGAGAGTGCGATGTAAAGAAAAATGAGAGTGAATACTCTTTGAAAATTAATAGATTTATTACAGATGGGAATATTAACTACTTGCCAATTGGAGATGCTGCTAATATTCTAAATATAGAAAAGCATGATATAACAGCGTTTTTACCCAAATTTTATGACAGTTTCAGCTTTGTCATAATTCATAATAAAAATATTAACGTGGATATCTTTAAAAACTTAATACCTAAGAAAACAATATCTCAGAATTCTACTAGAAAAAGCTGTTGTCAAAATACAGAGAAGAATATATGTAAAGTATTAAACATCAGTTCTGAGTTTCAAAAAAATCTAAGAATTTATTTCAAACAAACTAAGGTAAATTATACATATAAAGAAAAAGTAGCCAAGTGTCTCATTGAGATTATTATTAATTATAAAATATGTTCGTATTTATGCATTGAGAATGAACAATACAGTCCAATAACGTTTAAGAATAAAATTATAAATGAAGATTACTCATTTATAGTCGTATATATGGATGGCTATGAAAAAATAATTAATGGCATCGCAAATAATTTAGTTGGATATTTATTAGATTTTTTTATTTCTAATAAAGATTTTAATCAATCAAAAGACACTTTTGCTTCATTTTTAGATGAAACAACAGATATAAATGATGTTTATGTATTTAACAATATATTCCACCATTTGATTTATGATGATGTTTTATGTATTACAGAAAAACATGTCAATCAGTTAAAAAAGATGATTAAGGAAATAACTCTTGACGATATTATTAAGCTAAAAAAAGAAATTTTCACTAGTGATTATAAAGTTGTTACAGGTTATTAAAAAAGAGGAGATTATGAAAAAAAACTAAAGATTGTAGAAACAATTATTACTGTGGCTAAAACTGTGAGACTATTATATGATTCATCAAAAATAATGTGTATTTTGGTTTTTGTACTAAATTTTTTCTCGGGGATAACAGTACCTATTAACTTATGGATTTGGAAACTATTTATAGATAATTGCACATTACTCTTAGGGGGGGACATATCTGCTGCAAATGAATTGATTAAGTACTTAATATTGCATTTTATTGTAGTATTAATAGATGTCTGTTTTGGTAAGATTTCAGTGTATATTCAAAATATTTTTGGCTCTAAGGTTGATATGAATTTAACAGAAAAATCAATGACCAAAATTGAACAGCTTGAAGTATCCGATTTTGATAATGCAGAGATTTATAATACTATTCAAAAGGCTAGCAATGAGTCTTTACAAAGAAGCATAAGTATATTGCAAACATTAATACAAATAATTAAGAATATATCCTCTATGCTTGGTACCTTCTATATTTTATTTATATTTAGTAAGCTAATAATTATTATATGTTTTTGCTCAATAATACCGATTTTTTATATAAATAAAAAAGTATTAAATAAGTGGTTTGAGGTCTTTAATTCGAGGTTTGAAAAAATAAGATTTGCCAAATATTTAAAATCTTTATGTATAAAATATGATAATATAAAGGAATTAAAAATATTTAATGCTACTAGTTTTATAAAACAGAAAATTTTAGAAATATATGATTGTAATATTCAACAGGATAAGAAAGTTGGAAAGAGCTTTTTAGTACAAACATCATTTTTTGACTCTATTGATAATCTGTTTAACTATATAATTAAAGGTATTATTATTTATATATCTTTCATTAAACATTTGACAATTGGTTCAGTAATAGCTTACATTCAAGGGGTAGATGTTCTTAAAGGAGCAATGAAAAACACAATGTCAATGATTACCAAGACATATGAAGATAGTTTATATATGCAAAATTTTTTTTCATTACTTAGTATAAGGACAGAGTGTGAGGATGGGAAAAAAGAGTTTGAAACGGATTTTAAAAGAATAGAGTTTATTAATGTATCGTTTCAATATCCAGAAACAAAAGAATATATAATAAAGAATATAAGTTTTACGTTTGAAGCTAACAAGACATATGCCTTGGTTGGATTGAACGGTTCTGGTAAAACGACTCTTATAAAGCTTCTTTTGAATTTATATGAAGTTAGCAGCGGAGAAATACTTATTGATGGTATTAATATTAAGAATATAAAAAGAAGCTCCTTATACAAGAATGTAAGTGCTATATTTCAGGATTTTATTAAATATCCTTTCGATGTACGGACTAATATTACAATAGGGAATAACAACATTAACAAAGATGATAAGTTAATTAATCAAGTGACGAATTTTGTTGGAGCTAAAGATTTCATTGACAATTTGCCAAATAAATATGATACAAAGCTTCAAAAAGAATGGTCCGATAGTATAGATTTATCTCTGGGTCAATGGCAGAAGTTGGCTATTGCCCGTGCTGCTATTAGGCAATCATCAATTCTTATATTAGATGAGCCGACTGCATCTATTGATGCGGTTACAGAGTTTGAGATGTTTAAAAATTTTAAGTTTTTAAAAAGAAATAAATTATGTATTTTAGTTACACATAGGTTTTCGAGCATTAAGATTGTAGACGAAATACTAGTGATTGAAGGTGGAATATTAAAAGAGAGTGGAAGTCATGATGCCCTAATTAAAAAGGGTGGGGTGTATAAAGAATTATACAATCTTCAAGCTAATGCATATAAAGAAAATGAAGAATTTGTAAGTTATTAGTGCTATATATTGTAAAGATATAGCAAGATACTTTGAACCCTAAGCTTGAGAAAATAAAAGATATCTTTTGCAGAGATAATTTGTACTATATGTTTACTTTTGAACAATATATACATGATCAATTCAATAAAGAATTTCATGAAAAGATGAAATTAGGATACCAAACTAGGTTCTGTTGCAAATAATACTTGAACAGGAATGATTTTTGTAATAGACGAAATGACTTTTATTTCACTAATATTTTATGCAATACCAAAAAGCTGGTTAATCAATATAACTTCATCTGTTATATTGGATGTGCCAGCTTGCTCTTTATGTATCATGTGAAGGGTTTCAACTCCAGCAATAATTGAACAGGCGGAGCTGAAATTCTTAAAACCAAGCATAGAATTGGTGACCCGTTTTATGTGCCTGTGATCCTGTTCGATTGTATTGTTTAGGTATTTGACCATACGATGCTCTATTTTACAAGATAAATTACCACAATATTGTTCTTCAATAATAGCAACTTCTGTGGCAGCATATGTTTCTGTAGTAATAACTCTGGTCTTTTGATTATGGGGAGAACATAGAGCTTTTCTTAAGAACTTCTTAGCTGCTTGTTTATCTCTAATCAAAGAAAGCCAGAAATCAATAGTGTTCATATGGAAGTTTACTCTTTTGAATTTGTTTGATACAATGGTAACATAATTTGGCAAAATGTGGGGTGATTCAATGGGATTCTATTTAGGTAAATATTATCCTTCCAGATTCTATATCAACTTAAATCAGGACTTTATAAATATTGGTGATTTAAATTACTATACCAATCATACTTTTTTAAAGGATAATTTTTCAATAAATGAACAGACTGAACCAAATGATTTTCTTGGAAGTCTATATGGAGATAACCATTTTCAAGAACAGAATTGTTCTGATCAAGTAAAGGCCATAAATACCGTCTATCATGAAATGACACACTATAAACAAGATTTCCTTCTAGGTTATATGTTCAATGCCGATTACATAGAGGACGAAATCTTAGAACAGATATTCTCATACATTGCATTTCAGAAGTTTCAAAAACAAACCGCAATATTTCCAATCACAAAATTACCGGATACAAACCGATATGTAAAATTACATAGGATATTGGATAAAAAGAAAATATTAGACACAGTACAGATTTCAAACTTGAATACAGAACTAACAGCGATAGAGCTGTGTGAGGGTAGTGCAGCAGCTACGGCTTATTTACAAACGAAATACCTAATCAAGAACAATAAACAGGCACAAAAAGAGCTTGATAAAATATTTTATATATCAAAAATGGATTTATTGTATCATAAAGCATGGGATATCTATTTAAAATACCTGAATATCAGTGATTCTACTTTACCCGTTAATGATGCCTTAATTCAAATTTTTGTACTAATATGTGATATATCCTTGCATACTCCTACTGTCCATTTATTTCAGAATGTGATTGAAAATGATTTAGCCAGACAACTCAGTCCCTCATACCGTTTTATTTCTATATTAAATAATCTTACAATAGTTATTGATAAGTTTAATCAAAAGTGTAGTTATGATATTATTTATAATGAAATTGCTCAATTATTAGGATGGAAAACATTTGAGTTGCTCTATGATGAATACAGTGCTTTTTATTATTTCCGAATGCAGAAAGCTTTCATGGTATCTGACTGGTATAAATATAATGCTATATATTACAAATATAAATATTCTCAAAATGCTTACATTGATTATCCTAAGGATTTCTTACACAAATTATATATGCCTGTTTTTGTTTTATATAAAAGCGAAGATGTAAGTAAACTGACTTATGATACAAATGCTGGAGGCTGGAATATACGACAAACAGAATTGTTACCAAATACCTATACTATAATGAAGGAGTTTCATAATCAATTTACTCTGGATATGTTTAAGAATAAAGAACAGGCAAATTCGTATGCATTTGAATTACCCATAACCTTCTTACGGGAGATACTATGTAGAATCATTGCCAGAAGTTTCTCAAATGCGGCATTATCCGAAGAATGCTATAAATGCCCGTTAACAGATTTAAATTGCCCCTGTAAAAAAGAATTTTGTAATAAACTAACTCATTTTAGAAATCTTCCAGAACAGTGTAGCTTAAGATTATGGTTCGACGATTACAAAATAGATTATTTTCATATTATCTGGGATAAAAATCAATAGTATTGTTACTTAAAAGGGAGAAAAAATTATGGATATAATAAAATTGAAAAAAGACTATGAGGATGTTCTAAAAAATTACATCATTAATGATGATAATGGTTCTGATAATGACACATACAAGAGTAACATTGGAAATGAGATTCTGAAAGAATTGATAGACAACCTTTTCCTTCCTATTATGGCTACTCTCATTGCAAGTTTTATAGGTGATAAATTTAAGCAATATAAGGATTTCTCAGACCAGAAGAAAATTGATAAATCACTAAGAAAACTTGGTATTTTAAAAGATAAAGAAAACATTTTAAAAGACTTAAAAAAATTTTGTATACCTGTATTCAACAATTTATCAAAAGAACAACAGGAAGATTTCATCATTTATTTGATTAATGAGGAGAAGAATGAGTAATTTGCGAACTTTAATAAGTTTGAAAACGCACATAATTATTTAGTTGAAAAGTTCCCCTTTTCACAATGCTATAAGGGCGAAGGGAAAAAGGTGGAGTTGTGGTATTCAGTATTTACTAAAAGTGGAGAAACAAAAACGGTTAAGCGGATATTGATGATACCACAGATCTTCAGCAGATAGAATATATACTTAATACCCTTGACTTTGAGTATATTGAAAATATAGAAGATGACACTCACTTTGTGTATCGAGATGCAAATGGACATTTTCAAAGCATTGACTATTCTACACAAGACTTAACTAGGTTTAGCGGGTGGGATACTACAAGGTTAAAAGATAGTTGGTATTATCGTTCTATATGGACATGTTTTATCAAGGATAATGAAGAGTCTGGTTTCTACTACAGGCTAAGAGTCGTATATAATGTGCTTCGAGGATAAGAAATACTATAAATATTTGAAGAGATTGATAGGTTAGAATAGATAACCTATTATACCATGAAAAATTAAACATAACATATAATCGGAATTGAAAAAATAGAAAAAAAGACGGTTCAAAAATAACTTATTTATAATTTTAGGAGAATTAAAATGAAGACATATAAATTAATGCCAGAAGGATTTACTAAAGCGATTAAAAAGACTTTACCAATTAGGATATTGATTATGTTCTTTGCACTTGCTTGTGGAGTGTTTGTTGGGACGAGGGATAACAACTTTGACACTAATATTCTATTTGTATTTATACCAATACTACTATTAGTTGTTATATTTACTATATATAGTGCTATAAAAAAAGAAAAATCAAAATGGGATTCATATGAATTGTGTATATCAAGTGATTCAGTAACTCTAAAACAATTATATTTGCCTGAAATTGAAATTCATAAGAATAATATTTTATGTGTTGAAGAGTTTATAGATAATGGGATTATTATTAAAACTGATAATAAGAATAAACAAATTAACATTCCAAGCAGTTTAATTAAATATGAAGAAGTGAAACAACAAATTACATGTTGGACCGAAATTAAGAAAGTTGAACGTAAAAATAAAAATTTTGTTTCACTTTTAGTAAGTATTTTAACTATTATTTCTTTTATTATAATATTCACCTCTGAAGTTAAAATTTTAGTTGTTTCAGTTGGCATAGTATTTGTAATAGGATTGTCGTGGAGTATGATATCAATACTTAAGAATGAAAAGATTGTAAATAAACGAATGGCTTATATGGTTATTTTGCCGATTATTGCAGCAATACTAAGAATTATTTTAATATGTATAGGATAATGATATTATTTTAGCTACACTTGTTATTGGTAGATAGTAATTCGGTTGAAATTTCATATGGCTAAGGTCAAGACAACATAATTAAATTAAAATGAACTTGAGAGATACATTCGGCTGTAGGACTGTAAGTTTATAATAGGCAATAAACTGGAGGATTTATGTCAAAGCCTAAGAATATAAAAATTGTAAGTCTGATATTAATAGTAATTTATGTACTTTTTAGTAAGAGTGAGATGATAAATGAAGATGCTTTTTATATTTGCATATATCTATTGTCAATAGGAGTAGAAACTGCATTACTATCTATATTCACATTTAGTCATTATGTTCGAGGATTGGGATTAGGGGCTATTTTAACATTTACAGTATTTTTGATAGCATTTATTACTATTCCGGCAATTGAAGATTATTTGAACAAAATACCACATGAAGGAAGTCTTATAGAGGGAATAAACCTAAGCTTAAGATTTATGCTTGCTCCTATGTTAATATCAAACCTTATAACCTATACAGTAACGTTTATATTATTAAGATTTTCTTTGAACATCAATAATAAAATTGTAACGCAAAAGCGGTGAGCTTATAAAAGTTAAATTTTAATGGGCAAAAATCTTCATAGTTGTTTGAAAATACCTATTAATTGCTCGAAGAGAATGATGTAGATTATGAAGGATAGCTACTTTTATTATAGGATTGTTATGGACAATCTTGAATACGGAACATAGATTTGAAGTGAGGTGTATTGAGCGAGAGATGCTAAGGTTGATTTTGTAGCATATACAAATAATTCTGAATCGAGAGGATATATTTTATGAAGTCATGGATAAGTGTTGTGGTAGAGTTTTTTTCTTCTGATGAAGGTGGTAAAAAAGGGAATATCTATCTGAATGGCGGTTATAGTCCTCATTTTCGTGTAGTTGGCGATGCAGATTACATTGGAGTTAAGTTTATAGAAGCACCTGATAGAACAATTTCCCCAAAAGAAATGGTTATGGCTAAAGTATGTCTACTATATCACCCAGATGTTTCATATAACAAATTATGTGAAGGTAAGGAGTTTGAAATATTAGAAGGAGCAATAGTTGTAGGAAAGGGGAGAGTCATTAGTCCAGTAGTAGCAATCGATGAATAAAGAAAATGTAATGATAGATATTAATCAAAGGCAGTTATATTAGCAGAGGTGTTTGTGATATGGTATATTGTCCTTTTTGTGCAAAGCAAGGTGTCATTTATAAAGCAAAAATTGTGAAAAATTCGGTACAATTATTTATCTGTGATGAGTGCGATACAGTCTGGCTTACAGAGGATATTAGGGAAGATAACTGTATTAATTACCGTAAATTTATGGATAATCATGGTTTAAAGGAATTATGGTCTGAACTATGTGATGTTATAAGACTTTAAATATTATATCAATTTTAGAAGTGCTATGCAGGAAGATACCACCTTTGAAGAAAGTCTTATTGAGATTAAAAGGAATGGTAATGTGAACTTATCAGATATACAAGAAGAATTTAATAAACGTTATAATTTTTACGAATTGAAAGAGAAGAGTTAAAGCAATTAGAAGAATTTCTTTATGATAAAGATTTTTTAAAATAAGTGGATATTATTTTACCATGTGACCTTACAATAAAGGATTCATCCGCACAGACCAAAACCCATCTAAGCTCAAAACAATTTAAGATCTATGGAAAAGTTCTATATAAAATTGTAGCTGAAGATACAGAAACCCAGCATTTTATGTTGTAGTATAGAAACAAATAAGGTAATGAAGAGGAGTGAATGAAGATGGACGTAACAAATTTGAAAAGACAGCATAGGGAAGTAATGGATTTAGCAGGTTATATATTGAATGATGTGGAAAATAATACGGTAGATAAAGATATTGAGCAGATTGTTAAAAGTATAAATACCATCTCTGGTAAACTCAAAATACATTTATTAAATGAAGATAAGTATTTGTATCCAAATCTTTTAAGCAGTTCAGATTCAGCATTAAATATGTTTGGAAATAAATATTACGAAGAGATGAAGGAAGTTAGTAAAGGATATGATGAATATAAATCAAAATATAATACTTCTAGCAAAATTAAGCAAAACATTGAAGAATTTAAAGAAGATACGAAAAAGATATTTGATGCTCTATCAAATAGAGTGGACAGGGAAGAAAGAGAATTATACCCACTTCTAGGCTAGAAAAGAATAAAGAGCGGAAAGAGGTGCAAAATCAATGATTAAAAAAAGTGCTTTAATTAATGAAATGATTACCTATTATGCTGGTGACGTAAAAAGAATCAATCATTTTATGAAGGTTTATGGTTTTGCAAAAACAATTGCTGAGCTGTGTCAGCTAGACAGTAAAAAGCAGGAGATAGTTGAAGTAGCTGCTATAGTGCATGATATTGGTATTAAAATCAGCGAAGAAAAATATAACTCTAGTTCAGGAAAATATCAGCAGATAGAGGGACCAGCACTGGCTGAAGAGTTATTAACCAAAGTGGGTTTTAGTGAAGATATTATTTCGAGGGTATGTTTTTTGGTAGGTCATCACCATACATATGAAGCAATCGATGATATAGATTTTCAAATCCTTGTTGAGGCAGATTTTTTAGTTAATATACACGAGGACGATATGAGAAAAGATGTAGTTCTGAAAATTAATGATAAATATTTCAAAACTAAGACAGGAAAAGCATTCCTTGAAGCTTTATATTCTGTGTGATATGGCTCATAAAGAATTATAAATTTTAAAAGTATGATGGTGGTGTGTTCAATGAAAAAAAGCCGAATAGAACAAGAGAAAAAAGTATTAAAAGAAATGGTGAAGATTTACTGTAATGGACCTGGACACGGGAAAGAGATATGCGAAAATTGTAAAGAACTTATCGAATATGCTAATCAGCGATTAGATGTATGCAAGTTTGGTGATAATAAACCATTCTGTTCAAAATGCACTATTCACTGCTATAAGCAAGAAATGAGAGAGCTTGTGAAACAGGTAATGAGATACTCGGGACCAAGAATGTTAATATACAATCCACTAATGGCACTAAAACATTTGATACAGAAATGATGTTTGCGTAGGGTTTCACAATTTATTTTGAGAGGTATAAAGCATGAAAAAGCTTATATGTATCATACCAGTTTTCATATTGCTATTACTAGTGGGTTGTGGTTCAAAATTACAATTACCTGATAATCCTATTGTATTTGAGACGAAAGATAATGGAGTATATATGTCAATTATCTGGGGTGACAAGGAATATGTTCCATATTGCGCGTTTGATCCATCACAAGTAGGAGAATGTATTGGATATTATGAGAGTAATGGAAACAAGGTTTTTGTATGTAAATTAAAGGGTCAATCAGAAGACGAATGGCTTGTAGATGATTTAGGGTTGGATAACTGCGACGAGGGAATGATTTTCAGAGAAAAGAAAACTACAAGCATTCCAAGTGGTTTGTTATCTGATTATGAATGGAACAAATAGGTAAAGTGTGACTTAAAAATTAAATTTACATCAAAGGTACGGGGCGATAAGAGCCCTTTTTTAATTGTCTAGGAAAATATAAATTTTTTTGAGAGACGGCATAGCTAACACAGTGAACTACTGTGACATATTTATTTGGGAACCCACCCTTTATGTTACAAATTGACATAAGAATTACAATATGGTACTGTTATGGCAGAAGTCACTACTGCCATAATGAATCGCTATTTCTCAACCTTGAACAGAAGTTGAGATTGCGCGAAATGGCAAACAACTTGCGAGAAAAATATCCAGGGATATCCTTGACTATGCAAGAAGAAGCTAGTGTTGGAGGCTCCTTGAATAAAAATCTTGAACGTTGGAATATGCGTGCGGTATGCTCTGGAGAGCGGGTTAATATGATCATACTACCTAATGGAAATGTGATGCTTTGCGACTAAAAAATTTGCATAATGGTATGAAGTACCAATAACAGGTGAAAATTTATGAAAGTAGAAAAACAAAATCATACTTTACTGAGTAGAATGATTAAATATTTTCTAATAGTCATTTTTAGTATGGTGTTATTGAATACATACTCAACCTTTAAATTCAAATCTTTCTACGGAAATTTTTATACAATGCTGACAAGGCTAGTGGATATTTATTCTATATCATTTAAGGCAGATAATATGTGTAAGAATATAGATAACTACGCGCATAGTGGTGACAAAAAGTATTTAACTGATTATAAAATACAGTTTGATTCTATTTTAGTTTTATGTAGCCATTTAAAAAATGAAACCTCCGGAGAGGAATATTATAAATTCTCAGATATTTATAATATGATTTTATCTTTTGATGAAAAAAGTAAAGTTATTATTTCGGATAATGATAAGCATGTTCAATTGATTTATATAAACGAATCAGTATCTGAATTAACTAGGCTCAAGGGATATATTGATGATGAAGTCAAGAATGTGTTGTTGGATGAATTTGGTGAAGTAATGACATATTATAGAAAGTTTATAAATGATATTGGAAGCCAACAGAATCTAATCTATTTCTTAACGGCGTTGATAACTGTGATATGTATAATTATTGCTATTCGATTTTCAAGGGAGATTTCGCAGCCCATCCACCAATTGGTACTGAGTCTTGCAAAAGTTGCCAAAGGTGAGTTTGAAGTTGAAAAGATAAACATTAAGACAGATGATGAAATAGATGTTTTAATAGAATCCTTTACTCTTATGACAGCCAAAATAAAAGAGTTAATTGAAGAAATACAAGCCAAAGCGGATATTGAAAAAGAATTATCAAGAGAGCAGATAAAAAATCTGGAAATGACCAACCTTCTGAACCAATCAGAATTGAAATTTTTACAGTCGCAAATCAATCCACATTTTCTTTATAATACTTTAAACAGCATATCTGCCTTGGCTCTTATAGAGGGTTGCGAACAAACGATGAAAATGATAGGTTGCATTTCTGAAATTTTGAAATATTACCTCAAAAAGATAAATGAAAATGTTACATTGAATGAAGAATTCAAGATTATTGAAAACTATGTATACCTTCAAAAAGCTAGATTTGGAGATAGGATAAAATTTGAATTAAACTATGATGAAAGAGTAATGGGTCATCGCGTTCCAAGCATGATACTTCAGCCATTTGTTGAGAATGCAATAATACACGGACTTGAGCCTTTAGAGGAAAAAGGGAGACTTAATGTAAGGATCATTGATATGGAAAGTGATATATTATTGAAGGTTGAAGACAATGGTGTTGGTATAAACGAGGAGATACTAAGTCGGTTTTTTGAGAAAGAAGAATTAATAACTTCTCCTTCTGAAAGAGGAATCGGTGTTGTAAATGTAATTAGAAGACTAGAATTAAAATATGGCAGGAATGTTGTTGAAATTAAGAGCAGCAAGGATAAAGGTACTGAAGTTTACATACGACTTCCTAAGGATAATTTAGAGGTCTAGCCACGAGTTCTTTACTATATTATTGTGCCCAAAATGTGGCGTGGAGGTTATTATGAAAAGGAATAAAAGAGACTACTTTTTAAATTTTCTTTTACTGCTTGTATGCGTAATACTAGCAGTCTGTCTTACTATATCAAATTTCACTGAGCCTCCAAATACTCCTGTAGCAAGCAGGAGTGAAGCTACGCAAGGAAATTCTGCTACGGCTACTGAGGTTAGTGGTACTGCATTTGCAGGAACAAAAGATCAAGCTTACTTTATGTGTGTTTTTGTTAAGGGTACTGCATACTGGAAGGGTGTCTATAAAGGCTTTAAAGCTGCGGGGAATCAGCTTGGAGTCAGAACAGAGTTTGTAGGTTGTGACGAATACGATGCTAATGCCCAGTTAAAAGTTTTTGAACAAATTGTGGCAAAAAAACCAAAAGGAATTGCTCTATCCCCAATTAGTCCGGAAATATTCAAGGAGCCGATTAATAAAGCAATAGCAGATGGGATCAAGGTTACTACCTTTGCTTCGGATTCGCCGGATAGTAAAAGGCTTACTGTCATAACTACCGATGATATAACACAGGGAAGGCTGGCAGCTGATTACATAGCACAAAAGACAGGAGAACGTGGAACAATCGGAATAATTGAAAGACCGAATCAAACAAACCATGCGAAGCGTGTGAAAGCATTCATGGATAGGTTAAATGAAAAGTATCCCGATATGAAGGTTGTATCACGTGCTACAGCAGATGGAGATGAGGCAAAAGCAGCAAGGGCAGCTACCGCGATGATTAGGGAACACCCTGATTTGTCGCTTATTTACTGTGTTGCAGGAATAGAGGGAATAGGTGCAGGAGTGGGAGTAAAAGAATCAGGAAAACCGGTAAAGGTATTTTGTTATGATGTTGATCCACAGATAATTGATATGATTAAAGATGGAACGATATTTGCTTCTTTCCAACCAAATACTGTAAATATGGGCTATTGGTCAATGCTATGCTTGTATACTGCAGCAAACAACCTGGTTGACCCTGCTAACGATTGGAAAAGCGCAAACAAATCACCTTTACCTACAACTATTGATAATGGAATTGACGTAGTAACAAAGGAAAATTGCGACTACTTCGACATTAAGTAATACTAATTCGCATACTGCTACTATATAAACTGTACTAACCGTATATACTAATTTGCATTTAAGAATGTGGCATCACATTTTTAAATAGCCGCATCTGCGGCGAGAATTTAGTCCGCAAATGTATTATAAGCAAATAAAATAATAGAATAATACAAAAAGTACTATCCGATTAATATTTACTACTATCAGGATAGTACTTTTTTATTTTTATAGTCATTTTTTAATATAAATACCTAAGTTTATAATCAAATACTCTTTTTACAATTAAAAACTTCATAGAATTATTAAAAATTTACGCGAATATGACCTCAATTAATATTATATCATTTAACTATGAAATGACCATTTAATATTTATCAAGGATAAACTAAAAATCATAATTTAAGTCTTTATCTGAGAAATCAAAATTGAATCATGATTTCGAGTCTATCCGATAAATTTTAATTAATCATGATTCAAGTCTATACTACAAATCTTAATTTTTATGGGTTTTATAGACAATTAGTAAGAAAACAAGGAGTACAAATATGGATTTCAAGTTGAGCAATAAGGTTGCGCTGATTACTGGAGGAGCTCGTGGTTTAGGAACTGCAATTTGCCGAAACATGGCTGCCGAGGGTTGCAATATTGCAATAAATTATAGGAATGATCATAAAAGGGCGAGGCTACTTGCAGAAGAGATTGAAGAAAAATATGGTGTCAAAGCAATATTTGTAGAAGGTGACGTAACAAGTGAAGAAGATGTAAAACGAATTTTTCGTGAAATAATATCTCAATTAGGCAGTATAGATATTTTGATAAACAATTCCGGGATTTGCCGGGTATCAATGGTTAAAGATATGGACTTGTTTCAGTGGAATAGTGTGATAAGCACAAATTTGACGGGAACCTTTTTAACCTCTAGGGAAATGATAAATATACTCATCGCCCAAAACAAATGTGGAAAGATTGTCAACATTGCATCTCAATCAGCCTTTAACGGTTCAAAGAACGGGAAATCACACTATGCAGCAAGTAAAGGAGGAGTTGTGACCTTTACACTTTCGTTAGCAAAAGAGGTAGCACAGTATGGGATAAATGTAAATAGCGTAGCTCCGGGAATGATGTATACAGAAATGACATCTGAAACCCTTGATAAAGATATGGACAAATACAAAAAAGAAATCCCATTAGGGCGCATAGCTGAGTTTGATGAAGTTGCACGAGTTGTGGTGTTTTTGGCTTCAGATGTATCAAGCTATATTACGGGGACAACCTTGGATGTCAGTGGGGGAATTGTAGGTAGGTAAAAAGGATGAGTGCTTATGATTCAAAGTGCTGGAAATTTGACAAATGCAAAAAACAATTTATATAAAATGACAAACGTCATTAAATAATTTACATAGAAAATATTAATAAAACTGATTGTGAGGAGGAAATTAAAATGTTTTCATCATTAAAAGGTAAGGTCTGCGTTGTTACAGGAGCAGCAAGAAGTATAGGACTTGGTATTGCGGAAAGATATGCAAAAGAGGGTGCGGCAGTTGCTATGATTGATATTAACAACGAAGTTGTAGTACAGGCAGATAGAATAACGCAAGAAGGTGGAACTGCTAAAGGATATATATTGGATATAACTGATAGAGAAGCTGTTTTTGCTTGCTTTGATAAAATAGTTAAAGATTTTGGCCCTGTTTTTGCATTGGTAAATAACGCAGGAATAGTTGACCAGCGTCCGTTTGAAGAAATTACAGCTGAGCAAATCAATAGACAAATGGCGGTAAACGTAAACGGAACTCTTTTCTGTGCACAAGCTGCGGTTAAAACTATGAAAGATCTGAAAAATGGCAGAATAATTAATTTCGCGTCAAAATCAGGCAAGACAGGTTCGGCAATAATGGCACATTATTCAGCAGCTAAGGGTGCAGTAATTGCATTAACTCATGCTTTAGCATTTGAATTGGCTCCATTTAACATAAAAGTGAATTGTATGTGTCCAGGTATTACAGATGCAACAGGTGTTTGGAGCTCAGTTAGCGCAGGATATACAGATAATCTGAAATTATCCAGGGAAGAAGTAATCAAGAAATTTACTGCAAAGATTCCACTTCAGAGATTAACAGATATAGAAGATGTTGTTGATTATGTTTATTTCCTTACTGCAAGCGGAGAATACTGTACAGGTCAGGCGTTGAACATAACAGGTGGAAGGGAGATGCACTAATATGGCATCATCCATAGGAAATTGTGTTAAGTATTACGCACCAAAGGATGTAAGAATTGAAGAAATGAAGGAAATACCGAAAATTAGCATTGGTGAGGTACTTGTAAAGATTGAAGCTTGTGCGATCTGTGGAACTGATATTAAGTCATTTGTAAACGGAAATCCCAGAATAAAGCCCCCGCAGGTTATGGGACACGAGCTTTGCGGAACTATAGTGGAATTAGGCGAGGGTGTAGAAAATTATAAAATTGGACAAAGAGTTACTATGGCTACCACAATAGGCTGTGGTGACTGCTATTACTGTAATAAAGGAAAAACAAACCTGTGCAGAAGCGCTGAGGCAATGGGGTTTAATTATGCAGGCGCGATGGCTCCATATGCAGTAATTCCTGCGAAGGCTGTTAAACAGAATCATCTGGTTGACGTAGGAGATCTGGATGCCACGATAGCTTCCCTTAGTGAACCAATGTCATGTGCAATGAACGATATCAATCGTGTGCCTGAAGAAGAGCTTGAGAATGTACTTATATGGGGGCTAGGGCCACTCGGTATGTTGCATGCGTTATGTGCCAGAGAAAAAGGTGTTAAAAATATAGTTTGTGTGGCATTCCCGGGAAAAAGGTCTGATATGGCAAGGGATATGGGCTTGACAGTTCTGACTCCCGATGAAATTGATGGAAAGTTTAAAGAACTTTCAAAGGTCGAAGGTTTTGATCTTATACTTATCACCGCTCCTAACAATGGGGTGCAAAGTAAAGCTCCAATGTATGCAAGAAAAGGCGGATATGTATCGTACTTTGCGAGTTTGCCAGTAGGAGATGAAATGATTAGTGTGAACAGCCGTACCATTCATTATAATGAGTTGAACTTATACGGCACATCCGATTCAACAGTTAAACATGTTCAAGCAGCAGTAGACTTACTAAGGAAGAATCCAGAAGGATTTAGACCTTTGATTACACATGTTATGCCATTTTCGGATTTCCACAAGGCAATGGACGAAATTAAAGCAAAAAATGCCGTAAAAATAGTGTTGGTTCCGTAGGTTCATTGACTTATTACAAATTATAAAAGGAGTACAGCTATGAAACTTGTTGGAATTGGTGATTTATTTATTCCCAATGAATATATACTATCAGGATTTAAGCAGTTCAAGGAACTTGGCGTTGAAGTCCAGACCGTAGATTGGAAGCTTAATGATTTTACAGAGCTTCAGAATATAAATCTTTTGGTAGAGCATGGTGGAAGTGAAGCCTATGAAGTACCTGATTACATAATAGATGCATGTAAGGATGCTGATATTATCATAACTGAATTTTGTACCGTTACAAAAAAATTGATTGATGCATGTACAAAACTTAAAGTAATTGGAGTACTTCGGGCTGGATGTGAGAACATAAATGTAGAGTATGCAACGTCAAAGGGTATTATGGTTTTCAATACCCCTGGTAGAAATGCAGATGCAGTTGCTGATTTTACAGTGGGAGTTTTAATAAGTGAAAGTAGAAACATTGCCAGAGGACACCTTGGCTTAAAAAATGGAGAATGGATAAGAACATATTCAAATTCAGGACACATACCTGATCTTCCGGGCAAAACAGTTGGTGTTATCGGACTTGGAGAAATCGGTCAAAAGGTTGCAAAGAGACTTGTTGGTTTTGACGTTAAGCTTCTAGGCTATGACCCTTTTGTGAATAATCCTCCCTATGGAATAGAAATGGTAAGTCTGGAAGAATTGATGGAGAAGTCTGATTTTGTAACCGTCCATGTCAGGGCAATGAAAGAAACAGAAAATCTTGTTAACAAAGAATTAATTCAGAAGATGAAGCCGACAGCATATTTAATAAATACTTCAAGGTCATCTGTAGCAGATGAAAAGGCTATTTATGAGGCATTGAAGAATAAGAAAATCGCAGGAGCCGCTCTAGACGTATTCGATGTTGAACCGCCTGGGAAAGAATATCCGCTTATAAAGCTTGAGAATGTAACAATCACTCCTCATATGGCAGGTGGCTCAAATGATGCATTCTATAATTCACCTAAAAAGCTGGCACTCGAAATGGTTAAACTTTTTGACGGACAGAATTCAAGATACTTGGTTAACAAACAAATATTTGAGTCTGCCATAAAAAAATTTAGAGAATAATATTTTAAGCGGTTGTTACGTAAGGTGAAAACACTGGTGATGAGTTTATGGCATTTGCTGGAGTTGGCTCAAGTGTTGGTGATATGGTGCTTTATTGTAGAGGGCGAATCAGTGCTCTAGCTATATAGAAATGAGAATCCCAATAGATTCGGTAATTGCAGGAATAGTAGATATTGTTGAAAGTAAGAGGGGTGTTTGACCTTAATATAAAATTGAGAGGTGAAGGTAATGGAAAAAAACATGCTTAATGAAGTGGACATAAATAATCTGGCTGCTACATGTGATCATACAGTATTAAAACCTGATACAACAAAAAAGACAATAGAAAAGTTCTGTCAAGAGGCAATGGAATGGGGCTTTGCATCTGTTTGCGTAAATCCTACACATGTAAGGTATGCGGCAAGTATTCTTAGAGGAAGTAAAGTAAAAGTATGCACAGTTATCGGATTCCCTTTAGGGGCTAACACACCTGTTGTTAAGGCTGCCGAAGTGCGTGATGCAATCGCAAACGGAGCTCAGGAAGTTGATATGGTAATTAATATAGGAGCAGTAAAAGACGGAAATTATGATTTGGTAGCTAGAGACATTAAAGCGGTTGTTGATGCAGCAGCAGGGCAGGCATTAACTAAAGTAATTATTGAAACCTGTCTTTTAACAGAAGAAGAAAAAATAAAAGTGTGCTTACTTGCGAAAAACGCAGGAGCAGATTATGTAAAGACTTCAACAGGAATGAGTACTGGCGGTGCTACAGTTGAAGATATCATGCTTATGAGGAAAACTGTTGGGTCCGAAATGGGAGTAAAAGCATCTACTGGTGTAAATAACCGTGAAATTGCACTTGATTTTATTAGAGCAGGAGCAACACGTTTGGGAACAAGTAAAGGTATTGCTATTCAGACTGGAGTTGCCCCCAAGTGCTAAAACTACTTAATAACTCAACAAGGCATGTGGTAAAGACAATTATTAAATATGATTAAAGTCTTGTATGTATAGTTGAAGCAGTATCCTTAAAAAGAAAGAACTTATTGAAGTGTAAATAGCATTCACAAAAATAAAAACTTGTTGAAGTGGTAACAAGATGCCTAGAAAAGATGGGAAATGCAGTGGGTAAATAGACAGCAGCTTTTGTAGCAGGAGGAATTAATGAGTAAATACATTTTATGTATTGATAATGGCTTAACAACCACCAAATCAGTAATCTTTACAACTGACGGTAAAGAAATAGCCTCCAGCCTTATAAATACAGTGGTTGAGAAGCACGGTGTTTGTGCTGAAATTGATATGGAACTGCAATGGAAAAACACAGCTTATGTAATAAAAGAAGCCATAAAAAAATCAAACATCAATCCTTCAGATATAGTTGGAATTGGTAACAGTGGGCATGGCGCCGGTCTTTATTGTTTGGATAAAGATAATAAACCGGTAAGAAAAGCCGTATCTTCAATGGATGCAAGGGCAATTAAACTCCTCGAAGAATGGGAGCTGGAAGGTAAAAGCGCTTACAAAAGCCTATACCAAAATTTGTGGACTGGTCAAGCTATTCCGATATTAACTTGGTTAAAAAGAAATGAACCAGATAACTACAAAAAAATTGAAAAGATTTTTATGGTTAAAGACTGGATTATTTATAAATTGACTGGAAATGCAGGGATAGAATACACCGATGCTAGTAATTCCGGGTTAATAGATCCCAGAACTAAAAATACGGATAAGGAAGTTTTAAAGCTATTTGGGATAGAAGAAATGTTTGAGAAGCTTCCACCATTAAGAAAGACCACAGATATTGCAGGGTATGTTACAGAGGAAGCTTCTATAGAAACAGGCTTAAATGTGGGAACTCCTGTAATAGGCGGGATTTATGACGTAATTGCATGTGCACTTGGAAGTGGTGTTTTTGATGATGACAAATATAGCTTGATTGCAGGAACCTGGAATGTGAACACCGGAATTAGGGAAGATCTTGTATATAGTGCCAAAACTATGAAATGTTCGCTCTTTGTTGATATTGACAGATATATCTATGTGGAATCGAGTGCAACATCTGCTGTAAATCTTGAATGGTTTATAGACAATGTGATAAATGCGATTGGTTTATCTGATACTTCAAATGGTAGTCTTTATAAAATAATTGATGAGAAAATAAGCGAAATTAATATTGAAGAGTCAAATATTATTTATATGCCTTTTTTGTTTAAATCACAGCTTTCAAAAAATATGGATGGAACATTCTTGGGAATTAAGGCGGAACACAATATATTTCATATGTTAAGAGCTTTATTTGAAGGAGTGGCTTTTGCGCACTTAATGCATATAGAAAATCTCAGAAAAGCAGGAGTTGTCAGAAATAAAGCAGTACTTTCTGGAGGCGCTACTAATAGCGATATCTGGTGTCAGATATTTTCAGATGTTTTGAATATGGAGATAATTACAACTGAGGCATCACAGGTAGGAGCTTTAGGAACTGCAGTTTGCACTACTATAGCAATAGGTGAATACAATGACCTCAAGAAAGCAATAGATATTATGGTAAAAAATAAGAAGCATTATTATCCCGATGCAAAGAGAAACGAAGTTTATATGAAGAAGTATAAGGAATTTAGAAGAGTAATTGAGATGTTAGACAAGACTGACAGCTGATGTCACTCTTTTGAAATTGTTTTTCTATTATATGTAAAAATAAAAAAGGGGGGGATAGCTATGGATTTTAATTTGAAGGGCAAAACAGCAATTGTAACAGGCGGAGGAAGCGGTTTGGGAGCTTCAATAAGCGAAATTCTGGCAGCTGAAGGAGCTAACGTAGTTGTGAATTATTTAGTTGATGAGGAAAATGTTTTTAAGTTTGTAGATCAGCTTAATGAAAAATATGATACACGTGCAATACCTTTATATGGGGATATTACGAATGCATGTGATATAGACAATGTCATTGCAAAGACGGTTGATATTTACGGTAAAGTAGACATTCTTGTGAATAATGCCGGAGTATGGCCAACAGCATTCGTTGAAAGTATGACTGATGAGGAATGGGAAAAAACAGTAAAAATAAACCTTACAGGACCCTTTATGTTTAGTAAGCGGGTTGTACAGCACCTGATAGGAAGAAAAAGCAAGGGGAAAATTATAAATATTGTTTCACAGGCTGCTTTTCATGGTTCAACCAGTGGTCATGCCCATTATGCAGCTGCAAAAGGGGGAGTTGTAACCTTTACAGTTTCACTTGCCAGAGAAGTTGCCAAGTATGGAATAAATGTAACAGCAGTAGCGCCGGGAATGATGAGAACTCCAATGAATAAAAAAGAACTTGCAGAAAATGAAGCTAAATACATAGAAAGAATACCTTTAGGTAGGATTTCAGATCCTGTAGAAGTTGCATATACAGTTGCCTTTCTGGCATCAGATAAGGCAGATTATATAACTGGTGCAACTATTGACGTTACTGGCGGTATGCTGATGAGATAAAAAGATTAAAAGATTAAATCCAACTTTCCTAGCTTAAAAATAATAGATGCATTAGCATCAGAAAATTTTAATGTGTGAAAGTTGAATTAAAGATTTCAAAAATATAAAAAAGGAGAATGTATTATTATGATTAACAGTTTTTCCTATTTTGTTCCTGTAAAAATAGTCTTTGGAGCCGGTAAATTGAATGAAGTGGGTGAGTACGTAAAGCAATACGGCAAAAGGGCATTAATAGTAACAACCGGTCCTTTTTTCAAGGACAGCGGGTTGACTTCTAGAATTCAAAAGTTATTGGCACAAAGCGGCGTTGAATCAGAGCTATTCTATGAGGTAAGTCCAAATCCCTTTTCAACGCAAGTAGATGCAGGTGCTGAGTTTGGTAAAAAAACAGGCTGTGATGTTATTATAGGTTTAGGCGGAGGCAGTGCAATTGATGCAGCAAAAGGAATTGCTGTTGCAATGGGGCATAATGCACCCATATGGAATTATTGTCCAAGTGGAGATCCTGATGATTTAACTGCAACAGAAAAAACCCTTCCTATTATCGCAATTACAACTACATCCGGTACTGGAAGCCATGCAACACCGTATGCTGTTATAACAAATCCCGTTACAAAGGAAAAACCTGGACTTGGAAGTGATTATACATATGCAAAGGTGGCAATTGTAGACCCTGAACTCATGTTATCCGTACCTAAGAAGATTACTGCTGCAACAGGCTTTGATGTACTTGCCCATTCCATTGAGGCTTATACGAGTAATATTGCTACGCCTATTACAGATAAAATGGCGGAAGAAGCTATAAGAATTGTTGGAAAGTATTTAAGAAGGGCCGTTGAGAAAGGTGATGATATAGAAGCAAGAACTGCAATGGCATATGCAGATACTTTGGCTGGCTTTTCAATAGCAACAGCCGGTATAACCTTATGTCATTCCATTTCCCATGCAGTAGGCGGAGTATGTGAAACTGTCCACGGAGAAAGTCTTGCAGCAATGACACCTCATACTATGCGATTCAGTATGAATTTCAAACCTGAAAAATATAAAAATATCGGTATGTTCCTCCGTGATGAATGTTGTTGCGAAGAATGTGATGAATGTTGTAGCTGTGAGAACACTGTACTAGAAGTTGAAAAGCTAATCAATGATATAGGCATGAATATTCCGCTTAGCAAACAAGGAGTCAAGGAATCGGATTTTGACGAGATTGCGACCGGAACAACGAAGTACATGGCTGGAGGGTTAGATCAGGATCCCAAAAGAGCAAGTAAGGAAGATATTATTGAGATATTGAAAAAATCCTTCTAACCTAATTTAAAAGTATACTCAAAAGTTAAATGTTTCGGATGTTCTTATTCGTAGTGGATATTAATATCCGAAACTTTTTAGCGTATAAGTATAAATATGTTTCAAACTATAGCCAGAGCATAAAGGAGAAACATATTTAATTCTATGTATAGTTATAAATATGTTTCAAACTATATAGCAGTTGATATATCTATTTTGTGATTTTTAGCAAAATGAAAGGAATGATATTTATTATGATAAAAAAGCAGATAAATGAACTGAGTATGGAGAAGTTTTCAAAATATGGTACATACTCTGATGTGCTTAATCCCAAAGGGGTAAAATTTGGAGAAGAACCGGTTGAGTTTTATAGGGATATTATTAAGCTACCGCTTGGAAATAGTAACTTAGCTTCTTTTTCCTTATGTCGTCTTTTAAAGAGACCACTGATTATTGATGCCTCTGAATACCACAATCATACGGGAGAAATGATAATACCACTTGATGGAGATATTCTTATGCATGTGGGTCCGGCTACCTCAAATGCAGTTGTACCTGTTGAGGACATAGAAATTTTTCGTATACCCAAGGGAGTAGTTGTATGCATTAATCCTGGGGTATGGCACTATTCAGCCTTTGTATATAGGTGTGATATCGTAAATATTCTGGTAACACTTCCTGAAAGAACGTACATGAATGATTGTTGTGTTGTAGAAATACCTATGGAAAAGTATGTTGAAATTGTAGATAAATAAGAGTATTTTACGATATGTAGTAAAATATTCAAGGATAAAGGTGAATTATGAAACAAAGAAGATTTGATGAAGTTACGCAGATGTTTATAGTTAACGCAGGACAAATGGCATATTTAGAGAATGCCCCAAAAACCCAAATGATGCTTCAAATATCCTGTGAACTTTTACGGTATTTTTATAATGGAGATACAAAGGTTTTGCTTTCAAAAGAATTAGAAGCTTTGCGCAATTATATTGAAATACAAAAAATTCGCTATGGAAATAGGTTTGATATTACTTATGTTAATTACAGTGATTTTGAAGACATAAATATCAATCACTTGAGTATCATAGATTTTGTTGATCATATATTGAATAACGCCCTTGTACAGTATGAAGGAATCATTGATTTTACAGTTGAATTAAAATGTTCTAACGGCATATTTCTCAAGGTTATATTAAAAAAAGATATGAAGAAGGAAGAGTTCTTAAGACCTCTAGCAGAAATGGGGGATGCCGATGTATAAGCTTATGATTGTAGATGACGAATTCCTATCAAGATATGTTTTGCGAGCGTTGATATCTAAAAATTTCAGTAATATTGAAATTGTTGGTGAGGCTGAAAATGGCAGGCAGGCAATAGAATTAAACCGAAAGATTCAGCCTGATTTAATCATAATGGATATAAAAATGCCTGGTATTAACGGTATTGATGCTTCGATGGAAATCCTTAGAGAAGATATCAATTCATGCATACTGATTTTGACAGCATATAATAATTTTGAATATGTAAAACAAGCCTTGGATATTGGAGTAAAGGGATATATTTTAAAACCTGTAAACGAGCAGGAGGTAGTTGAAAAAATAAATAAAGTCTTAGGTGAGATCGATGAGAAATTGAACAATTGTGACCTCGTAGAAGTCATTGACGCAAAGCTTAGAGCAATTAAGCCTTACATGGAGAACGAACTTGTAACTGCTTTTATGAATGGCAATTGTGATATCGTAAAGGCGGAAAATTATATAGCATTTCTTCAGGAGGAAATAAAGGCCGGTTATTTTATGCTGATATCCCCGGGTCGTATAAATAACCGAGAAATCAACGAGTGTATAAGTAGTAGAATTATTATGGAAAAAACAGTCGCAATTGTTACACGAAACCTTCCTTTATATAGGAAGTGTTTTTTTGGCAAACCTCAGGGAAATTCTATTGTTGTATTTATTCCTGTTAATGAAAAGTTCGTGCACGGAGAGATTGTAAATGAATCGGTCATAATTGCTCAGGATATTTTAAGAAAGCTAAAGGTTGCCGTAGATGTTAATGCTTCAATAGGAATTGGGAATGCGTATACAGACATTAAAAATTTTAGAAAATCATACAATGAAGCAGGTTTGGCACTAAGAAAATCATCTGAGCAAAACAGTGTAATTCATTTTTCCTCACATTGTATTGAGATAAATTCAGGAACTTTTCATGAGTATCCATTAGCCTTAGAAAGTAAACTTATTGATGAAATAAAAGCGGGAAACTTAAATAATGCTAAAAATTTTGCTGACGAAATCATAGCTGAATTAATAGGAAATACTTTTAACATGGATATTTTAAAAGGTTATGCCGAAGAACTCATATTTTTTTTAAAAAGAACAGTGTTTAAAATGGGTGTACATCTGGACAATTCTTTAAGTATTGGGATGTTGCAGGAACTGGTTGAGTTAACTTCGGCAGATGAAGTGGAAGTCTGGTGTAGAAAGAATGTTGATTATATTATAGATCAGGTCGCGAAATGCCCCGGCAGGAATTCTGAAATAATCAGTAAGGTTTTCGAGTACATAAATAGAAATTTCAATAAGGACATAACGCTAGAGTCAGTTGCCAATGAAGTAGGATTAAGCCCACAATATCTCAGCAAGATATTTAAAGAAAAGCGCGGAATTAATTTTATAGATTATATCACTACAAAACGTTTGGAATTTGCAGAAAACCTTTTAAAAAATGATGTTTTGAATATAAAGCAAGTAAGTAAAATGTCTGGATATGAAGATTCAAACTATTTTTGCAGAATATTTAAAAAGAGTACTGGTTTAAGCCCCAGACAATTTAGAACAAATGTTATATTACAAAATCTTCAACAACAATCATAGTACTATTTTAATTTCGTAGAAGAATCTTAATACAGAGAATTTTATCTATTAAATTCATCTTGTCGTTACTTAAAAACTTCCTGTCTTTATTAAAAAGGTTCAGAAATCTAAGAAGTATTCATGTTGTATCATTTAAATATAGAAATTACACATGAAGAGGTGAATACATTGGATGGGAAAACTATTCTAAGTGTAAAAGGCATCAATAAAAGCTATCCGGGTACAAAAGCTTTGACTGATGTTCATTTAGACTTAAGACAAGGAGAGATTCACGCTCTGATGGGTGAAAATGGAGCCGGAAAATCTACACTGATGAATGTCATTGGAGGGGTAATCAAACCTGACAGTGGACAAATTATATTAAATGGCAAGGAAGTCAAGTTCAATTCACCAAAAGATGCCCAGGATGCTGGTATTGGTTTTGTTCATCAGGAAATAGCCCTTTGCCCCCATATGACTGTTGCAGAAAATATTTATATGGGAAGGATCAAAGGAAATGTATTAAGTATGCTGGACTTTGCGCAGCTCAATAAAAAAGCCGGTGATATCCTTAGTTTGTTCAAAACCAGCATTACCCCACAGACTATAGTTAGAAAACTAACTGTTGCAGACCAGCAGGTAGTAGAAATAGTAAAGGCAATATCACTTGATTGTAAAATACTTGTTCTGGATGAACCAACATCTTCATTGACCGAAAGTGAAACCGAGGCATTATTTGTAACTATCGAAAAATTAAAGGCTAGAGGTATAAGCATACTCTATATCAGCCATAAGATGTCAGAAATATTTAGAATTTGCGACAGTATAACAATTCTTAGAGATGGTCATTTTATAGATGCATTAAAGGTAAACGAAATAAGTCCTGAAATTGTAATCAGTAAAATGGTTGGACGAAATATCACAAACCTATATCCCCCAAAGAGTACCGGAGTAACAGATAAGATCATAGAGGTTAAGAATCTTACTAGAAAAGGTGTTTTTAATGATATTAGCTTTAATATTTCTAAAGGCGAGATATTGGGAATAGCCGGTTTAGTAGGTTCTAAAAGAACAGAAGTAGCCAGAGCAGTGTGTGGAATTGACCAAGTTGATTCGGGCGAAGTTTACTTTGAAGGAGAAATGGTACACTTTAAAGGCTATAAAGATGCGATAAAAAAAGGTATTGCTTACCTTACAGAGGATAGAAAAATAGAGGGGCTATTTCTTAATCTAAGTATCAAAAAAAATATCACAGCCTCATGCCTAGAGAAGGTTTCAAAGTTTAAGCTGATTGATGCCGGTGCAGAAAAGGATTGGGCAAATTCCTTTTCCGAAAAGCTAAGAATAAAGTTATACAACATAAATCAGAAAGCCAGCAGCTTAAGCGGAGGAAATCAACAAAAAATAGTTATAGCAAAATGGCTGTCAATAAGTCCAAAGCTGATATTTATGGATGAGCCTACTAGAGGTATCGATGTAGGTGCAAAGTCTGAAATACATGACATGTTAAGAAAGCTGTCAAATGAAGGAATTGGTATAGTAATAATATCATCCGAGCTTCCAGAAATCATTGGAATGTGCGATCGCGTTATAGTAATGTCTGAAGGCAGGATAACAGGGGCTTTGGATGCTAAAGAGCTATCGGAAGAACATATAATGACATATGCAGCATCTTCTCCGGAACATGGCTGTGCAGGTTAATAATACTATTTCGTATTTAAAAATAGAATAACTATTTTTAAATCACCGCTAAAGCGGTGCGCTGCATAAGCAGCGACTCATAGCATTGAACAACATTTACGGACTACGTCCTGTCGCCGCAGATGCGGCTATTTAAAAATGTGATACCACATTTTTAAATGCAAATTAGTATTAAAATAGTAAAGGGAGATGGAGAATGAAAGCACAACTTGAACAGTCAGGCAAAAATATCACAAATGTAGATTCCATCGTAAGAGGGACATTAAAAAAAATAGCAGGTTTTAGAGAGTTAACCATAATTTTAATTATACTTGGAATTGGGACAGGTTTGTCAATAGCTTCACCGTACTTCTTTTCGGTAAATAATTTTAAAGCGATAGCATTGGCACTTTCAACAGATTCCATAATTGTAATAGGAATGACACTGGTTTTAATATCCGGAGGTATTGATTTATCAGTAGGATCTGTAATGGGTTTGGCAGGTATCGTAACAGCGCGGCTATGGCAGACATACAATATAAATATTGTTATTGCCGCTTTAATAGGCTTATCAGTAGCAGTATTTGTTGGATTTCTAAATGGTTTATTCATAGGGAGAGTAGGAGTAAATCCTTTTATCGTAACAATGGCTACAATGGGTATGTGTAGAGGGTTGGATTATGTTATAACCAATGGGACACCAATTTCCGTAACTAATATGCCTGCTGCATTCAGAACACTGGGAACCGGTCTTATTTTTGACGTATTACCTGTTCTGGTCTTGATAATGTTGATAATCGCAGTCATAAGCGATTATACTCTAAGACGCTCTTCCATTGCCAGAAAAGTTTTTTATATTGGCAGTAATGAAAAAGCAGCCATTCTTTCAGGTATAAATGCAAAAAACGTTAAAATGGGAGTGTATATTGTTTCATCAGCACTTGCCGGGATAGCAGGTATTCTTACAATTGCAAGATTTGGGGTAGCACCTGCGACTACTGGAGAGCCTACGGCTATGATGACTATTTCAGGAGCGGTTATAGGCGGCGCTAGCATGTTAGGTGGAGAAGGAACGGTATTAGGCTCAATTCTTGGTATAGTGCTAATGAATTTCATTGCAAACGGTATCGTAATGCTGAATATATCAGTAAACTGGACACAATTCGTCACTGGCGCAGTGCTGATAATTGCAGTTACTATAGACTATCTTATGCATAAGGATAAATAACACTTTAAAACATTGTAATTATGGCCAAAAAGCACAAGCATTAGGCTATTATTAAATAGAATATTAGGAGGATTATTATGTTCACTAAAACGAAAAGAAGTATCGCAGCACTTGTGATTGTGGCAACGATGGCAATTGGGCTTATTGGATGCACATCGGGAACAGCTGATACTAAAGAAACAGCTGCAGGTACTAAAGCATCAAATGCGGATGCTAATGCAGTAGCAGAGGCAACAGAGGTAATGAAAGGTTTTTCAGGTTCACCAACAGATGAGTACTATATGTGTACTTTCTATCAGGGAGCCGAGTATTGGAAGGGTGTTTACATAGGTTTTAAACAAGCTGCGGACGCTTTGGGTGTAAAGACTTATTATATGGGCTGCGACGATGGAGATGCTGCAAAGCAAGTTGCAGTTTTTGAACAAATTGTTGCTAAAAAGCCAAAGGGAATTGCACTTTCACCAACTGTTGCAGATGCTTTTGTTGAACCAATCAATAAGGCAATGGAAGCAGGTATTCCAGTAGTATGTTTTGCCTCAGATTCACCGGATAGCAAAAGAATCACTTGGATTACTTCAGATGATTATAAAGCAGGTGGAGAAGCTGCTGATTTCTGTGCGAAAGCATTAGGTGGGAAGGGTAAAATCGGTATCCTTGAAAGACCGGCGCAGAATAACCATGCAGCTCGTATTAATGGCTTTGAAGCAAGAATAAAAGAAAAATATCCTGATATGAAGGTTGTTGCACGTGGTCAAGCAGAAGGTGACCAGACTAAAGCTGCATCATTAACATCAGCAATGATACAAGCAAATCCTGACCTTGCTTTAATGTATTGTTCAGCAGGTATGGAAGGTATGGGAGCAGGAACTGCAGTTAAAGAAGCAAAAACAAATGCAAAAGTATTTTGCTACGATGCAGACCCAGCAGTAATAGATATGGTTAAAGATGGAACTATATTAGCATGTATGCATCCTAATACTGTTAACCAAGGATTCTGGTCTATGATGTCGCTAATGACTTACAATACAGGTATAATTAACCCAATCAGTGACTGGAAGCAAGCTGGAAGATCACCTTTATTCCCTATGATGAACAACGGTCTTGATATCGTAACAAAAGAAAATGGTGATTCATTCTACGTTAAATAGAAGAAAAGTCAATTACACTTCAAAGCCTTCGCTTTAGGCGAAACATGCTTTAAGAGTACATACGATACCGAAATTATCTTCGGTAGGAGTAAGAAGTATAATAAAACTAAAAATTAAAAAGGCCTAACCGTATGCCTAAAGTTACTAATCTGCATTGTGAACTTAGACAGGTATGGATTGCCTTCACCAATAAAAGCCGCTGATAAAGCGGCTTTTATTATGGTACTTCTAGTGCAAGAATAATTTCTGTAGTTTAAATTGGCATTATTGGCTGTTGTAGTTTCCGCTGTTAGTTATTTCTACGCATTTTATTTTTTTAAGTTTACTTTCCTGCTTGTTTCCAGTAGAACATGTCTTAATTTTTTTCTGAAACAAGAAAGTAAAGTTCACCGATAGCATCAATATCAGAGATTGTATTAGTAACATTGCTAGACAATATATTTTGAGGTTCAAATTTTGATTTTAGTGATGGAAGTGCAAAAGATAAAGCTTTTCAATAGAACCTGCGAGATTAGTAACAAAAAAGCACCCTGAGATTTGAAATTCTCAAGGTGCTAATTTTGGAAAAGCTATATGTTTTTTAGAAAGTTGTTATTATGCCAAGTAGGTACTTTTTCATCACTGCGAAGTCAAGGGCATCAACTTCGCCATTTCCATCTAAATCAGCTAATGCAGTGTTTTCAATTTCTCCTGCACCTAATAGATGTTTCTTTATTAACATTAAATCTAATGAATCTATTGAACCATCAGAGTTAATATCACCTATTTTACCAACTGGAGTTGCTGATTTGTCAAATTTAAACCAGTCTAAGTTCATTAAATAATCACTTTCGCCAGTAAATTTGAGGTATACATCATGTTTTCCAGTAACATTACTAATATCGCAGGATACATCTGTAAATGTCTTCCACCCGCCTGTGCTAGCCACAGCACATGTTCCAACTAATGTACCTGTTAGGCTATCCAAACGAATCTCTATGTTTCCACCGTTTGATTCACTTGCTGCACTAGCTTGGAATCCAATAGCACCGTCACCAAAATCAACATTGTAAACAGTGTAGTCTCCATCTTGGATATATCCAATGTTTTTACCAGTATCAGATGTATTGTCTTCAATCTCAACCCCAGATTGGCTTGTATAATCTTCTGCTTCAATTTTATTGAAAGCACTTATTGGTTCTACAGGTTCTACAGGAGCATTATCTTGGAACAAATCTGGTAATAGGTTGTAGATGTACTGATTAATATAACCCCACCAATGTGTACCACCATTAGCCACCATAAAATAGAAGTTTCCTTGTATAGGATCGTTTGAATATACGAAAGTATCTGTTAATTTTTTTAATTCATTAATCTGAGGTACCATATTAGGATATGCAATATCTTCACTGCCTGAAGCACAGAACAACTTGAAGTCATGTGGTGCTTTATAACCGCCTTTCTTTGCAACATTTGCCAGATACGCTGCATTTTCCACGGCTTTATTATTACCCCCACCTATTGCCCAACAGTCACCGCTAAAAGGCATAAAATATTTAATATAGTCAAGGCAGTTAATATATGTATACCATGTACATACTGAACCCATTGAGAATCCACCAAATGCCCTGTGATCTCTGGAAGCTTTCATATCAGCAACACTAGTTGATTTTAAATATGTATTATATTTAGTTTCAACATACGGAATAAGAGTAGTGCTTAATTCCTGAGGAAAACCTGCAACATCATTATTACCTTTGTAGAATGAAGGTGTAACAAATATAGCTGGTTTAATATCTCCCTTTGCAATCATATTATCAATGATTACTTTTAATTCCTTGTTCTGACCTGGTCCACCAAATAATAAATTCTCATCTTCGCCGCCACCGTGCATCAGATATACAACGTTATACTTTTTAGAAGTATCAGCCTGGTTATATCCGTTAGGAAGGTAGACGTTAAAATATTTAGTATCGTTACCCCATTTGTAACTTAACTTTTCAATAGTACCTTGCTTTGAACTAATATTTTTGTACTCATTAGGAAGCGGTCTGTAAACTTTCTCACTAGCAGCAGATACCGGTAAACTAGTAGTAGCCACCATGCTGAGAGCCATCATACCCGCCAGAACAAAACACAAGCCCTTTTTAAAACCTTTTTTCAAAAACATTGAACATTCCCCCTTAAAAATAATTAAAAACATTACTTTCACTCCTCTTATAACCAAGGCAAAGTATAGATATATTTTCCATTATAACTAGCTCCTGTTTTGTAGATGACAAAAAAATCGCACAAAAAAATGAAAAAAATATTTTTTACTGGTATCCTCGATTTATTTTGCAAAAAACATTTTGAATACCTAATCGAATTTTGCAAAATTCTAGAGTGGCGCTTATAACCATTATATAACATTTTGCAAAAATATTAAAGTAGTATTTTGACATGAATTAACACTTTATAGTTCTACAATCAATGACGAATGTGTGCATATTTACTGCTCTGACCTTATTAGGACTAAGATCATCAACATTTTGCTAAAAGGATATAGCAGGTAATGATGATTCAGGGTTGGAAAATAGGCGAATCCGATGGGGGAGAGGGCAACGGATAGTTAATGTCGTAATAGTAAAAAATGCAAATAAATAGAGGAGTATGTAAATTTCTATAGAATTAAATTGTATAAGTTGTATAAATTGTTAACATTGACAGGTTTAATATTGATTAATAGCGGAATTGTATTGAATTAGATGGGCAAAAAGAAGTAATAGCTCCTAATACGGTGGTTGTTGTACAATAGGAAGATAATGATACAGTTAAAATAAAATTAATGCATTTCTTTTGTGTGTTATAGGCAATTAGGATGGATGTCTATAACAGCAATTAGATCAAACTGAGGTGGGTTGAGATATGTATGTGCAAGAGGAGAAGCAGAAAAAAACTACAAATAAAATAGGAAAGAAATCCGTAAATGCAAATACTGTTACCCAGTATAAAAATCATGCAAAGCAAGGATTTAGGTTTATAGATAATAGACAAGAAGCCGTTGCGCAAAGAAAACTTCGAGTCTTAGCGAGAGAAAAACAGCAATCCCTTTTTAATAAGGCTACCCAAGATGCTCCCGTACAGCTTAATCGTGTGTCTACGCCTATAGACGGCGGATTGGTTACGATGGACGGTGGACCAAAGTACAGTGAGAAGGGTGCGGTGAAGAGTAGCTCAAAGGACGGTAAGAAGGCTAAGACGGAGGATAGCTCAAACGATGATGCGATGGTTTTTCTTACCCCGAACACTCCTGCTTATCCCCCTGCCACTCCGAGTCCACCAGAGCAAGTTGACAAACCGGAATTGGGGAATCAAAGTGCACCTGTTCACCTCACTAAAAATGTAAAAAGAGATAGTGCGCTGACTAAAATAAAGAAAGGTGGGTTAACCCATGATTCTTTAAGAGAGGAACATTCTGCCAATCTCAATGCACACCTCACACTTACTTCAGGTTTTATGACAGCCGCTTTAGTTTCTTCTCCTATAAAAAACTATTTAGTTAAAAGCGGAAAGTGTGGTGAAATTTGGGGGCAAAACGGTACTTCCACCCAAAGTTTGTCTCAAGAAAAGAATTTAGCTAACAACATTGTAACTGCATTCAATAAAGACTTGGGATTAGAAGAAGGAGGAACTTTTGATAACCTTATGTTCGAATATGAACCTAAAGGTGGTGGGCCTACTTTTGATCAGGTAGTTGCATTTCATGATGCGGTATATGAGACACTTAATTCTACGCCTCCAATTGAGGTTGCTGGAGACCTTCCATTTTCTAATATATCTTATTCCGACATGCGCGCCCAGATTGTATCAGGTGCTGATACATTAGCTGCAAAATGGGCAGACTGGACAGGCGGGGGAGGCAAGGCAGGAAAGACAGGAAAGACAGGAAAGACAGGAAATACAGGGAATACAGGTAGTGCAGCGTGCGACAGGAATAAATTCAGAATAGCTGCTGATAAATGGACAGATCTGAGCAAAGCAGCCAATATTTTGAACAGGATTCGGGTTAAGGCATTAAAATTAAAACCTCCAGAAGGAATCGGTTTTAAAAAAGTAGCAATAGATGATGATTTTTTTAGACAACATTTATTTGATGGGAAAAGTGGGCATGACAAAGAGATGGATACAATTAGAAAACATTTAGCTGAACATAACTCGAAGCATGCTGAGGAATTTGAGTAAGAAACTCCATATAAAATAAAGTACGGTGTCTTAGAGACTATATAAAAGTAATTGTCCGAAATAAATCCAGTTTAATTAATATAGTAAATGTACAGATTTATACAAGTATATAACAAATTTTTCCAGAAATAAGCCTTCTAGCCTTTCCGAGTGCCCAATGTGATATGCACCTGAGGTTTTAATTCTATCCCAATTAACCTAACCCGTTGATTATCTTACCGTATATAGACATCATTTTTATATGAACTCACAAATCACAGTTTTTACCAAATATTCTCTAGTATTTCATTTGATATTCAACTAACAGAATTATAAAATGTAATTTATGGGAATACTGTTGAAAAAGAGAAGTTCTGGTAGTAAAATGTTACTGTTACACAACGTGAAAAGTGATTACTCATTGTTAAATTATTTTCACGTGAGATTTTGATCAATATTAAATTGGAGGGGAAGAGAATGAAAAAGTGTTGCTTTATACTTGTTCTGTCATTAGTTGTTTCATTAATGTCTTCTACTTGTTTTGTATCTGCTGCAGGCACAGGGTCTATTACGGCTGATTTTGATACAGCAGGCATTACTTCAGTAGGCCAGATAATTACAGCTACGGTCAATGTAAGTGAAGTCACAAACTTTGCAGGATATCAGGTTAATCTCGTTTATGATACTGCTATTTTACAGCCTGTAAAGGTATCATACGATGGTACGGTTTCTGCTTATGGGGCGAATACAGTGCAGGACGATGGAACCCTTTTAAAGAATGACAATTTTACACCTTTGGCAATGGCTTCAAATGATTTGAATAAGGGAGTTTTAAACTTTGGTAAGGCATATCTTGGACTTGATACTTACAAAAAAAGTGGTGTTGCTGAAAAAACAGGATCTGTAGCGGTAATAAAATTCAAGGTATTGCAGGTGAAGAATACAAATATTACGTTTGCTAAAACATCTACTATACTTGGTACAGATAACGGAGTTAGTCTTTTTGACTGGGATAGCAATGCGGTTAGTGGGTATACAGTAATCCAGCCCAAACAACTAGTAGCCGCTGAAGCTATAATGTATGGTGATGTTGATGGAAGTAACACGATTGATGCAATAGACTATTCATTAATGAAACGGTATTTGCTTGGGCAGATTACCGCATTCCCGAATCCAATTGGTATATTGATTGCTGATGTTGATGGCGATGGTGAAATAACAGCAATAGATTATGCATTAATCAAACAATATTTGCTGGGAATTATTAATAAATTCCCTGTACAAAAATAATTAAAGATGAGATTAATTGTGCTTGATGGGGTTTTAAACCATTAAACTTAAGTAAAATTTATAAGTAAATTAAGAAAAGTTATATATAAGAACAAGGGGGAGTTAATAATGTTAAGAAGTAAATGGAAGCTAGTTTTATTTTTGGCTATTTCAATCATCTTCAATACATTGGCAGTGGTCAATATTCCAACTGCCCAGGCAGAAGTTCTACCACCCAGCTATAAAATTTATGGATATATCTTATCCGCAACTGAAGGCTCGAAGGCTGGATTTACAGTTACACTTCAAGGAACTAACAAGACTGCAACTACTGATTCAGACGGGTATTTCTACATAACAGGCATTAACACTGATGGCGTTAATACTACAACTGCCAACCTTAGCTTGAAGATATCAAAAATACAATATCTGTCAAGAATAATTCAAATAGGCAAAATTACAGACAGCCTTCAAATTGGCACTACTGAAGCTCCTGTTAATATGTGGGCAGGTGATATAAATCAGGACGGAGCCATTGATAAGTTAGATGCAATCGAAATTACTAAATCCTTTAATAGTTCTTCGGGGGATGGAAGATATGTATCCCTTTACGATCTAAACAAGGACAATGTGGTCAATATGAGCGATGTAATGGTTGTAGCCAGCCATTTTAACACTACAACTGCAAATTATCCTGCAATTACTCCTACACCAATAAGACACAGCTTCATAGCTGATGATGAGTCAAGGTCACAACTGCATTTTGTTGATCAAAACAATCACTCAAAAGACTGGAACATAAACTTGCCTTATCGTTGCCGTGACTACCAACTGATAGGCAACAATCAGCTTTTACTAAGTGGTGGAGATGGATACTACATTTATGATTTAAATACCAAAAAAATGCTCAAGGAATATCATAACGCTGCATATTCAAATACCCAAACAGTCAGAAGGACAACTGATGGACATACTTTCATTGGTTATATGAATAATGGGATTGTAGTAACTGAGCTTGATGCAAACAATAACGCAGTTAAAACAGCTAGATTCAGTGGTATGAGCGACCTAAGGCTAATGAGGTTTTCTTCCAAAAACACATTGCTTATTGGAGGAGCTAATACTGCTATTGAAGCAGATATGACTGGTAAAATCATTAGGAAGCTCTCTATTCCTAATACAAATAATGTTTATCAGATACTTGAACGTCCGAATGGAGAACTATTAATATCTACCGGATACAATGTATATGCTGGTGTTTATGATGCAAATGGAAATTTTATTAAGAAGTTTGGTGGTAAGCCTGCACCTGAAAACAATCTAAATTACAATTTCTTCTGCGGTATGCAGGTTCTGAAAAATGGAAATATTGTTATAAGCAATTGGACAGGGCATAATTCAGGAGACAGTTCTTATGGAGTTCAACTTTTAGAATTTACTTCAAAGGGAGATCTTGTGTGGTCATGGCAAGATCCAAACGTAACCGGATCAATACATGGAGTTATAGTAATGGATGGAGTAGACCCCAATAAATTCTATGACGACAGAACAGGGGTTTTGCAACCTGTAGATTGATTAATAAAAGTTATTATCTATACTAATCAACTCTAATAGTTTGTTTTTTCTAACTTTTAGAGTTGATTAGTGAAAAATTTAAAGAAAATGTAAGATCCTTAACTGGTTTAAACTCTCTTTTAACTTTCTATTTATGTGTTGGTAGGAACGCTCTAAGCTTTTAGGAGGATAACGACAGAAAATGGCAAGGGCTTTTGCAAGAAAGTCAAGATACTAATACTCGATTAAGCTAAAGCAAGAGAACTACCCATTACTGAGTAATTCTCTTATCACTTTAATCACACATATTTTTTATTGCTGTTAGCCTGTATATATTTAAGACACATTTTGGTATGCCCATATATCTTATGAGAATCGATTTTCAATTCCGCTGATTGCAACTGCGTTTTCTTTATTTTGACTAACAATAACCGTCATTTCCTCTGTTGTTACTTCTGTCTGTCGCGCTTTATCCAAAATATCCTGACTGTTCACTGTCTTAGAACCCGGAACACCTGATACCGATTGAATCTGCGTCTGAATTGTATCGACTGTATCAACAAAAGTTGATGATGCACCAGCAATATCAGCAATTTCATATTGAATCTAGGCGTTATAACAGATTTCTAGTTGTAAGGTAAAGTTTTTACGATACCCAGCAGATATTGCTTCATGATAGCAAAGTCAATTGCATCTACTGCTTTATCACTATTAAGATCTAAAACTTCAGTATATGTACGGTCAGAACCCATCAAATACATTTTTAAAGCGGAGAAATCCAAGGCATCAATATTTCCATCGTTGTTATAATCTCCACATTTTATTGTAGGAGTACTAGTACCGAAAAAGTTAACTTTTTGCATTTCAGCCCACATAGCTTTTGCTGTCGCTACGCTTCCAGCTGTTGTAGGATGTATACCATCAGATAGTGTATACTCTGATAAATGTCCGTCCCATGCGGGTCTTATATCAAAGAAATATGTTTCTGGCTTTATTGCTGCGTTAGCTACTGTAGATTGCATTATAGGTCTTAATGCATCCAATTTTCCCTTTAAACCATTTAAGTCTCCGTTTGGATTGGGATAGAATAAATAGAAAACTTTAACAACGCCATCAGCTTTCATTTGTTTCAATAGATTAGTAACTGCATCTGTTGCATTCTTAATAAAAGGAGTGCTTTCATTATATGGTGCAGGAGTCCAACCTTGTAGGCAATCGTTTCCGCCACCATCCATTATTACATACTTAACTTTACCAGAACGAATACCATTTGTGTACTGAGAAGGGATGCCATTATTTGCTAGTGTAGCTCCAGATACTGGATTGTTTCTAAATCTATCATTTGCACCTAAAACACCAGCATTTCTAGCTTCATTTTCTAAGGCTCTGACAATTTCACCGGATAACGCGAAATACGAATCGCCAATAACCATAACGTCACTGCCATTAATTTGGGTGGTAGCAGCAAAACTAGTTGAAGCTGGTGCAAAACTTGCCAGAATAACAGCCGCTATGACAGAAAATAAGAGTTTTTTCATTTTTTTACCTCCATAAATATTATTTTACATATGAATTTACTATGATACTAAAATTTTTTATTAAGAGTTACAGCGAAGAGACAATATATCTCATAAATAAAAAAATTATTAATACAAACGGCAAATTCAGTATATATTATACATTATATTACAAATTAATAACTATATAAAGAAAATGTTTAGTGACGACATCAATGGTAGCTAAGTGTATTTCAGCAATGATTTTGCCATTGCACTTTATCGTGCAAAAATATTTTATCATGTAAGGAGATTAAAGTAGAAGCGATTCAAACAATATTAGGGTGGCTTAGATAGACATTTAAAAACATTAATTCTATGTAGTATAATGATATTTAATAGCATTATATAACATGATGCTTAATGGAATAGAAATAGTTCAAGGAGTAGAATAAATGGATAAAATAAATTTAACAATGTTGACTGATTTTTATGAATTAACAATGGCAAATGGGTATTTTCAGAATAATTTTAAAGATAAACAGGCATATTTTGATATGTTCTTTAGAAAGATTCCTGATAAAGGCGGCTTTGCAATAATGGCTGGAGTTGAGCAGCTAATAGAGTACCTGCAAAATCTTAAGTTTGATGAAAAAGATATTGAATACCTGAGAAGTAAGAAACAATTTAGTGAAGAATTTTTGCAATACCTTAAGAATTTTAAGTTCAGCTGTGATGTGTGGGCAATCCCTGAAGGAACACCAATATTTCCGAATGAACCTGTAGTAACGGTTAGGGGACCTGTTATTGAGGCACAGTTTGTTGAAACAATGATTCTATTAACAATAAATCATCAAAGTCTGATAGCAACAAAGGCAAACCGAATTGTGAGAGCTGCCCAGGAAAGAGATGTTATGGAGTTCGGTTCAAGAAGGGCGCAAGGCTATGATGGAGCTATTTATGGTGCAAGGGCTGCATATATAGGTGGGTGTGTTGGAACTGCATGTACAATTGCAGAGAAGGAATTCGGTGTTCCGGCTATCGGTACAATGGCGCACAGCTGGATTCAGATGTTTCCAACTGAATTAGAGGCTTTCCGTGCTTATGCTTTGACCTATCCTAGCAATTGTACATTTCTTGTAGATACCTACAATGTGTTGAAATCAGGAATACCTAATGCAATAAAAGTGTTTAACGAGGAAATAGTTCCGAGAGGATTTAGACCCAAGGGAATAAGGATTGATAGTGGTGACATTACTTATCTTACGAAGGAAGCAAGAAAAATGCTGGATGAATCTGGGTTCCATGACTGTAAAATTGTTGCATCCAATTCTTTAGATGAATTTATTATCAGAGATTTACTTGCACAAGGAGCGCAGGTGGATTTATTCGGTGTTGGGGAACGTTTAATTACTTCAAAATCAGAACCAGTGTTTGGCGGGGTTTACAAGCTAGTAGCAGTTGAAGAAAATAGCGAAATTATTCCTAAAATAAAGCTTAGTGAAAATGTAGGGAAAATAACTAACCCAGGATTTAAACTGGCTTGGAGGCTTTTTGACAAAGAAAGTGGAAAATCGATTGCAGATGTACTTACAGATAATGATGAGACTATTGATGAAAGTAAGCCTTATGAACTATTTGATCCTGAATATACGTGGAAAAGGAAGACTGTAACTAACTTTACTGCAAAAATACTTCTAATCCAGATTTTTGATAAGGGAACCTGTGTATATGAAAATCCTAATTTACAGTACATAAAGAGCTACTGTAAAGAGCAGGTTGATACTTTGTGGGATGAGGTTAGAAGGTTTGAAAATCCGCATAAATACTATGTTGATTTGTCAAAGTCGCTATGGGAAATGAAGGAAAGGTTGCTACAGGAGTATTCTGTAAAATAGAACAGCAGGATTCATTTCGAATAGTATAAGACCGACTGACTTATGTGGCAGATATGGTGATGAAGAGTTTATTAACTTTAGTGATAAAGCACTTTATAATGCAAAAACTTCAGGGCGATATTGAGTGCCCTTTTACATTGAAGATATAGCACAGTTAAGCTCTCAAAAACAAGCTTGAAAGTGATAACATTGATTTTTCTTTTGTTTATCTGGATGCTATTTTTGAGTTGACCAATATGCTTTAGCTTGTTCTTCTAATACTTTTAATCTTGTATAATAATCAGGAAATTCACTAAGATGAGCTAAGGCAATTTTTCCAGTAGTAATAGGCTCATCTGCAGTGACATTTGTTTTGTAGTATTTTTTTCCATGTTCTAGTTCAGTATTTACCCCTAACCAAAATTCATTTAAATCAAACTTACTTTTTGCAAAATCAATACCAAGAAGTAAAGCGATAGCTGCAGCTTCTTCTTTAGAAAATTTATCCTTAGAATCTGGTTGGTTGCTTGTTTCTCTATAATTTGATTGAATGATATTTGAATTCTTGTTTAGTATATAGTTGTACTTAGTTGCATGCTTCATCTCATCAGTTAGGATTCTGAACACTATATCCCTATATAGCCTGCTTGGTAAGCCTTCTCTTATAAATCTATACTTTTCCATAGTTTCTAATTCGCCAGAAACAGTCTCGCTTATACCTTTGAAATATGATGATGGTTTTATAAAAGGCTTATCATTTTTTATTTTGATTTCTAAACCTGTATAATATTTATATATTTCTTTGAACCACTGGGGATGATTTCTTTCATCATCTCTTATGGTTGTAATAATATACCTTTCTTCTTTAGTAGGAGCTATACTAATCAAGTAATCATAGAGTAGTTCGTCAGTTCTCTCGTTTTGTACTGCTTCATTAATAAGATTTAGTGCTTTATTAAAAGCTTGTTGCGTAAAATCCATTCCATAGGTTGAACAGTTCATATATGATGTCATATCAGGGTTAGTGTCTTTGTACAAATATATCACTCCAATAAAAGTATTCAGTATAATTATATGCTGGAATACTATCAATGAGCATGGCTATAAACGATGCAGAATAAAATGTTTTTAGAGTTGTTTCTTATATAGTAAGAATAACCAGTTCAAATTTTTCAGACAATTTTCTCATTTAAACTAAATCAAATTATTATAATAGTTGTAAATTGATGTCATATTTTACTTAATAATATTAGAATAACATTCATTTGTACATATTTTACAATAAATGTATTAAAAATGTGTAAATATGTAAAAATATGGCATTCTAAACAACGCTTCTGATTTAAAGAAACTTCTTTAATACAGTGGAGTTGAACTTTTAAAATCATACATAGAAAGGTATAATGTGCTGATATGGTGAAAGATGAATTATGTGAAATACTAATGTTAAAAAAAGAAGTTAACCAATTAAAGATAAGACTTCAGGATTTAAATTTGGGAGATAAGAATTCTATAGTTACAGATAGTGTGAGAGGTAGTCAGCAGCAGTTTCCTTATTTACCTAGGTTATTTACTATAACAGGAGTAGAAGAAAATTCTGATAATTACCTTGTAGAAAAGGAAGAACTTGCAACGAAGCTCAAAACAAAGATTTGTAGCCTTTTGACAAAAATAAATATAGCATTAACTTATATTGAAAGTATTGAGGATAGTACTATTAGGCAGATACTAATATATAGATATATAGATGGACTGACATGGGAACAAACAGGTGCGGGAATGAGCTATTCTTGGGAAACAGTAAGAAAAAAGCATGATAAATTTATAAAAAGCATACCAAACAATACCAGTATATATGATGTAAAATAGTATTATCAAAATTATACTTGTATATACGGCATAAATAAGTAATACTAATTCGCATAAAAGATATTAGTAAATATTTTTACAAGCTTTTAGTATTGAACAAAGCTTAAACAACTTACGATGTATGTCGCATATTGTGATATATATGGTTAATAATCGTTTATATGCACAAAAGAGGAGACAGAGGGTTCTGTCTCCTCTTTATAATTTTGAAAATTATACTAGGGAGGTTAACAAAATGTAAAAACATTTTATGAAAGAAGTTCAAGAAGACATAATTAAATCTTAAGTGTGGAGGGAGTTTATTGCTTAATAGCATAATTGCTGCGATTTCATTAAAACTAAAGCAGGAGTTTGGCAGCGAAATGCCTGTGTATACAGAAGTTATTGAACAAGGTAGCAGTTTGCCTTGTTTTTTTGTTTGCTTACAGACATCAACTAATAAAAAGATGTTGGGAAAAAGGTACTTAATGGAATCAAAATTTCTAATCCAGTACTATCCAGCAACAAATAGTAAAAATGCAGAAATATTAGATACTATTGAAAGATTAAATACTGCCTTAGAGTATGTAGAAGTTAATGGTGACTTGCTTAGAGGGTCAAAAAAGATTTATGAGAATATCAATGAAATTCTAAATTTTTATGTTTGCTTTAACTTTTATTCATACATGGAAACAGAAGCTAAGGAAACTATGGAAAACCTTTCAATAGGAACTGGATTGAGTAGAAGTAATGAGTCCTAAGTACTGTTTTAATAAAATTTATAAGAATGGATAGGTGAACTAATATGGCATTAGGCGGAGGAACATTTTTAACACAAAATAAAGTATTACCAGGAAGCTACATTAATTTTATCAGTGCAGCAAAAGCCACTGCAACTCTAAGTGACAGAGGGATAGCTGCAATGGCGCTGGAATTTGATTGGGGCGTTGATGGAAGCATTTTTAAGGTTGAAGTTGGGGATTTTCAAAAAAATTCTTTGAAGATTTTCGGGTACCCTTACACACATCAAAAGCTTAAAGGACTAAGAGATTTATTTAAAAATATTAAGACAGGATACTTTTACAAGTTAAATAGTGGAACAAAGGCAGCCTGTACTTATGCAACTGCGAAATACTCAGGTGCTCGTGGCAATGATATTAAAATCGTTATTGATAAAAATACAGAAGATAGTACTAAGTACGATGTAACCACACTAATTGATACTGTAAAGGTAGATATTCAAACTGTTTCAGGTATGACTGAGCTTAAAGAAAATGATTTTGTTGTATTTACAACAACAGAAAGTATAGCATTAACAAGCGGTATATCACTAGAGGGTGGAACCAATGGTGCTGCTATAACTGGGACTGAGTACCAGGCATTTCTTGATAAGGTGGAGTCATATTCCTTCAATACACTAGGATGTGTATCTGCTGATTCAAATGTAACAAATCTATTTGTTGAGTTTACTAAGAGAATGAGAAATGATTGTGGTATCAAGTTCCAAACAGTACTTTATAGAACAGCTGGTGACTTTGAAGGTGTTATTAACCTACAAAATGATGTTAAAAATGATGAAGCAGCATCTCTTGTTTATTGGGTTACAGGAGTAGCAGCAGGCTGTGCTGTAAATAAAAGCAACACAAATAAGGTATATGATGGTGAATTTGATGTAAATGTTGACTACAAGCAGAGTGAACTAGAGGCAGCATTAAAATCTGGTAAGTTTATCTTACATAGAGTAGGAGACAGTGTAAGAGTACTTAAAGATATAAACAGCTTTGTTTCATTTACTGATGAAAAGAACAGTGATTTTAGTAGTAATCAGACAATCAGGGTATTGGATCAGATTGCCAATGACATAGCTGTAATATTTAACAACGTATATAATGGCAGTATTCCAAACGATGCTGCAGGTAGAAGCCTATTCTGGAATGACGTTGTTAAGCATCACAAGGAGCTTGAGAAAATAAGAGCTATTGAGAATTTCAAGGCTGAAGATGTTGTAGTATCTCAGGGTGACACCAAGAAATCAGTAGTTGTTCAGGATGTTGTCACAGTGACAAATGCAATGGAACAGCTATATATGACTACAGTTGTACAATAAATTATAAAGGGGATTGACGGACATGCAAACAATGAATGCAAAGGATGCAATAAGCGCAGCTCAGGCTGAATGTTATATTACTATAGGAACTGACAGATACAATTTCATGCAAGCAATAAACTTAGAAGCAAGTATGGAAAAAACTAAAAGTGAGGTTCCTATTCTAGGAAGAACAGCAAAGGGAAATAAAGCAACTGGCTGGAAAGGTACTGGTTCTGCGACCTTCCATTATAACACTTCGATATTTAGAGAGTTGCTGAGCAACTATAACAAAAATGGACAGGATATATACTTTGACATAATGGTAGTTAATGAAGATCCAACTTCTAGTGCAGGAAAACAGACTGTAATATTAAAGGATTGCAACCTTGATGGTGGAATTCTAACAAAATTTGATGCAGATGCAGAATACTTAGATGAAGAAATTAATTTTACATTTGAGGATTTCGAAATTAAAGATAAATTTAACGTACTTTCAGGTATGAATGCTTAGTGTTTTTTAGATAAGAAAGGATGGCCATAATGGGTGATTTGAGTTTTTTTCTAAGTCAAAATGTAAAAAAAGAAGAACCATTTAAATTTGTAGCATCAAAGAGATTTGTCGATGACGAAGGAATGCCTTTAGAATGGGAAATCTGCTGTATAACGTCAGAGGAAGATGAGGAAATAAGAAAGTCATGTACAAGGAAGGTTCAGGTTCCTGGGAAGAGGAATCAGTACACACCTGAAACTGATTTTAATGCATATTTAGGAAAGCTTGCAGCAAAATGTACAGTATACCCAAATCTTAATAATGCAGAGCTGCAAAAAAGTTACGGAGCTATGGGTGCTGATTCTTTACTTAAAACTATGTTAAAACCCGGAGAATATGCAGAGTACCTTACAAAGGTGCAAGAGGTGAACGGCTTTGATGCAACTATGGAAGAACTGGTAGATGAAGCAAAAAACTAATAAATGGAGGCGATAGTGATGCAAATATTGCTTACTATTGCCTTCATAAATTTCATATTACCCCCAGTGAATATTTGCGACTTCCAAGAGAAGAAAGAGCTTTTATTATAGCTGCAATAGAAATCAAGGTTGAAAATGATAAAAAAGAAGCAAATAAGACTAGGGCAAAAAGTAGAAGATAAAGTTTAATTTTTAGAAACAAGCAGCAATACCAATTAAAGGACTTAATTAACAACTACTAAGAGGATTACCTTAAAAATTGTAAATGCTGCTTGTTTTCTTTAATCATTAATTATAGTGACGGATTATTTAATTTTGATAGGCTGAGTTAAGCCGCATGCTTTTGCATTGAAGGGTTTACTGCTTATTATGATATTAAATCGCAATCGTTGTCTATTATAAATAAGTATTGAACCATGTAAAGGTTGGTGATAAACGAGTGGCTACAATAGCAAACGCAATACAAATTGCAAATACAACAGCAGCTACAGCTAATATCTTTAATACTATAAATCAGTCTGTTGATCGTTCTGTTAATACTATAAATCGCTCTATTGACCGTTCTGTTAGTTTTATAAATAGATCTGTTGATAATTCTGTAAAAAATGTTAATAAAAGATTTCATTTATTAAACTTTCAGTTCAATAAATCAATAGACACAAAAAGCTTTGATCAATTAACCTCAAAGTTTGAAGATATATCAAAGTCACTAGAGACTGCTGTTGGTAACTTTACTGAATTTCAAAGTCAGTCAATCGAGGCTATAAATAGTGTTAGCGCTGCTGCTGCTAAATTGACTCTACCTGTGACTCCTAACGTGGATACTGCTGCCAATACTAATGTAAAAAGCCCAAAGAGCAATTCAGGGGTGGGTGACTTCATTGGTAAGTTTAAAGATATTGGCTCAGCAGTAGCACCGAAGGTAAAGGCTGTTATGGATTTAAGTGATAAATATTCAAGGCAAAATTCAGACCTCCAATCAGTAAATGATGGTAGTCAGACCCAAGCTGAGTTACAGAACAAGGTTTATAGAGTAGCACAAAATTCCAGAACCTCGTATGATAGTACAGTTTCAACTGTTAGTACACTTGGTTCATTATCCAAGGATAATTTTAAAAGCAACGATGAAGCCATTTATTTTACAGAATTAATGAATAAGGCTTTTAGTGGTTTAAGCACTGAGGATGCAACAGCGGGTATCCAGAAATTGACAAATGCAATGGTGGCTGGAAAGTTAAAAGGACAAGACTTAGTATCTGTTATGCAGCAAGCGCCAGCACTGGCAGAGGCAGTTGCAAAATATACTGGGCAACCAGTTGAACAGGTAGCATCAAGTGAAGGCAGTGGAGTATCTGCTGATGTTCTAAAGAATGCAGTATTTAATTCTGCGACTGATATAAATGCAGGATTTGCGGACACACCAGCAACGTTTGAACAGATATTTACCACTTTGCAGAATTCAGCAATGAATGCGTTTGGACCAATTCTTCAAAAAATTAGTGAAATAACCCAAAATAAAGGCTTTCAGACTATGATTCAAAATATATGCGATGCCTTTAGTTTTTTAGGAGGTATTGTAGCAACGGTATTTGGTGTGTTTTCTACAATTGCAGGAGCAATAATGAGTAACTGGCCTTTGGTTGGACCTGTCATTGTTGGTATAGCCAGTGCAGTTGCAGCCTTAGCAGTTGCTCTTGGTATTTTGTCAATTGCAACTACCATACAAGAAATTGTTCAAAGTGGGCTAAACCTTGCTTTACTAACTTGTCCCGTTACATGGATTGTTATAGCGATTATAGCTGTTATTGCGGCTATTGCATGTTGGGTACAATCAGTTGGTGGTTTACAAGTGGCATGGTTAATAGTTGTAAATGCACTTATGACTGCATGGGATTGGGTTAAGATAGGCTTTTTTATTGGTGTATACTGGATTATTGATCTTTTTAATAATATGATGCTGAAAATAAAAGCAGTAATTGTTAATATTCAAAACTTTATAGGCGATATGAAGGTAAATGTTTTAACAATCATACAGGATATGGTTAATGGAGCGATAGGCTTAATAAATAGTATGATTTCAGCACTTAATAATATTCCAGGAGTAAGCATAAGTGCTATAAGTCAGGTAGACTTTGCAGATGATGCAAGAAGCCAGAATGAAGCGGAAAAAGCGGCTAGGAATGCTGAATTATCTAATTATCAAACAGAGATTGCTGCAACAAAAGCTGCTCATGCGAATGATATACAAGCTAAAATGGCTGGTGCAAGAACCGAAGCTGCTAGTAGGCAAGCAGAAATTGCTGCTTTACAGGCAAAAAGTAAAGTAGAAGAAAAAGATTCTGAGACAAAAACATTTGCAGCAATCCCATATGCAGGTGACAAAAAAACAAATCCTGCTGCAAATTCATATGCTGGTGGCAATATCACAAATTCGTCTGCCAATACATTTGCAAATATTCAAAATAATGTGGTAGCTACTGCTGCAAATACAAGTGCTATGAATGATACTATGGAAGTATCAGAAGAAGATTTAAAATACATGCGAGATATTGCAGAGCAGGAAGCTATTAATAATTTTACTACTTCTGAAATAAAGGTAGATATGACAAATCACAATAACATTAATAGCAATCTTGACTTAGATGGTGTAGTTTCCTATTTAGAGCAAAAAGTTAATGAATCATTGGCAATTAGTGCAGAAGGGGGAGCGCATTATTAATGGCTTATATAGTTTCATTAGGTGAGGTTCAAATGCCTGTAACTCCATCTAAAATACAAATGAAGATTAAAAATCAGAATAAAACAATAAACCTAATAGATGGTACGGAGATTAATATATTAAAAGCGCCGGGATTAACAGAGTTTAACTTTGAAGTACTTATTCCACAGGTAAAGGGGTATCCATTTGCAATATATTCTAGTGAAGCAACTGGAGGAGGATATTCAAATACAAATTTTCTAGATGCAGCATATTATTTAGAGTTTTTCGAAAAACTAAAAATTAAAAAGCAGAAGGTTAAACTTGAAATAGATAGGACTTCTCCAAATGGAACTGTGAAGCTTTTTGGTACCAGTATAGATGTGGTGCTTGAAGAATATAGTGTAATTGAAGACAGCAGCAATGGAATGGATTTAACAGTTTCATTAAGTTTAAAACAGTATAGTGATTACAAGACACAAGTATATGAAATGAAAGATGATAAAAAGCTTGTAACGTGTAATCAGTCCACTCCCAAAACGGTTCCAACTCCATACACAGTTAAAAAGGGGGATACACTTTGGGCAATATGTAAAAAGAAACTTGGCGATGGCTCAAAGTATCCTGAGATTGCAAAGTTAAATAAAATCAAGAATCCAAACCTTATTTATGTAGGGCAGGTGATTAAATTTGGATGACTATAAGTTAATGATAAGAAATGGAACAAAAGTATATGAACCTATTGTTAAAGAGGGAATGACATGGGAAACAGCAAGGAAGGGGACTCCCGGCAGACTGGAATTTGAGGTAATTAAGGATGAGCATATTAATTTCCAAGAAGGTAATCTTGTAACTTTTACAATGAAAGATAAAAAAGTTTTTTATGGGTATGTTTTTACAAAGAAGAGAGGCAAGGATCAGATTATAAAGGTTACGGCTTATGATCAGCTGAGGTATCTAAAAAACAAAGATACATATAATTATGAAAATAAGACAGCTGGTGATTTGGTAAGAATGTTGGCAAAGGATTTCAAGCTTATAACTGGAAGTATTGCTAATACAAGCTATGTTATTGCCAGCAGGATTGAGGATAACAAGACACTTTTTGATATGATCCAAAATGCCCTTGATCTAACACTTCAGAATAAAGGTAAAATGTATGTACTGTATGATGATTTCGGGAAAATAACCTTAAAGGATATGGAGTCAATGAGACTGAATACTCTCATAAACGAACAGTCAGCTGAGGACTTTGATTATACCTCATCAATAGATAGTGACACTTACAATAAAATAAAGCTTGCTTATGATAATGAGAAAACAGGAAAGCGTGAAATATATATAGTTGAGGATAGCAGCAAAATGGCAGCTTGGGGTGTGCTTCAATATTATGAAAAAATCAATGAAAAAACAAATGGTAAAGCAAAGGCTGATGCCCTGATATCCCTTTACAATAAAAAAAGACGTAGCTTGTCAGTGTCAAATGCTATAGGAGATATACGTGTTAGAGGAGGAAGCCTGCTTCCTGTAAATTTACTGGTGGGTGATATTGAGGTCAAAAACTACATGATAGTTGAATCTGTTAAGCATACTTTCAATGGTAGTGAACACGTTATGGATTTGAACCTGATAGGAGGGGATTTTATTGCCTAACATGGTAGAACTTATAAAAATGGCAGCGCTTGGTGCAGTAGATGAATCAAAACCTACTGCAATTATTTTTGGAAATGTTGTAAGTGCCGTACCACTAAAAATTAATATTGATCAAAAACTAACTCTTAATGCATCTCAAATTATTTTAACAAATAATGTGAAGGATTATGAGGTAGATATGACTGTTGAACATATTACAGAAGAAAGTGACAATCATACTCATTCATATAAGGGAAAAAAGAAGTTCAAAATACATAATGGATTAGTAGTGGGAGATTCTGTAATAATGCTTCAAATGCAGGGAGGGCAAAAATTTGTTATTTTAGATAAGGTGGTGAAGACATGATTCCTCAGATGCAAATGCAAGATGATTTAGTGAATGATTTTGAATTTGAGCAGCAGCCTTCAAAAACCTATAAAATGAATTTGGAGCAAATGACTATAGGTGGCTGGATTGATGGCCTAGAGGCTGTAAAACAGTCTGTTTATAAAATTATAAACACAGAAAGATATGACTATATTATATATAGTTGGAGTTATGGGTCAGAACTAACTAATCTTATAGGCGAACAGATATCATTTGTTAATTCAAAAATTGAGCAAAAAATTACCGATGCACTTTTACAGGATGAAAGAATAGAAAAAGTAAGTAATTTTACATTTTCTTCATCAAAAGGTGCGGTTATTGTGGAATTTACAGTAACCTCAAGTGAAGGTACTTTTATAGCAGAAAAGGTGGTTAATATATAATGTATGAAAATATGACATATGAATTTATTCTTCAAAGAATGTTAAGTCGTGTTCCTAGTTCAATAGACAGGCGTGAGGGCTCTGTTATTTTTGATGCCATAGCTCCGGCAGCTGCAGAACTGGCTCAAATGTATATTGAGGCAGACGTTATACTAAATGAAACCTTTGCAGATACAGCATCGCGAGACTATTTAGTTAAAAGGGCAGCCGAAAGGGGAATTACAACCAACCAAGCTACAAATGCTATACTCAAAGGCATTTTTAACATAAATGTTCCGATTGGCTCAAGATTTTCTCTTGGAAAATTAAATTATGTTGTAATTGAAAAAGAGAAGGATTTTGAATTTAAAATGATGTGTGAATCAAAAGGGACTGAGGGCAACCTGCTATTTGGAACATTGATACCGATTGACTATATTGATGGTTTGGAAAGTGCTATGCTAACAGAAGTAATTATCCCCGGAGAGGATGAAGAGGATACAGAGGAGCTGCGTTCAAGATACTTTTCAACACTTGATTTGAAGGCTTTTGGGGGAAATGTTACAGACTATAAGGAAAAGGTTAATGGGTTGCAGGGAGTTGGTGGAGTTAAGGTTTATCCCACTTGGAATGGTGGTGGAACAGTTAAGCTTGTTATAATCAATTCTGAATATAAAAAGCCTTCAGATGAACTGGTTGAGTATATTCAAACTGAGGTTGATCCTGCTGAAGACCAAGGCAATGGAATTGGAATTGCACCTATCGGACATACAGTTACTGTTTTGGGTTTAGAACAGCAGGAAATTAATATAACAACAAAAATCACCTATCAGACAGGGTGGGAGTGGATTGATGTAAAAGGTTATGCTGAGGAAGCCCTTGATAATTATTTTCTTGAGCTTTGCCAGCTTTGGTCGGAAAGTGAATGCTTAATTGTACGTATAAGTCAGCTTGAAACAAGATTGCTTAATGTAGCTGGAGTTGTTGATATATCAGGAACAACTATAAATGGTGTTGAACAGAATTTAGTTTTAGATAAGGATTCCATTCCGGTGAGGGGTGAAATTATTGGATAGAGAAATAAATATTTTATGCTATTTACCAGAGTTTATAAAAGAGTTCAGGGAATTTCAAAGGCTTGCTGAAGCTGAAAACCCTGAACTTTTGTCTGTTTGGGAAAACCTAGACCATGTTATGAAGGATCAGTTTGTAACTACTTCTACTGAGAACGGTGTAAAACGGTGGGAGAGAATTTTGAAAATAATTCCTAAAGGCTCTGAAACTCTCGATGAGAGAAAATTCAGAATATTAACAAGGCTTAATGAAAAGCTGCCATTTACATATAAAATATTGGGCAGACAGCTTGCTTCGTTGTGCGGTGAAGAAGGATATTTTCTAGAGGTATTAAATCAAGAATACACAGTGATTGTAAAGGTGGAACTTATTGCAAAATCCAACCTGGAAGATATCAGAAGGCTCTTAGAAAGAATTCTTCCTGCTAATATGCGTTTCGAACTAAGCCTTTTATATAATACACATCTACTGCTGAATGGTTATACAAATGCAGGATTATCAGAGTATACATATGAACAATTAAGAAGTGAGGTGCTTAAATAATGGGAACAAAAACAAATAATTATAATTTAATAAAACCAGCTCCCGAGGATTTCTATAATATTCAGGATTATAACGAAAATATGGATATTATTGATGGGCAGTTAAAAGAAATGGAATCAGAATTGGACGTGCTGGAGAATGACTATGTAAGGCAGCCTGGGTATGGAGTTACTGATGGAAGTTCAAATACATATACATTAGTATTATCACCTGCACCAACTACCTATAAAGATGGCATGGGAGTAGTAGTTAAAATGAATGTAGCCAATTCAGGAGCATGTACATTAAATGTAAATGGTTTAGGTGCAAAAGCTATCGTAGATAGTAAGGGCAATGCTTTAACAGCAGGAAAGTTAAGGGTTAATGGTATTTATTCATTGAGGTATGATGGCACAGATTTTGTACTACTTGGAGAAGCAATAGAAGGAAGCGGAAGCAAGTTAGATGCAGATTTACTTGATGGAAAGGAAGCATCAGCATTTGCAACAGCAGCTCAAGGCACTAAAGCGGATGCTGCGGCAACACAGACTAGTTTTAATGCACATTTATCTGATGTTACAAAGCATAAGCAGGCTATTGGTATTACTCAAACAGGCGATTATTCTAATGCAGAAGGATCTGGTACAAGAGCAATAGGTAATTACTCACATGCAGAAGGATATTGTACAACAACCAGCGGCTTTGGTTCACATTCTGAGGGGCGCAACACATTAGCATGTGACGGAAAATTTTATACTATAACTGGATTTAATGATGCAAATAAGACTATTACCTTAGATAAGGTATCGGAATTGTTAGTAGGTGATTCATTATATATCACGGTTTATAGTAGTCTTCCAAAACACGATATTATTATATCAGCAATAAATGAATTAACAGTTACTTTGAATACTGTCGAAATAATTAATTCTGATTGGATTTATGCTGTAAAATTAAAAGCTTTTAATCCTTCTCACGCAGAAGGTGATAATACAATTTCATGTGGTGTTTGTTCTCATGCAGAAGGCTATAATACAAAAGCTATTAATGATTATTGTCATACAGAAGGTTATGGAACAACTTCATCTGGGTATTGTTCTCATGCAGAAGGAGATAAAACAACTGCATCTGGATATTGGTCTCATGCAGAAGGTTATGGAACAACTGCATCTGGTCAGGACTCTCATGCAGAAGGTTTACGGTCAATAGCTATGGGTGATTATTCCCATACAGAAGGTAAAGACTCAAAGGCTAGTGGTGAGAGTTCCCATGCAGAAGGATATGCTACAAAAGCAAATGGTGACTATTCTCATTCAGAAGGTTATTGCACAACTGCATCTAATGCGGCTTCTCATTCAGAAGGGTATGTTACTTCAGCCATTGGAGAAGGTTCCCATTCTGAAGGGAGATACTCATTATCATGTAATGGAGAATTATATAAAATAACTGCATTTGATGATGTTAATAAGTCTATTACTTTAGACCGGGTATCAGGATTGTCAGTAGGCGATTCACTAATTATCAAGGTTACAGGTAGTCCAATAATACAAAATATTAAAATTTTATCAATTAATAATTTAACTATTATACTAAATACTACAATTACTATCCAATCATCGTGGAAAAGTGTTATAAAAGAAATAGGTAATCATTATAATTCTCATGCAGAAGGTGTAGAAACAATAGCAGCTGGATATTGTTCTCATGCAGAAGGTGCATATTCAGAAGCAACTGGAAGTACTTCTCATGCAGAAGGTTATAGTGCAGTAGCATCTGGAAACCTGTCTCATGCAGAAGGCATGAAAACAATAGCATCTGGGGGCTATTCACATACAGAAGGTTATGAAACAACTGCTAGTGCTTCTTATTCTCATGCAGAAGGCAATGCAACAAAAGCTGGTGGGAATAGTTCCCATGCAGAGGGATCAGGATCAAATGCGAGTGGTAACTGTTCTCATGCAGAGGGAGCGGGAACAAATGCTAACGGTGGGTTCTCTCATGCAGAAGGTTATTGTACAACTGCATTTGGTGAGAGTTCCCATGCAGAAGGATCTGATACAACTTCATCTGGATCTTATTCCCACACAGAGGGGTATTTTACATCTGCAACTGGGAATATGTCACATGCAGAAGGAGATAGGACAACTGCATCTGGGTATTCATCTCATGCAGGAGGATATTATACAATTGCCAATAATATGTTTTCTCAAGCAATTGGTAAATTCAATAAAACCTTAACAGGAAATCCAGCATCCCATACTAGCACAACTGACGCATTCGTAATCGGCAATGGTACTGCTGATGATGCTCGCAGTAACGCATTCAGAGTTACATTCGATGGAAAAACTTATGGCTTATCTGCCTTTAACTCAGCAGGTGCTGATTATGCAGAATTCTTTGAATGGGCAGATGGAAATATTGATAATGAAGATAGAGTCGGATACTTTGTAACGCTTGATGGCGATAAAATCCGAAAAGCTAATTCTGCAGATGATTATATTTTGGGTATCATCTCAGTAAATCCTTCTGTTATTGGTGATAATTATGCAGACGATTGGAGTGGCAAATATGTAACTGATGAATGGGGACGTATTCAATATCATAATGTCGTTGTACCTGCTACATATCGAACAGTACATCATGCTGCTGTCTATGAAGAGAATACTGATAAGATTATAACTGATGCCTATGATGAAGAGGTCATTATAAGTGAAGAGCGTACCGATTATGTTCCTAAATTAAATCCAGACTGGGATTCCTCACAGGAATACATCTCAAGGGAGAAAAGAAAAGAATGGTCAGCTGTTGGTATGATGGGAAAGCTGCTTGTAAGAGATGATGGCACTTGTCAGGTTAATGGCTTTTGCAAGCCTAATAATGATGGAATTGCTACTACAGCAACAAATGGATATAGAGTTATGAAAAGAGTATCCGAAGAAATTATTCAGATTCTTGTTAAATAATTCTATATAAAAAACATTCTCTATTTAAAAGTTGCCTCTATAGAAAATGCATAATGATATGCACTCCAAATATTAGATAAACTATATCTGATATTTGGAGTTGCATATCGAAATGCATTTTTATAAATAACCTCAAACTTCTCAGTTGAATATCCTGTTTAAAGTCAATCAATATTAGGTGTGGTAGCATTATTAAATGAAAAGTTAAATAATTTTTTAAGTTAATTTACTGAACAAAAGCCATTGGTAAATTTGCGCTTGTCTCGACTTTTTATTCGGAAGTTGGATTAAAAATAATGGCATGAATTAGCTCACTTCTATAAAGATAATTAAACCAGTTGGCTATTCTCAATTTGGTTTTCCCCAACTTGGCTTTCCTCAACGATTTGTTTATTATGGACAAAAAGTACAATTCTATTTGGTATGGTTTGTGCATATTGCATAAAAAACATGATGCTATTTTGTGAGAATTGTATATTTTCTACAACCCATACCCATGCTAATATATTAATGTAACCGGTTGCGCAATGTATGTAGTTAAAGCGACCGGATTTTTTTAGACAGGTTATGCAACCGGTAGCGCAAAAAATACTCGTGCTCGACAGCAATTGTGAAATATATCTGATTGGAAGATTTTGATATAATAACGCGATAGAGGAAGATATTTCTATAATCAATAAAGTTTTTGTTGAATAATTAAGTAATATAATAATACAATCAGATATTAATAACACTTTTGGAGGTTTTGCTATGAGCAATTCAAAAAAAATAACAATTAAAGAAATAGCAGAAATAGCTGGAGTTTCTAAATCCACAGTGTCTCGTGCAATTGATGGAAATCCGAGGATAAGTAATGAGACAAGAAACAAGATTCTCAGTATTATTGAACAATACGGGTATACCCCCAATTCTGCTGCAAGAAATCTTGCAAGAAATAAAACATACGCTATCGGAATTGTAATGCCTCATGGTGAATCAGATATATATTCAACTACATTCTTTCAGGAGACACTTAAAGGTATATGCAATACGGTGTCGGATAGTAATTACGATGTAATGATTACAGCGGGAAACCCTACTGAACCAGAAGCCATCAAAAGGCTTATCAGTACATCAAAAGTTGACGGAATTATTCTACTTAGATCAACCCTTAGAGACAGCAATATTGAGACATTACTGGAAAATAATTTTCCTTTTGTTCTGATTGGCTCAAGCAGAGTGTATAAAAATATTTATAGTGTAGATAATAACAATAAACTTGCTACATTTTCACTCACAAAGCATATTCTGGAAAATGGCAAAGACAGAGTTGCTTTTATAGGTGGCGTTGAAAGTTCAACAGTTACAATACAGCGTCTAGAAGGATATAAGCAATGTCTCAAGGACTCAGGAATTAATGCTAATGAAGCTTATATATGTCAAGGGGACTTCTCTGAGAAGCATGGATATGATTCAATGAAGAAACTTATGTCAATGTCAGTAAAGCCAGACAGTGTAATTGTAATGGATGATTCCATGTGCATAGGTGCTATGAAGTATCTTGAAGAAAAAAATATAAGTATACCGCAGGAAATTTCGGTTGCATGTTTTAATGAAAGCTCATATACAAAGTATTCCAAGCCTGCAATTACAGCAGTAAAGGTTGATTCCTACCAGCTTGGACTAGGGGCTACTGAAATTCTATTATCAGTTTTAAGTGGTAAAAAAGTTGAACCTGGTTGTAAATATATAGGACATGAAATACTTAAACGTGAATCAACATTATCAAATAAGCCTATTAAAAAGCCTATTTAATTGGTTAGTCTGCAGCTGACCTATTTAAATATATTTATCATATTCCAAATAATAAAATAAGGGGGAATTAAACCTATGAAAGCAAGAAGAATATTAAGTCTGATTACCGCTTTAACACTTACTGCCAGTATTTTTGCAGGATGTGGGGAAAGCAAAACATCAGACCAAAGCTCGGTAGCAACTAATTCAACAGTTGCAACTACTACAGAGAAAACTTCTGGTGGAGAGTTATACTATCTGAACTTTAAGCCTGAAATAGCTGAAATTTACGACGAAATTGCAAAAGTGTACAAGGAAGAAACTGGAGTGACACTGAAGGTTGTCACAGCTGCATCAGGTACTTACGAGCAAACATTAAAATCAGAAATTGAAAAGTCAGATGCCCCAACTTTATTCCAAATTAACGGACCAAAGGGTTATGCAAATTGGAAGGATTACTGCGCAGACTTGAAAGATACAGAGCTTTACAAGCACTTAACAGATAAGAATCTTGCAGTTAATGTTAATGGCGGAGTTTATGGTATTCCTTATGTTGTTGAAGGATATGGAATCATTTATAACAATGCTATTATGAATAAGTATTTTGCGCTTTCGAACAAAGCTACTGATGTTAAGAGTGCTGACGAAATTAATAACTTCACGAAATTAAAGGCTGTTGTTGATGATATGCAGAAGAATGCAAGTGCTCTTGGCATCAAAGGGGTATTCGCAAGCACATCATTAAAGACAGGTGAAGACTGGCGTTGGCAGACACACCTTGCAAATGTTCCTGTTTTCTATGAATTCAAGAACAACAATGTTGACTTAACAGGTGATGCAACTAAGGAAATTAAGTTCCAGTATGCAGAAAATTATAAAAACATTTTCGATTTATACATTAACAATTCAACTGTTAAGCCAAAGATACTAGGAACAAAGCAGGTTTCTGATTCAATGGCTGAGTTCGCACTCGGACAGTGTGCAATGGTTCAAAATGGTAACTGGGCTTGGGGGCAGATCAAAGACGTAGACGGAAATGTTGTTAAAGAAGAGGATGTTAAGTTCATGCCTATATACACAGGAATAGCGGGCGAGGAAAACCAAGGAATTTGCGTAGGTACAGAAAACTTCTTCGCTATAAACAGTAAGGCATCTGCTGATAAGCAAAAATTAGCACAAGACTTTATTTATTGGTTGTTTTCAAGTGATAAAGGTAAGAACTTTGTAACTAGCAAACTTGGATTTATAGCTCCTTTCGATACCTTCTCAGATACTGAAAAGCCAACTGATCCTCTAGCTAAAGAAGTTCTCCGTTGGTCAAGTAAAGAAGGTGCTGTAAATGTAGCTTGGAACTTTACAGTATTCCCAAGTCAGACATTCAAGGATAAGTTCGGAGCTGCATTATTACAATATGCTCAAGGCACTAAGAAATGGGATGAAGTTAAGTCACAGGTAATAGCAGATTGGAAATCAGAAAGTTCAAAATAAATAATAAAGTAGTTGATATAAGTTAAAAGAGCTGCTCGGCAGCGAGTAGCTCTTTTGTTACATATGAAGTAGCTAGTTTAGGGGGGAGTGCTTTTATGGAAAAAGACATAAAAAAGTATTTTGTGATATTCGCGTTACCAACTCTCATAGCTTTTACAATAGCATTTTTGGTTCCGTTTGGTATGGGCGTGTATCTTTCATTTACAGAGTTTACAACAATTTCAAATGCTAAATGGGTTGGATTTTCAAACTATGTAAAAGCCTTTGAGGATGGCTCAAATTTCTTAGGAGCACTGCTATTTACATCAAAATTTGCAATTATTGCTGTTATCACAATTAATGTTTTTTCGTTTGCTATCGCTTTAGCTCTTACAAAAGGATTAAAAGGAACAAATTTATTTAGAACAGTTTTTTTTATGCCAAATTTAATTGGAGGTATAGTATTAGGTTATATTTGGCAGCTAATAATTAATGGATTTCTAATAAACGTATTTGGTGTTGATATTACCTTTGATGCGAATTACGGATTTTGGGGATTAATAATATTAACTAACTGGCAGCTGGTTGGTTATATGATGATAATATATATTGCGGGTATCCAGAATATCCCAGATGAATTGATCGAGGCTGCAAAAATTGATGGAGCGACATCCTTTCAAGTCTTATTTAACATTACTATTCCATTGGTAATGCCTTCAATAACAATATGTTCATTCCTTACATTAACAAATGCATTTAAAATGTTTGACCAGAACTTAGCTTTAACAGCAGGTGCACCTGCCGATCAAACAACGATGCTTGCACTTGATATTTACAAGACGTTTTACGGACGCGTAGGCTACGAAGGTGTTGGTCAGGCTAAGGCTGTTATGTTTTTCGTAATGATAGCTATTTTAGCATTTATTCAACTATATCTCACTCGTAGTAAGGAGGTAGAAAACTAATGGAAACAAAAAAAAAGATTGTTAATGGCACATTACTTGTTTTAATGGTAATTCTGGCTATAGCATTTCTGGCTCCGATTTTTATTGTTCTTTTAAATTCCTTCAAAGGACAATTCTTTATTTCAGATCAACCTTTTAAGCTTCCTACAGCTGAAACATATGCTGGACTTAAAAATTATATAAATGGTATCAGAAAAATAGGTTTTTTACAGGCATTTGGTTATTCATCTATCATAACAATACCATCTGTATTTGTGATTATTATATTCAATTCAATGGCAGCATGGTACATAACAAGGGTAAAGAGCGCAACAACTAAAATAATGTATTTTGTTATTATTGCAAGTATGATTGTTCCTTTCCAGATGGTTATGTTTACAATGTCTAAGGTTGCGAATGTTCTAAGTCTTGATAATCCAGTAGGTATAGTGGTTCTCTATCTGGGCTTTGGTTCTGGTCTATCAGTTTTCATGTTTTCTGGTTTTGTAAAAAGTATTCCTTTAGAAATTGAAGAATCTGCAACTATAGATGGATGTAATCCTATAAATCTTTTCTTTAAAATTGTTTTCCCTATCTTAAAGCCAATTGCTATTACTGTTGCTATATTAAATGCAATGTGGATTTGGAACGATTACCTGTTGCCATATCTGGTAATAGGAAATACTTACAGGACAATACCTATAGCTGTACAGTATTTACAGGGTGGATATGGTTCAAAGGATATGGGTGCTTTAATGGCAATGCTGATATTAGCAATCATTCCTATAGTAATATTCTATATTTCTTGTCAGAAGTATATTATCAAGGGTGTTGTAGCTGGAGCTGTTAAAGGATAATAATATTTAAGTTTTAAAAATATGTCCTGAAAACCAAAGCAGTACCTGCCACTTATAGAAGTGGGGGACATTTTCTGGCCTCGTTATAATGGAGAAATATTATGTATAAGTTTATAGTTCTTACAAATACAAGGGGGTAATTATGAAAAGTACTTGGTGGAAACAAGGTGTTGTATATCAAATATATCCAAGAAGCTTTATGGATAGTAATGGAGATGGAATTGGTGATATACAGGGTATTATTTCAAAGGTACCATATCTCAAAGAACTGGGAGTAGATATTGTATGGCTTTGCCCTGTTTATGGTTCTCCAAATGATGATAATGGTTATGATATCAGTGATTATAGAGATATAATGAAGGAATTTGGTACGCTTGCAGATATGGATGAACTGCTTGAAACACTGCATAATGCAGGAATCAAGCTGATAATGGATCTGGTGATAAATCATACGTCGGATGAGCATCAATGGTTTATAGAAGCACGGTCGTCAAAAACCAACAAATACAGAGATTATTATATATGGAAGAAAGGTAAAGATGGTTTGCCTCCAAGTAACTGGGGAGGCTGTTTTGGCGGCTCAGCATGGGAATATGATGAGGCTACCGATGAATACTATCTGCATCTCTTCTCAAAGAAGCAGCCAGACCTGAACTGGAACAATGAAAATGTTAGAAAAGAAATATACGATATGGTAAAGTGGTGGCTGGATAAGGGGATAGATGGCTTTAGACTTGATGCTATTGGTTCTGTTAGCAAGGATATGGAAATTCTTGCGAATCTTCCTGAAGAAGAAGCGTCAGTTTGGGCTGGAACGATCATCAATAACAGGCCTATGGTACATGAAGTGCTTAGAGAACTAAATGAAAAAGTTATATCTAAGTATGACGTTATGACTGTCGGCGAAACTTCAGGGGTATCTCCTAACGACTCTCTGCTTTACTGCGCACCGGAGCGCAATGAACTAAATATGGTATTTCATTTTGAACTTATGGATATTGACTCAGAGCCTGACTGCAAGTGGGAATATAAGTCTTGGAGCCTTGACAGGTTAAAAGAAATAACAACAAAGTGGCAGGAAGAGTTGTATAACAAGGGATGGAACAGTCTATACCTTAATAATCATGATCAACCCAGAATGGTATCAAGATTTGGCGATGACAAGCAATACAGAAATGAAAGTGCAAAGCTACTGGCTACATTACTGCATACACTCCAAGGTACACCATATATTTATCAAGGTGAGGAACTTGGGATGACTAATGTTGCATTTAAAACCATAAACGAATACAGGGATATTGATACTCTTAATGCCTATAACGAAATGGTTACTGAAAAGGGGATGGCGTTAGAGGATGTTATGGATGCCATTCACATAAGAAGCCGTGATAACGCAAGAACACCTATGCAGTGGGATGAAAGTCAAAACGCAGGCTTTACTGTAGGTAAGCCGTGGATAGGGGTAAATCCTAACTATACTGAAATAAATGCACGCAAGGAAATTTCCAATCCGGATTCTATTTTTAATTACTATAAGAAACTGATTGAATTGCGCAAAAGGTACCCTATTATAGTTGAAGGGAAATATTCCTTACTTGAGAATTATGAAAGTCCATTGTTTGCATATATAAGAGAGTATCAGGGTCAAATAATGCTAGTGATTTTAAACTTTTCGAATGACAATACTTATTTGCCTGAGCCAGAGACAAAGGCTCTCAATCCTGACGGATATAAACTGGTAATATCCAACTATTCTGACGAGGAAATGCAAAATGATATGCTGAAGCCATATGAAGCAAGGGTGTATATTTGATTTTTGTATATTTTAAATAAATTGTGTAAATAATAAAAATTGCCATCAAATAGTGGCAATTTTTTATTTTATATGGTATTATATAAATATAGAAAATAAAAAACCAGTTATTTCGAGATTAAGTCAAATTATTTAGATATTAAATGGTGGTATGGGGGATAAAGATATGGAAAAATCAGGATACACTTTCTGTACACAATGTAATAAAAAGGTAAATCATTCTATTCGAAAGAATATAATTAAAGAATACAAAGGTCAGTTGGTAAATGTTGAGGAAAACATTGCTGTTTGCGATGAATGTGGTAAAGATATCTTTGTACCAACTATTGAAGAGGACAATTTTAAAAGACTTTATGAAAAGTATAGAGAGATGACAGGGACAGTATCGCCACAGGAGATCATTGAATTCCGTGAAAAATATGATTTGTCACAAAGGGAACTTGTTTCATTGTTGGGATGGGGAAAGATGACCATAAACAGGTATGAAAGGGGTGCATTACCCAGTAAGAGTCACAGTGATATGTTAAAAAGTATTTTATTGAATGAAGAAATATTCAAACAAAAAGCTTTGGAAGCATATGATACAGGAAGGATTAATGATAAAACTTATAACAACATAACGAAGTGTTTTCAAAGCTCTAGGAAAAATATTGTTAAGTCATTGCTTGAAACTGAATTAAGACATGATGAAGATATCTTAAATGGGTTTAGAAAGTTTGAAATTGATAGAGTTGAAAACTTGATAAGTTATATTGCAGATAAAACAGACAACTTATACAAAACAAGCTTAAATAAATATTTGTGGTTTATGGATTTTGAAAATTTTAATGAGAATGTGAGGTCATTAACAGGTTTAAGATATGTAAAACAGAAGTACGGTCCTGTTATTGAAAAGAAAGGCTATGAAGAGATAATTAATTTACTGGATGATAAGTTTTATGTTGAAGAAACGGAAGATGTTTACAATAATTCTACAAAAGCAAAAATCATTAGCAAGAAAAATTATGATATGTCCATTTATTCTAAGGATGAGATGGAAGTTATTAATGCTGTAATTGAGAAACTGAAAAGTATGAGTTGCAGTGAAATATCGGAGAAGTCCCATGAAGAAGATGGTTGGTTGGAAAATGATATAAATTGTATAATTTCTTACGATTATGCTGAGGATTTAAAAATAAAGTTTGAATGAATTAGATTGGAATATATCTTAATAATTTGTTGACTTTATAATACAGATGTTATATAATAAAAATGTGTAGGTTTTTTCTGCATATTTTTATTAAGGTTTTTTTGCTGTATACTTCGGATATTGAGAACATGAGAGAGGAGGGGAGTAACATTAGAGATAAGTTTTTAAATAGTTGGTTAAAGGAAGTAAAAAAGAGAGTTGCTAGAGGCGAATGGGGAATCGCCGATAATCAAGGAATAGCCCGTTCAAAGAATAGTGTTTTTTTAGATTTTCTAAGAGATAAGGGATTAATGCCTATGGAGTTTGTAAAGGAAATTATTTTGGGATTAAGCAACAAGGATAATCCTATAGGGCCAGAAAGGGATACGGATGGATATCCTGGATATATATATAAATTTAAAATTGTATATATTGATGAAGATATTGATGAAGTTATATACATAAAAATTAGATATAATCCAGATCCACCAAATGAAGTAGTATGTATATCTTTTCATAGAGATTGGGAATGATTTTTTTTATACCCAAGAATAATTTAGTACGTGAAGTATACAAATTGGAGGGCACATGAATACTAATAAAACTTATTTGCTTAATAAGCTACTAAATAATACAAATGAACAAATTAGATTGTTGTCAACACAAGCACCGCAGGAGGAAGTATATTTCCTTCCTGTAGGTGTATTATTGATGAAATGGGTATGTGATTCGAAAGACAGGGACTATTGGAATGTACCTAAACAAATTGAAAAACTATTTACGAATAGTCTCTATAATAGAGATTTGTTTAGTAGCGAGAGCTACAGTAAAAAAATACATGAATTAGTGGAAGAGCTTGAGGCTAGTAATCCAATATTGAATGGGATATTTACGAAATTATGCTTTGCTTATATTGACTATATAAAACCTGAATATATTAGGGATATGTTTACATCCTTCAGTGAAGTAGAACTCATTAACAGTCATTCAGAAAAGGAAATATTAGGACAATTTATGGAGGTGTTTTTACAAAGTTTAACTGATAATTCAAGTTTCTACTCATTTATTACTCCCAAATCTGTAAAAGTGGTATTATCAAAGTTATTTGCTGTCAAGGAATATATGAGCATAGCAGATATAACTGCTGGAACATGTGGTATTTTATCTGAAGTTGTTAACCATAGTATTGATAGAGAATTAGATATTGATAAAATCAGATTATATGGACAAGAGATAAACTATAAAGTTGCTCTTATAGGTAAACTTAATTTATTGTTGCATGGAGTTAAACAACCCAATATAGTTATTAAAGATAGTTTAAAAGAGCCAGTTTTAAGTGATAGCAGAAAAATATCCGAATTTGATTTAGTATTGTCTAACTTACCACTTGGAGTTAAATGGAACACTAATGAAATAGGATATGACATTGATTTCAAATATAATTATCCGAGTAAAATGTTTGCTGATTGGCTGTTTATTCAGAGAGGTATATCTGCACTAGGATCTAATGGAAAGGCGGCGTTTATTGTTAGTAAAGGTACATTAACTCGTAATTCAGAGAGGTATATTAGAGAAAATCTTATAACTAAAGATTTAATTGAATCTGTAATTTCATTGCCTAGCAATTTATATGGTTCAAAAACTATGCCAATTGGAATCCTAATAATAAATAAATGCAAGGAATTGACGAAGGAACATAAAATATTGTTCATTGATGCAAGCAAGGACTATTATAAAAAAGAGAGGGGGAAGAATGATTTAACAAGTGAACATATAGATAAAATATTGGATGTGTTCCATATGTGGGAAGAAGTTGATGAATATAGCAGAATTATAGATGTTTCAACGGTTGAAGGAAACTATTTTGAATTAGATAGCTCTCTATATGTTAACAATAGGTCATTTAATTTTGGAGAAATAAATATAAAGAGGTTAGGAGATATTGCTGAGGTAAAAAGAGGATTTCAAATACCAAAGGCTGATATGGATAAATTGGCATATGACAAAGGTACACATTACTATATCAAAATAAGTGATATAAATAACGGAAGTATAGAGTTTAATGAAAAGATTGAGGGGCTTTCTGATAGCAAAATTTCATTATATGAGCTAAAACCTAAAGATATTATAATATCAGCAAGAGGAACTCTTATTAAAACAGCTATATACGAAGAAAATATGCCTCCTAGCATTATTTCTAGCAATATCATGCTCATAAGAGTAAGAAAAGAATATAACCCCTACTTTCTTAAGTTCTATTTAGACAGTTCAAAAGGAAAAGAACTAATACAAAATATGCAAGGAGGGTCAGCTATAACTGCATTAAATCATTCAAGATTGCAAGAATTACAGGTTCCAAATATTCATAAAGAAAACCAAGATTATTTAGCAGAAAGAATAACTGCAAATGAGGAGAATTATAAAACAATAATTGAACATGCAAAAAAAATGTATGAACAAAATATTGAAATTATAAATAAAGAGATTTTAAATTTTTATTAGCAGTAATGAAAAATGAATAAATATTCATGAATGTATAAAAACATATGCCTTCATGGATATTTATGATATGGCTTTTTACCTATTGGGCTGACGTAGGCACTAGTTGGAATGCCATTTTCTGCTTTTCAGCATTTATTTATAAAACAATAATCTTTTTGAATAGGCATTTCGGTAATCGGTAGGTGTAAGTCCCACTATTTTTTTAAATATTTTCATGAAACTATGGTTATCATTGAACCCAAGGTTATAAGCTATATTGCTGATATTGTCATTGGTCTCGCACAGCAAATACTTGGCTAAATCAATTTTTTCCTGTATTATGTACTGCTTAATAGAGTAGCCAGAAATGTTTTTAAAAAATTCAGATAAATATCGCCTGTTATATCCAAAATGTTCTGCTATTTCAGATACCTTTATATCAGTATTTCGATGCCATTTTATATAATCTTGTATATCATTAAACAGCTGCTTTTTCTTCATGTCTGAATTCTGAGGAGAATTTCTTTCTATAAACTGGCAGAATAATTCGCATAACACAGTTGTACAAAGATAATTGTTATGAAGATTATTGTGATAGCTCCTGACACTATCTTGGAGGTGCTTCATAATAACAATAATTTTCTCCAAATTTGTTGCTTTACCATAGTGGGGAATATATATTTTTTCAACAGGTAGCTCAAAGGGAATTTCATCGAAGGATACCGACCGAATTAGATTTTTATAAGTGAAGTGGAGCCAATAAAAAGAACAGCTACTGCTTTTATAACCTGCTTGTTTGGAAAGTGGCGCAAATAAAAGGAAATCACCCTTTTGTAAATCAAAGAACTGATTATCTAACTGTAAGTAGACAGTACCTTCTGTAACCACAATAAGCTCAAAATCCTGCATAATCCTTGCAAAATGTTTCCATTCAGGAGATGGAGATTTAAATTTACCTGTTAAACCATATTCCAATGGGGTATTAAGTGAAAACTCAAAATAGGTCATATGACTTTTTGCCACCTTTTCTGTTGAAAAATCCATTTAATTAGTATATATAAATTGGTACACTTAATACAGTACTAAATAATTAAGGGGCATTATATGATTAAAGCTCTTCTATCTCCCCGATGAAGCTTGATGCTCCTTAGTTGATGTTTTATTCCTAGGAATAGGGTATAGAAAGCTTTTACAGAGACCACTTATTATCCTGTTTGAAAAACAGAACACCTTACACTTCAAGAAGATTACTCTGGTGGAAGGTGGTTTAGTATAAGACTACAATAGGGTAATGCTAAAGGGTTTTGTACAAGTCTACTCTACTATTAATGATATCAAAATTTATGACCTACTGCAATATTTGTTAAGCAACTTCCTTTGATAAGTAACTTTCTTTTATATCATTTGGAATTAGTTGATTATGCATCACGCTATGAGTTTTTTACATCTGATAAAATTAGAAGTAAGTGTAAAATACATAATAAAAAATTCGGATTTATAACATTTAACAAATCCACAAAAAGTATAGTGATTCAAAACAGTATCTCAGGTGATAGACTAGATGTTTATTAAAACTGACAAATAGACACCTGAAATTCAAGTTGTGTTTTAATGGTTTACCATTATTAAGAAAAGGGGATATTTACTATGTTTAGAAATGCTAAAAAAATAATTAGTTTAACATTAATTTCGGCTTTTGTACTGCCTATGTGTTTGGTTTGTTTGACACCATCATCTGTATCAGCCGAAAGTGTTGATAAAATTCAATCTTTTGATATGGAGCAGGTTAGAGTGACTGATCCGTATTTTGTAAATGCATTTAATAAGGAGATTTCATATCTGCAATCCATTGATCCTAACCGTTTGTTAGTTGGTTATAAGCAAACAGCTGGTTTGTCAACAAACTACAGTAAGTATGGCGGTTGGGAAAACACACCTCTTAAGGGGCATACACTGGGTCATTACATGTCAGCACTTGCACAGGCTTATAAAAACACTAAATCCAATCCTACAGTAAATACAGATATGAAAAAGAGAATTGATCTTATTATTTCTGAATTACAAGCATGTCAGAATAAAAGGGGCGATGGATATATATATGCTGAGCCTACATCCCAATTTGATGTTGTTGAGGGAAAAGCAACAGGAACTCTTTGGGCACCTTGGTACACAATGCACAAAATAATGGCAGGACTTATTAGTATTTATGAGTTGGAAGGCAATCCTGCGGCGTTAACTGTAGCAAGCAATTTAGGAAACTGGATTTACAACAGGGTTAGCAAATGGGATTCTGCAACACAGGCTAAGGTATTGGGCGTTGAATATGGTGGAATGAATGATTGCCTTATTGATTTATACAAGTTGACAGGCAATAGCAATCATTTGGCTGCTGCGAAAAAATTTGAAGAACCTTCATTACTCAATGCAATTGCTTCGGGAAATAACATTTTACCAGGTAAACATGCAAATACAACAATACCAAAATTTATTGGCGCTTCGAACCGTTATCGAACATTAGGTACATCTGAGGCTTCATATCTTACTGCGGCACAGCAATTTTGGAATTTTGTTATTAAAGACCATACTTATGTTACAGGTGGTAATAGTCAATGGGAAGCTTTTAGGGCTGCAGGAAAACTAGATCAATATCGTGATGAGTATAATAATGAAACCTGTAATTCCTATAATATGTTGAAGCTAACTCGTAACTTGTTCTTGGTGACAGGTGATATTAAATATGCTGATTTCTACGAAAGATCATTTATTAATGAAATTTTAGCTTCTCAAAATCCTGAAACAGGAATGACAACATACTTTAAAGCAATGGGAACTGGGTATTTTAAAGTATTCAGCAAACCATATGATAACTTCTGGTGTTGTACTGGAACAGGAATGGAAAACTTTACAAAGCTAAATGATAGTATATATTTCAATAATGGATCAGATTTGTATGTAAATATGTACTTCAGTTCAACCTTAAATTGGAAAGAAAAAGGTTTCTCATTGACTCAGACGGCTGATATTCCTATGTCGGATACTGTAACCTTTAAGGTTGATAGCGCTCCATCTTCTGAGATGAAAATTAAATTCAGATCACCATATTGGGTTGCTGCAGATCAAAAAGTAACTGCTAAAGTAAATGGAATATCTGTTAACGCTGCAGTAGTTAACGGCTATTTAGATATTAACAGAGTATGGAGTGCCGGAGATAAAATTGAGTTGACAATTCCAGCCGAGGTAAAGGTTACAAGATGTACTGACAATCCAAATGAAGTAGCTTTCACCTATGGGCCTGTTGTTTTATGTGCTGGACTGGGAAATGAAAGTATGACTACATCTTCTTGTGGATGGAATGTAACAACAGCAACTAAAACTGTTTCAGTCAAGGATACAATAAATGTTAATTCCTCTACAGCTGCTAGTTTAGATAACTGGCTCGGTAATATTAATAAATATTTAGTTCAGACACCGGGTAAATTTGAATTTAAATTAAAAGAAACAGATTGTGATAATAGTTTAGTGTTCAGCCCTTATTATAAAAATTATAGTGGGCGTTATGGAATATACTTTGCGCTAAAAGGTACATTTACAGCTCCGATAGACCCATTTTCCAAGATTGAAGGAGAGAGTTACAATACTCAGTTCGGTATCCAAAATGTTGAATGCGATGAAGGCACACAGGCTGTCGGATATACAGAAAACGGCGATTATGTAGTTTATAAAAATGTGGATTTCGGTGATGGAGCTGTTGGCTTTATAGCTAGAACATCTAGTGCTGCTAATGGTGGAAAAATAGAGATCAGGCTTGACAGTGTTACCGGTCCTTTGGTAGGAACATGTGATGTTCCAGGTACTGAAGGGTGGCAGAACTTTGTTGATTCAAAAACAAGTGTCAGCGGTGTAAACGGTAAGCATGATGTTTATCTGAAGTTCGTTGGAGAGAGCGGATACTTAATCAATCTTAACTGGTTTAAATTTGAAAAAGAAGAATTAACGAAAGTAATAGCAGGAGATCTCAATGGAGATAAGAGTGTTGATGCAACTGACTTCGCACTTATGAAAATGTATCTTCTTGGAATAACTACAGATTTCCCTGTAGAAGATGATTTAGCAGCAGGAGATTTGAATAAGGATGGCGTAATTGATGCACTTGATTTCGCTAAGTTCAAGCAATACCTGCTAGGTAGTATTGAGAGCTTGTCTTAAGCACAGAGTAAATTAATAAAAAAGACCTTTAAAAAACTGAGGTGTTAAGTTTTTATAACTTAAACCTCAGTTTTTTTGTTCTATTCAATAGTTTGGCTAGAACGTCAACTTAAAATTAGTAGGGCTTCTTATCGATAGTTTGTCTAGAATGTAAAATGAGGATTATAACCATTAGAACTTCTATATCATATAAATATCTAAAAAATATAAAAATAGTTTATAAATTGAAATTACAAAGTATCCTGACTTGAGGGAAATGACGAAACGAATAGCTTAAGTATATGGCAAATACTCTAATCGTTACAACTATTTATGTAAAATAAACTACTAAAAATGTAAAAAAATAGGGTTTTATTTGATGCACTATGGAGTAATACGGGAGATTGTGAAGTACTTTGAACTAATTATTTTTCTTTGAATATAAAATGATGAAAAACTCTACTTAATTATATAACATTACAAAGTCGTTTTTGTGTGTGTGCAATATTACCAAAAAAAGTATAAATTATTGTGAAATTTATTGTGAACTATGCATTGAAAACGTGTTGTGCAATGCATTAGGATATGCTAAAATTTAGTAAGAATATGTTATGTTTGTAATATATTCTTACTAATTAAAATTTCTTGAGAAAGGAGAGTGCTAAAATGAACAAGAAGTTGATGGTAATGTTATCATTCCTAATGTGTTTTACCATTATTTTTGCTGGAGTTGACGTACAAGCTGCACAAACGCTTACCGGAAATGCTACAGGAAAAATTGATGGTTATGACTATGAATTGTGGAAAGATAACGGAAATACTACCATGACATTAAATGGCGGTGGTACATTCAGTTGCTCATGGAATAATATCAATAACGCATTATTCCGTACAGGCAAAAAATACGACGAGACCCAGACTTGGCAACAACTCGGTGGTATAAAATTAAACTACGAATGTGACTACCAGCCATCAGGAAATTCATATTTGTCTGTCTATGGATGGACAAGTAGCCCGCTTGTTGAATATTACATTGTAGATAGTTGGGGGAACTGGAGACCACCTGGATCACAATCAAAGGGAACAATTACCGTTGATGGTGCTGTGTATGATTTATATCAAACAACTCGTGTAAATCAGCCTTCAATTAAAGGTAATACGACTTTTGAGCAATACTGGAGTGTTCGTCAGCAGAAGCGTACCAGCGGAACTATTACTGTTAGTGACCACTTTAAAGCGTGGGAATCTAAAGGAATGAAAATGGGTAAGATGTATGAAGTTTCAATGGTTGTTGAGGGATATCAGAGTAGCGGACAAGCTAACATGAAAAAAATGACAATTGAAACTGGCGATGTTCCAACAGATCCAACGGACCCAACGGATCCAACAGATCCAGTAGCTGAGCGTAGTGCTTTCACAACAATAGATTCATCAAGTTATAATGCTACCAATTCTACAACTGTTCAGAAAATAGGAACAGATTCAGGAAATGGTGTAGGATACATTGAGAGCGGCAACTATCTCGCATATAAAAACATTAATTTTGGAACTGGTGCAACATCATTTAAAGCTCATGTTGCGAATGGCAACAGCTCCAGTACAACTATTCAATTAAGAACTGGCAGCTCAACTGGTACAATTATAGGCTCCTTGACTGTACCTGCTACCGGCGGATGGGATACTTACAAAGATTTATCCACTACTGTCAGCGGTGTTTCAGGTGTAAAAGACTTATACCTTTGCTTTAGCGGATCTGTTAATGTTGGTTCCTTCTCATTCAGCAAGGATGGTACTACAGATCCAGGTACTGGTGATAAAATATTGCTTGGTGATGTTGATGGAAGCGGAACCGTAGATGCTCTTGACTTTGCAACTTACAAACAGTATTTGCTAGGACAAAAAACATCATTACCTGCTGCTGGGGATATAGATCAAAATGGTTCAATGGATGCTCTTGACTTCGCTAAGTTAAAACAGCATTTATTAGGTATCATTCAGCTTGGTACAATAACAGTTGGTGGTCAAAATCCAGGAGGAGATGATAATCCTATAGATCCTACAAAAAAACTAATTGCGTTGACTTTTGATGATGGTCCAGATGTAAATATGACACCAAGAGTTCTTGATAGACTTGAGAAGTATGGTGTTAAGGCTACATTCATGATGATTGGACAGAACATGAATTCTTCAACAGCATCTCTTATTAAAAGAATTACAGATGGTGGGAATGAAATCGGAAATCACTCATGGGATTATCAGGGTATGGGTAATATGTCTGCAACAGATATCAAGACAAAAATTGCTAATACTACTGCAGCTATAAAACAATACACAGGTCAAACACCTAAGTTTTTCCGTGCACCAAATTTAGCGTATAGCCAAACTTTGTATAGCAATGTTGATTTAACATTTATACAGGGTGTTGTATGTAATGACTGGGATCAATCTACATCTGCTCAAACAAGAGCAAACTTAGCAATACAGGGTGCTAAAGATGGCGCAATCATATTGTTGCATGACAATCAGCCTGCACCACATCCTACTGCTGAAGCGTTGGATATCATAATTCCTACACTTCAACAACAAGGTTACCAATTTGTAACATTAAGCGAGTTGTTTCAAGCTAAGGGTGTTTCTTTAAGCTCTACTGGTGATAAGGTTTATTCAAGCGTTCCATAAGTTTTGGATAGCATCAATTATTAGTGGTAAAGAATAGACTTTAAAAAAGCAACTCTACCAATTTGGCGGAGTTGCTTTTTAGTATTTGATTTAAAATTAAAATGGTTTAACACTAATTTGCATTTTAAAATATCGTTCTTTATATTTAAAACGAAATATTTTATATGTATAGGTGAATAATTTCAAATGTCTCATTATTCCCGACGCTATTACTGGTTGCTGAAAGTGAGTTGAAATGAACGAACATATCGTTATTTGCTTTAACTGCAACTTTGTTTGCTCCTAAAAAGATAGCGCTAAATAATTCGTTTTCGGATATTCCTGTATTGCTTTGAATTAATGTTAATGAATTATTATTAAGACTTACGAAATGCCTTTTATACGATTGCAAAAAGACTTTCATTCCTATTGGAACAAAAAATTGTACTTCAGGATCCGAAATATCGCAATTTTCAAAAGACAAAGTGTCATCCGCATTGTGACGTAAATAATGACCATTTGGTGCTTTTATTGCTATTCTAAAGTTTGGTCCCATTTTGAATTTTACTCCTTTATAGTTATTTATTGTTAGCAAAAATTAATATATCACTTTGATATTAGAATTGTCAATAAACATAGAGAATTATAATAAAGTATTCCTTAATGTTAATGGTAAAAAAATATAAACTTGGGTTCCTTTGCCTAACTCAGATTCAATATTGATAGAACCGTTAAATTGTCCTTTGATGGCGATATTAGCTAGATACAGACCTAATCCTGAACCATCAATGCCTTTAGTTGTAACCATTTCTACAAAAACTTTTTTTAATGTCTCAGGTGATATTCCTTTACCGTAGTCTTCTATTATGAGGGAAATTCCGCTGCCTTTTTCTTTTACTGTCAAATCTATTGACCCTCCATTATTATCATACGATTGAATAGAATTAATTACGATGTTATTTAGTATTTGTGTAAGTGCGGTTATATTGCCATTAATAATAGTGTTTGGATTAATTGTTATTTTTTTATTTAATATACATTTTGATTTTTTTAGTTCGAACTCCATTAAAATGGTAACTTGATTTAGCAATTTTTCTACTGTAAAGTTGTTGTTTTCTGTGCTGTTCATACTTGTGGTTTGGTCTTTTACTGCTGATACAATGTCGGATATATAAACTAGATATTGCTTGATTTGATTTTCCCATTTCTTCATATCATTTATTGTGGTTATAAAATCTGGGAAATTAGAGTATACTTGTAGGTCTGATAATAGCTTGTCAATTTTTAGTGTATTCTTTTCAAGAACATTAATTCCTCCTGATGAGGCCATAAGCGGAGATTTGATATTGTGGGCTAATCCTCCTATTAACTGATTTAAAGAGATTAAGCGTCCTTTTTCGATAAGCCTAAGAGTATTTTCCTCCTTCAGTTCTAATAATTGTTTATGCACGCTTATATCCTTAAGAAAGATAAGGGTAGCCATAAAACGTTTTCTTCTGAAAATGGGAATGATTTCAATATTAAAGTACTTTTTGCCGTTTATATCAAATCGATATTCGAATTTTGTTGTTTCGCCACTGGTTTTGGATGAATTAATACTTTCAAGTAACTGCTTATTGAAATCTTCTGAAATCTTGTTGCCTAAAACTTCGGATAATTTAATTTTGTCAATGTATACCAAATCTTTAAAGTTTTCTTTAAAGTTTTGATTCATTTCTAAAATGTTATATTTATAATCAACAACTAAAAATGAATCGCTAAAATTGTCAACTATGATTTTTGTTGAAATAGGTATACTAGCCATAAAATTATATTTATAAATAGATATAGTAAAACATATCGCAGCGAAGCAGTAGGTTAAGGCATAAAGATAGCCTGGCATATATGATACTTTTGGATTTTTTGTATAGATAAAATAACTCATATATTCAAATATAATTGGAACGATAATGCCTATGACAAAAAGGAGATTTTGTTTTGAAAGATTTCCTGTGTATTTTAAACTACAATATACTACATAGGCTATTGAGATTGTAAGGAATATAATTTGCCAAGTGTAATGAATATAATAATAAGGTCCAGCAGTAATTGTATTAGTGCTTCTAGAGACTATGAAAAGCTTGTGTATATTATTAGTTAAGTATAAAAAACTACTTATTATGGGAGGTAAAAAAATTAACAAATATGTTATATGGTTCTCGATTCTGTGTTTTATAATTGTTATGGAAAATAAAAGCAAGGTACATGGCAGAAAAAAGGTGATAATAGATTGGACTGAATTAAATATCCCGAAAAAGGTAAAATTAAATATATCATTTATCATTTGAAGTGTTGTCCATATAAGAGTAAGCAGCACATTAGTCGAACAAATCCAATGAAGCTGATTTTTGTTTTTTACCCTAAATATAATATATAAAAGAATTATTAATGTTCCTATGGATATTGCGTAATTTATCGAGATTTTTACTAACTCGTATGACATATAAAAACTCCTTAAAATATATTAAAATTATCTTCTATTTATCAATATCTCACTGAATGTTGCATTAGATTTACAATTGTTAGGTTATCATAAAAATGGAAAATTTTCAACGCGGATTCATTAAGTATGACTAGATATAAAAATAAAATATTCATTATTTGTGACAATATTTAAAATCACATAATTAAATAAAGTAAAATTTAATGTTAAAAAGCTATGGTTACTGCATTTTGCGGTAAAATTATAGAAAAGTAAAGTTAAATTCCAAAAAAATAGTTATTGAAATGTCATGGAAAATGAAGTGATATAATGTTAAAAATGATATCATTTATGACAGTACGTAACAACCTTAGTGATACTAGGTATCAACTAACTCAACCAAATGTTAAATATTAGGGGGTTTTATAAAGAAATATAAAATTTAAAAAGTATTGTTGTTAGATTTGCTAAAATATAAAGAAAAACTTACGATTTGTGTAATAAATTGAGAATATGGCTCCTAACAAATATTCTTGCTAATTCATATGCTTTGAATAAATACAAATTTATGGTAATATATAAAACGCATATTTTAATAAGCTAAAAGGTTCTTATTGAGTAAACAATAATATTATTTGGTAGAAATATAGAGGGAGGTAATAAAGAGCAATTAGAGGTAAAGTATATTGTCGTTTATCGTTAAAAATTATCAAAATAACCTTTTTGGCTATATGTTTAAAAAATATTATGAAGAGGTGGAAAATATGTTGAAATTTAAAAGAAATATTGTTACAAAAGTTATGGTATTATTAATAGCTTTGCTTTCATTTAATGGAGTTGCTTTTGCTACGGTTGGTATGACTGAAAGTGAACCTAATGATTTGACTACAACAGCCACTGTAATTCCAACAAACTATGATTTAACTCAAGAAATATCAGCAACCATTGGAAGTGCTGGAGACGTTGACTACTACAAATTTATACCATTAAACAGTGGTGGATACTCAATAGAAACATTGGGAACGACAGATACATTTGGATATTTATATGACAACAATATGAATGTACTTGATGCGTGTGATGATCAGAAGTTTCCAAGTGGCATAAACTGCGAGCTTCGCTGTAAGCTTGTAGCAAACAATACATACTATATAAAGATTAACCATAAAGAAACTACAGGTACAGGTGATTATAACTTAAAAATTACTCCAGTGATCTATGATAACAAAGAGGTAGAACCTAATGGATCATTTGTAACAGCAAATAGTGTTGAATTCACTGAATGTGCCTCCCCAACAGCAGCAGAAATCGGCGTACCAGGTGATGAGGATTATTACAAGTTTTCAATTAGTTCTGGTGGAAATTATACATTTGAAACTGTAGGAAATTCAGATGTTCAAGGATATTTATATGACAGCAATTTTAATCAACTTGCTTTTGATGATGACAGCGGTGATGTGAGTAACATGAAAATTGATTATAATCTATCCGGTCAATCAACATACTATGTAAAAGTATGTTTCTGGTCAGCGCTAGGTTCTGGATGCAGCTATGGTTTGAAAGTAACACCTGAAGACAATGCTTCAACAGTAACTGATTTGGTTGGCAACGATTTCAGTTCAGCTACAGTGTTGACAGATAGTAATGCTGTGTCATTTGTAGGTCAGGGTATAAATAATGCAAGTGATGTTGACTTTTTCGCATTCACACCTTCTATGGATGGAGTATATACATTTGAAAGTAATGGTGGCTTTGATGTTAAAGGAGAAGTTTACAACAGCAATCAAACTCTTATAAAGAGTGATGACAATAGTGGTGAAAATAACAATTTCAAGATGAATATTTCTTTATTAGCTAACCAGACTTATTATTTGAAGGTTGCGGCATCTAATAGTGGTGCTACTGGAACTTATAATTTTGATATTTATAAGGGAAAATGTCTGTCTATTCCAGAATATTTACAACAACCTAATGACAGTCTTTGCTGGGCTACATCTGCATCAATGGCTATATCGTATTTCAATAACGATAATATAGATCGTACCTTAGATATCGCAAAAGATGTTGCTATGAATAAATATGCCAATACTGCTACTCAAACGCTATACGGAAATGACTACTATAAATATCCTCATGTTTTTAATGATGAGGCATATCTTGAAGACTGTGACAATTATTTAAAAACATATATTACCTCTGATGATGTATACGTTATTTCAAATGAAGATAGTACTCCAGGCGGAGGTGAAAATTACACTATTAGTGAATTGAAAAAAAGCATTGACAATGGCTATCCTATGTTGGTGAAGGTACAAAACCCTGCTGGTGGAGGTCACATGATGATTCTTAAAGGATATAAAGAAGATGCTAACGGTAATTTCGATATTATTTACAATGATCCGTTGATAGGTGAAAGAACTAATTATAACGGTTATACTTTGGCATATACAACTTTCTACCCTTGGTATGCAGATCTTGAGCCAAATAATACAAGAAACGATTCAAGTTCCATTATTAGTAATACATCAATATTAGGAAGCATAGAAAAATCTGGAGATGTTGATTACTATAAGTTTGGTGCTAACCCAAACTTACAGTATGTTATTGAAACAACTGGTGATACAGACACTTATGGAGTGTTGTATGACAGCAATGGAAATGTTATTGAGACAATGGATAATGGAGGTGAAGGTAATAACTTCAAAATTACACGCCAATTGTCCCCGTATCAGTCTTACTATATTGAAGTGCGTCACAGTGGCACAGGTACAGGCGACTATACAATTAGTGTAAGCTATACCAACCCGATTTAAGAAATAATAATCCATAGTTTATTAACGTTATATTGAATTATTTAAAGGAGCATCCCTTTTGTGGATAGCTCCTTTAATTTATGGACTTTAGCTTGTTGAGTATGCTGAATAAAAGAAATTGTAGACTATGTTTTAGTTGGGACAAAAAATACCTATGATAAAAAGAAGCTGTGTTGTCCAACTCCTGATTCGGCTTGGGCGTAATGACTTTAAAAATTAGCCTTATATCCAAGTAAAAAATCTGTAGTGACTTTAAATAATTCTGCCAGCTTTTTGATATTCTCACCTGTTGGCTCTGTTTGATTTGTTTCCCAATTTGCAACTGCAGTTCTGCCTAGACCAAGTAATTTTCCTAAATCTTCTTGACTTAAATTTGCATTTTTCCTAAGCTTCTTGAGCCTTATTCCAAAGCTTCCATCTTTTCTTGAATGACAAATAGATTTAATAGCTGACTCTATCATTATAATTATTTTTTCAAAATATGCTGATTTCTCGCAGTACATCTGGACATCTGTCTTTTTTAAAGTTTCTATTGCTGGAACTTCTTCGGCTCTACCAGTTAAAAGCATAATATAAATTTCATCGTCAAATTTTCTGATTTTCTCGGTAACCTTTTCAGCGTCTAAGTTATCAATGAAATAATCAAGAATCAGAAGGTCGTATTTGTTTTCTTTAATGGCATCAATCCCGTCCTTAGAACTTGTATAGCCTTCTATAAAATACTCATTTGGTAAATTTGCTTTAATGGCATCAATGATTCCTTGGTCATCATCAATGATAATTATATTAAATTTATCTTCCATTTATCAATATCCCCCTGATTTTGTTATTAGATTTACAATTATTAGGGTATCACAAAATTGGAAAGATTTCAATACAAATTCATTAATTATGACTGGATTTAGGACAAAATATTCATTGTTCGTGACTGTATTTAAATAAATACACATAATAAAATATTATAATATTTTACATTAAAAAGTCATTGTTACTGACTTGTAGAGAATAATGGTGCAAAAATAAAATTAAATTTCAGAAAAATATATATTTGTATGTCACATGAAATGAAGTAATATGATGATGAAAATGATATCATTTATGACAGCACTATTGAGCTGTCTATTACCCACAGATATATAATGTTTAAAGTATTTCTTTGTGCCATTAACTTCGCCTGTCCATTCAGAAAAATCATAAAATTTGAATAGAATCCCTTTGAGATTGACTAGAATAACTTTATCGAGTGAGATATCATAAAAATTGAAAATATTTAATTTATACTATTTCGTTTTTTAAATATATATAAAATGATTAAAATCACTGCCTTATGGAGTAAACTGCATATGCAGCTACTCATGGCTAATACTTTAAAAATTATATTTAGGCAAATAAAATATAAATAAAATGTCATAGTAAGATTTTCAAGGGAGGTTAATATGTTTAATTTAAAAGAAGATAGGTTAAAATTTACTGAAAAAGCTAAAAAGATAGTTGAGCAAATGAGCTTAGAAGAAAAAGTGTATTTAATGAGCGGTAGAATTAGCATTCCTGAAATAGAAGATACCAATATCAATCCTAATGCTGATTATCATTACAATTTTTTCCCTTATCCTGCGGGAGGAAATGAACGCTTGAATGTACCAGAAATGAAGTTTTGTGATGGACCGAGAGGTGTTGTTTGCCACAGAGCTACATGTTTTCCAGTAGCTATGGCAAGAGGAGCTTCCTTTGATGAGGAATTAGAGGAACAAATTGGAGAGGCAATAGCTAAAGAAATTCGTGCTTTTGGAGGTAATTTCTTTGGTGGAGTATGTATAAATCTCCCTTATAATCCAGGCTGGGGAAGAAGCCAAGAGGTATATGGAGAGGATACCTTCCATTTGGGAAAGATGGGAGTTGCACTGGTGAAAGGTGTTCAGAAACATAATGTCATTGCATGTATAAAGCATTATGCCTTTAACAGTATGGAAAATGCACGCTTTAAGGTTAATGTAGAGGCATCTGCTAGAACGGAAAGAGAAATATACCTGTCTCATTTTAAAGAATGTATTGATGCAGGTGCAGCAGCAGTTATGAGCTCTTATAATAAATATAAAGGAGCTTATAATGGAGAAAACCATCATTTGCTTAGAGATGTATTGAAGAATGAATGGGATTTTGATGGATTTGTGGTAAGTGACTTTGTATGGGGAACAAGAAGCACAGTGGACGCAGCCAATAACGGACTGGATGTAGAAATGTGTAATACAAATTATTATGGTGACAAGCTGGTTCAAGCTGTAAAAGAAAAGCAGGTTAGTGAGGCTGTTATTGATGAAGCAGCTTTAAGAATAGTAAGAACCTTGTTAGCTGCAACAGAATCAGAAGACCCTCAGACATATGATCAATCTGTTATCAGCTGTGTTGAGCATATTGCTCTGGCAAAGAAAGCAGCTGAAGAAGCAATGACATTGATTAAAAATGACAATAATGTTTTACCTTTAAGTAAGCAAAAAGGTAACATTTTAGTTCTTGGAAGACTTGCAAATACTGAAAACATTGGTGATCATGGTTCTAGTAGAGTATTTCCACATTATACAGTAACGCCTTTGCAGGGAGTTATTAATGAAGCCAGCCAAAGCAAGGTTACTTATTACTCAGGTGAAGATATTGATGAGGCTGTTAAACTGGCGAAAATTGCAGAAGTTGTTATTATAGTAGCAGGATGTGACCATGACGATGAAGGTGAGTTTATAGTTCCTTCTGATGGTGAAAGCTCAGTTGAGCCAATTGGCGGGGACAGAAAAAGTCTGGGCTTGAAAGAACATGATGTTGCTTTGATTAATGCTATTGGAAAGGTAAATAAAAATAATGCAGTTGTATTAATCGGTGGAAATATGATTTTAATAGATGATTTCAAGGATTCTGCATCAGCTATTTTAATGGCATATTATCCTGGCATGGAAGGTGGAACTGCAATTGCACAAACACTATTTGGAGATAATAATCCAGGAGGCAAATTGCCTTTTGTAATTGTTCATGATGAAAAAGATTTACCCGACGTGGACTGGGAAGCTAATGAAATACTTTATGACTATTATCATGGATATGAAAGATTAGACAAAATGAATATCAGCCCTGCGGTACCATATGGTTTTGGCTTAAGCTATACTACATTTGATATTTCTGATCAAAAATGCACAGTTGTGGGGGCTGAGATAAAGGCTGAAGTAATGGTAACTAATACAGGTAAAGTAGCCGGTGCTGAAGTAATTCAACTATACATAGGCAAAGAAAATTCTGAAATTGACAGACCAGTAAAAGCACTTAAAGGCTTTAAGCGAATATCACTTGCTCCTGGAGAAAGTCAAAAGGTAGTAATTACATGTCCTTTTGAAAAACTTAAGTATTATTGTGAAAAAGATAAAATATGGAAATTGGAAAAAGGAAATTATCAGTGTTATATAGGGAATTGTTGTAGTGATGAATACCTGTGTAGGTGGGATTTTGAAATTTAATTCCAATAGGAATATATTAGAAACTAAAAAGCAGTGGTATCCCGTTTAAAAATTACTACGAGATATCTCTGCTTTTTAAATTTTATAAACATGTACCAATTACTGAATAGTTATGTTGAGATATTTGAGTAATTAAATTTCCTTACTCCACTACCAATATCCCCTTCAACAAGCTTGAGTCTCTGGAATCAGAACCAACCATAATTTCAAATTCTCCTGCTTCTACCACATATTTTTCCTCTGGGGTTACTATTGCCAAATCAGAAATTGAAAGATTAATTGAAACAGTCTTTGTTTCACCTGCTTTTAGAAATACTCTCTCAAAACCCTTTAGCTCTTTTTCAGGGGTCATTACTGAACTGACTTTATCATTTATATAAAGTTGTACAATTTCAGTGCCGTCATATATTCCTATATTTGTAACATCAACTTTTACAGTAACAATATCATCTTTGTTACAAACATTAGAAGATAATTTAAGATTAGAATATTTATATTTTGTATAGGATAACCCATATCCAAAAGGATATAGTGCATTTTTATCTTCAAGGTCTACATATTTTGGACTATGCCAGCCAGACATCTGATTATAGTAGACAGGTGTTTGTGCACTATGATAAGGGAAGGAGATAGAGAGTTTTCCGCTAGGAATAAATTCGCCATACAAAAGCTCTGCAACAGCTTTTCCTCCCAAAATACCTGAATTAAATGTTTCAACAATAGCATCAGCATTTTTACTAAGCCATGGAATAGACAAAGGTTTTCCATTTACCAAGATAACAATCAGCGGTTTACCAAGAGCTTTTAAAGCCTTAAGGAGTTCCAATTGAGAACCTGATAAATCAAGGTTTGCTCTATCCTTAAACTCTCCATTTTGCTCTACACAATCACCAACAACTGCTATAATAGCGTCACAATCAGCAGCTGTGGCAATAGCACCAGCTATATCATTGTTATCTGTCAGCATATCACAGCCTTTATGATAAGCTACTTCAATTCCTTTTGAATTTGATAGCTCAGTAATACCTTTTAGCATTGTATAATACTCAAAATTAGGTATAGCATCTGGTTTGGGATCTGGGTGAGTGAAAAATGTCCAGTCACCAAACTGTGCTTTCAAATTATCAGCGTTTGGACCAATTACTGCGAGTTTTTTAATGTCGTTATTTTTGTTTAAAGGAAGAACATTTTCATTGTTTTTAAGTAAAACTATTGATTCTCTTGTAAGCTCTAGATTTACCTCTTGATGCTCCTTGCATGAAATAACATCCCTGCTGATATAACCGCTTTTCTTTTTTGTATCGAAAAGTCCCATAGAAAATTTGATAGACAAAATTCTTGATACGGCTTCATCTATTAAGGATTCTGAAAGTAAACCAGATTTAACAAGCTGTATAGTTGCCTCGTAGAAGTCATTTGTGGCCATAATCATGTCATTGCCGGCTTCTACAGTTTTTTGGGATGCATCATTTATGTCAGGAGATACCTTTTGCATAGTTACAAGACTTCCAGTATTATTATAATCCGTTACGACAAAACCTTTGAAACCAAGTTCTTCCTTTAGTACTTTACGCAGGAGCTTTGTGTTTATAGCCATTGGAGTACCATCAACAGACTGATATCCTGTCATAAAGGTTGCGCAACCAGCTTCAACAGCTTTTTTAAAAGGTGGGAGAAACACTTCTCTTATCTTTCTGTAGGTTACTTCAGTATCATAAGCATCTCTTCCACCAGTGCTTTCTCCATATCCAAGGTAATGTTTGGCACAAGCAAGAATGCTGTCTTCATCAGAAATATGTTTACCTTGATAGCCTCTTATAATAGCAGATGCCAATATACCTATAAGGTAAGGGTCTTCACCAAAGGTTTCATTAATGCGTCCCCAACGCAAATCTCTCCCAATGCAAAGTACTGGCGAAAAAGTCCAATGGATACCATCTGCTGCAACTTCTCGTGCAGTTACTCTGCCAGCCTTTTCAATTAATTCGGGGTTCCAGCTGCATGACATGCCAAGCTGTGATGGGAAAATTGTTGAGCCATTCATAAGGCCATGACCATGAATTGCATCTATGCCGAAAATTATAGGAATACCAAGACGAGATGACAATGCCAATTCTTGAAGGTGATCTGCATTTTTGCCTAAGACATGAAGAAAAGATCCTGCATTTTTATTAACTACCCAGTCTTCTGCTTCTTCAACTGATAGTGTGTTATAACTAATCTGCATCATTTGTCCCACTTTTTCTTCTAATGTCATAAGAGAAAGTAAGTTACTTGTCCGTTTCTGTGGGGAAATTGAAGGGTTTTGATATATAAATTCCATAAATTACGTCCATGTCTCCATTTTATACAAATTTGTATTTGAAATGTGGAATTACATTTTAAATAGCTACATATGCGGCGTTAGGGCGAAGCCCCCAAATAGTATTAAAATGATATAAATGAAGTGGACTTAGCACCTCCTAAAAGTTATTTTATGTAAACAAAAAGCTTTTACTGTTTATCATAGAAACCAGTATAACGCAGGGGATATTAATTACAATATATATATTACATTGTGTACCTTATTTTGACAACTTAATTGACAACTTAATTCATGTTTCATTATGTAATTATCAATAATTAAACAACGTGCGGCTAGTTATACTTGAATACTAGCAATTGAAAATAAGACAGCTAAAAGATATAAAAAGGTTGTTAGTTAAGCCTTGAATTCTCCTAAATATATAGAATGAATAAGCACTGCCACAGATAACAATTTCATAGCTTCAGTTGAAAACACCGTGAAAGGTAAGGACACTGTTATCAGAAATGTTCTAATTAATAGGGAGATGATAGAAAATGGTTGAATTGTTGAAAAACTATTGGATGGTAATATTAGTTGCAATTATAGCTTGCAGCTATATTGTATATTTAGTTGTAAATAAGAGATGGAATAAGCTTAGGACTATAGCAAATAAGTTAATGCTTCAAGCTGAACTAACTATTGTAGGTACAAAGAAGGGCCGGGAAAGGTTTGACCAAGTATTGACACAGGTTTATTTACTAATACCTATATGGATTAGAATATTTTTACCTAAAAGCTCATTCGAAAAAAAGTTACAGCAATGGTTTGAACTAATTAAGGATAGCTTGGATGATGGGAAAATAAATAATTCCGTTGGAAAAATAGAAAGCAACATAGAAGATAACGTTGAAGAAGAGAGCGTTGAAGAAGAAAATGTTGAAGAAGAAAACATTGAAAAAAACATAGAAGAAAAATTCATCGAAGAATAAAATAGCATTAAATTACAGAGGCAATTACTGAGTTTTTTACTGTATCTGTGAGTTTGCATGTATTAAACGTGTTTTGTCTAATATAACTAGTTATAATACAGCATACGAATCAATAAATTCGATTTAAGCTAGTGGCATTCAGTCTAATATAATCATTAATAATACAAAAGTTCTCTACTAAGTAAATAGTGAGAACTTTTTGTATTAAATATTTCTATAAAATTAAAGGACTTTAAAGGTGCTTTAGTGAATAAAATACCATACCTAACTTTAAAACTATAGAGTGATTAAGTATTGTTGCAGACAAGTTGATTGAGGTGTATAATTCTATAGCAAAATAATTTAAGAATTTTGGATGATATGTCTACTTTATGATAGTAATGTTTGAGTTTCTTTTTATGGGTTATGAGGAGGATAAAAATGTACGATTATCTAATTGTTGGAGCTGGTTTATTTGGATCGATATTCGCATACGAAGCTAATAAAAGAGGAAAGAAATGTCTTGTTATAGATAAACGCTCCCATGTTGGCGGAAATATATATACATCACAGGTAGAGGGAATTCATGTACATAAGTATGGTGCACATATTTTCCATACTAGTGACAAGAAGATTTGGGAATATATGAATCAATTTGCTGAGTTCAATAGATATACAAATTCTCCTGTTGCAAGATATAAAAATGAACTCTACAATATGCCATTTAATATGAACACATTCAATAAAATGTGGGGAGTAATAACACCTTCTGAGGCAAAAGCGAAAATTCAGCAACAAATTAAAGAAGCAGGAATTGTTGAACCACAAAACTTAGAAGAACAGGCAATAAGTCTGGTTGGCAAGGATATCTACGAGAAGCTCATAAAAGGCTATACAGAGAAACAATGGGGACGGAGAGCAACAGAACTTCCAAGTTTCATTATAAAGAGACTTCCTATCCGATTTACTTATGACAACAACTATTTTAATGATAAATACCAAGGAATACCTATTGGAGGATATACACAAATTATTGAGAAAATGCTAAATGGTATTGAAGTTAGACTTAATACTAATTTTTTTAAGCAGCGTGATGAGCTTACTTCAATTGCAAATAAAATTGTTTTCACAGGAATGATTGATCAATATTATGACTATTGTTACGGGGAGCTAGAATACCGTTCTCTTCTATTTGAAACAGAAGTCTTGGATTGTGAAAATTATCAAGGCAATGCAGTTGTTAATTATACAGAATATGAAGTTCCATATACAAGAATAATAGAGCACAAGCATTTTGAGTTTGGTTGTCAAAACAGTGATAATTTGAATAATGCAGCTTCTAAAACGGTAATTTCAAGAGAATATCCTGCAACATGGCAGCATGGCGATGAGCCATACTACCCTATGAATGATGATAAAAATAATAAGCTGTTTGCTAAGTACAAGGCAATAGCAGATACAGAAGTTAGAATTATATTTGGTGGACGCTTGGGAATGTACAAGTACTTCGATATGCATAATGTTGTAGCTGAGGCATTAAAGTGTGTAGAAGATGAAATATAAGGTTTACTTTACCTTAACGTTCGGTTTATGGTATATTGTTTATATTAATAGGCTTCTATTGTGCTATTTATAGAGGTTATGCTTTCTACGGAAGGGTTACAATAATTATAATTATTAAATATTTATCAGGTAAAAAAGGTTGAAAGAAATTACTAATACATTTTAAGGAGATGCCGAGTCCATGTCATTTCTGTCATGTAGTTTTGTGCAGAATGTGGGACATGGACATAATTATGAAGATTCATATTTCGAAATGTCTGAATAATGTAAATATCAGAAATAAGCTTCTACTATCTTATATATTGGTAGTGTTGTTACCTGTCCTTCTCATAGGAATTGTTCTAACCTATAGCATGATGAAAATGTCAACTGACAGGGCAATGTATGAAGCCAGTAATAGTGTGGAACGAGTATACGTAAGATTTAATGAACCATTAAAGCTGGCGAAGGATCTATTGGGGCAGTTTACTATGGATACGAACCTTGAACGCCTGATAATGATAAAATATCAATCAGTAAATGAGGTGTTAGATACTTATTCCAGTTACTCAGGGATTATAAATTGTACACGCTATTATTCCAGGGAATTAGAGGATATAAAGTTATATACATATAATGATACGATGCTAAACAGTGGGCAATTTATTATTGTTGACGATGATATATACGGTAAAATATGGTTTGAACAAGCTAGATCACTTAATGGAGGAGTCTACTGGCAAATGTTTAGCAATCCCATTAGGAATTCTAGCAATCTATCTTTGACAGCTCTTATTAAAGGTTCGGTTCAAGCAAAGCCTCTTGGGGTTTTGGTGATCAGTATAAAGCAAAGCTGCTTGACGTCTATTGTTAAAGAGGAACCCTATGAGACGATTATTGTGGATGATAAAGGGATGGTACTGGCTGCAAAAAAAGTTGAATTAGTTAATAAAAAGCTAAATGCGGAGGAGCTTAAAAGTCTTTCAGATATGCCTTCTGGTATTTATGATATAATTTATAACAATAATAAATTTAAAGCTATCGTTAAAACATTTCTCCCCAGTACTAATAATAAGGAGTTCAGAATCGTTTCATTAGTTCCGTTGGGTGATATTATTGATAAAGTGATGAACACCTTTATGCTTGGATTTTTAATAATGATGATTAGCTTTATAATAGCTGCAGTTTTATTCTTCTTTTTTTCTAATACTATCAGCAAACGAGTAAAGCGTATGAGTGAGGATATGCATACTGTAGCTTTGGGTGACTTTGATTTTTTACCATCTATTGAGGGAAATGATGAAATTGGTCAACTTTCTAGGGATTTAGGAGTTATGGTAAAAAGTATCAATAACTTGATAAATGAAGTGTATGTGGTGAATATGCAAAAGGATCAACTGGCTATACGGCAAAGAGAAATCAGGCTGAAAATGCTTGCAAGCCAGATTAATCCTCATTTTCTTTTCAATACACTTGAATCAATCAGAATGAGAGCATATTGTAATGGGGATGAAGAGGTTGCTGAGGCAATCATGCTTTTGGGAAAAATAATGAGACGAAATCTTGAAATAGGAAATGATCTAGTCTTGTTCCAAGAAGAAGTTAATTTGCTAAAGGCTTACCTTGATATACAGAAATTCAGATATAGAAATAGATTTAATTATAAACTGAATTATAGTCGTGAAATTGAGAATTATAAGCTTCTTCCGTTTCTTATACAGCCAATTATTGAGAATTCTGTTGTACACGGGCTGAAATCCGTAGAAGAGGGTGGAGATATTTCGCTTAAAGCGGAAAAAGTGAGCGGTATATTGAGAATCATAATTGAAGATAATGGCTGTGGAATGGATGAGGAGCAATTACAGCATGTTATTGATCTGAATGATGTAGAAGATTGTGATGGTCAGCATATTGGGATTAAGAATGTACACCAGAGGATAAAGCTCTTTTATGGAGAGGATTATGGTATGTCGATTAACAGTACTTTTGGAAAGGGTACCAGAGTGGAGATTGCTTTACCAGGGGAAGGGTGAATCTATGCTCAAAGCAATGATTATTGATGATGAAGATTATATCAGGGAAGGCTTGAAAAAAATTATAGATTGGAATAGATATGGGTTCTACATTTGTGGCGAAGCTAGTAATGGTTTAAGAGGGTTGACTCAGGTTCGCGAATTGAACCCAGATCTTGTCATTGTGGATATTAGAATGCCAATGATGGATGGTTTAGAAATGGTTAAGAACTTACGGATAGATGGGGTATCTTGTGAGTTTATTGTTTTGTCTGCATATTCGGACTTCAAATATGCACAGACAGCTATGGAACTGGGGATTGATTCGTATGTTCTCAAACCGATAGAGCAACCTGCGCTTATAGAAAAGGTTAGCAAGGCACATGATAGAATAATGAACAAAAAGCAGGACAAACAGAATATGGATTTGAGCATATCCCTCTCAAGGGATAAAATACTTCAGAGTATTATGTTTGATACTACAGATGCTGCAACACTTGAAAAGTATTACTCCCTGTATAGATTTGATTTTCCATGGAGAAGTTACCGAATTGTGCTTGTTGAAATAGAAGGTGAAAATTTGGAAACAATGTCCTTGAAAACCAGTGTTAAAAGGAACGTTGAAACTATTATTTCAGAAAATAAGCTGGGGTATGTTTTTGATATTGAAAATTACGTCGGTATCCTTTTTGATGATATGAAACTTATGGACAATCTGGAGATTCTTCATAATCTGCCGTTAAAAATCAACGAGTTATGTGGAGTAGATATTACTCTTATATTAGGCAGTGTCGAAGAAAATATATCAGATATTTCGTCTTCCTTTCATCATGCTTGTAAATTGTTAAATCGTAAATTTATCTTGGGTTCTAAAAGAATTATCAGTGACAGGATAGAAGAAACAAAAATTTCAGTTGAGGATGAAAATGTTCGACTGGGATATAGATTAGAGCATATAGCAGACAGCCTGTGCAAAGCAATTGATGTTGGTAATATAGAACAAATAAACAATACGATGGATGGTTTGTTTCAGGAATTCTTATTTGATGGGTACTATGAGGATGTTATAAAAGTTAATTATTCAAATATCTACTCAGCTACTGTAAATAAGCTGGCTTCAGTTAATCTGGATATGCAGGAAAAACTTTGTGTCAGTCAAGAAATTCTCAAAGAGATATGCAAGAAAGCTAGTTTGCAGGAGTTACATGGCTACATGAAGAATACATTTGTAGAAATATCGGAGGAACTTGAAAAAAAACGGCCGGATGATCCGTTTAAAAAGATCCTTGATTACATAGAGCGAAATTACAGTCAGGATTTGAAACTTGAGACAATCGCCACTTTATTCAATTATAACAGTGATTATCTCGGGAAGAAGATAAGATTAAATACTGGAAAGCATTTCAATACATATTTGGATACGATTCGAGTTGAAAAAGCAATACAACTCTTGAAGGATGGGTACAAGGTATATCAAGTTGCACAAAAAACCGGATTCAAGGATATGAATTACTTTTATAAAAAATTTAAATTCTATGTAGGAGTTTCCCCGTCTGATTTTAAAGGCAGAGCTTAGTGAATGCTGAGCTAATATCATTTCTTTTTGCAAAAAAATGTAATATTTTACGCAATTCTGTTAATTCTTAATGTCGGATTTTTACCCTATAAAGTGCTTGGATTTTTCATATATTCCTTAATATGTACTTATGTTATTTTATTATTATATAGGTTACTAAGATTCTATACTTACCAGATATGATTTATGCAAAGACATACTTAAATCTTTTAATGGATGTCAATGTGGCAGAACAATTAGTTGACCTTATCGTGTCGGTTTTTCGGCAAAAAAATTTCGATTCAACAACTAATTCATGCAATTATTTCTAACCCAACCTTACATTGATAAGATTGAATATCTACAATTTAACATGGAAAAGCTGATTTCATAATAATGTATGGAATAGATTAGAGTAAAAAGCTACGAGATAATCAATGACTATATATTTTTTTGAAAAAATTACCATGTGAGTTATGAATAAGGGGACTGGTTACTATAGACTCATAGCTTCACTTGGTGCGAAGAACATAATAAATTAATTTAATACTATTTCGTATTTAAAAATAGAGGAAACTATTTTTAAATCACCGCTAAAGCGGTGTGCTGCATAAGCAGCAACTCATAGCTTGGAAGAAGTAGATAAGGCAGAAAAAATACTGCGTACCTCCCACGATAGTTTCACTTTAGTTTGTGCCGAAATAGGGCGTGGGAGGTTAGTATTTGAACAACATTTGCGGACTACGTCCCGTCGCCGCAGATGCGGCTATTTAAAAATGTGATACCACATTTTTAAATGCAAATTAGTATAAGAAGGGAGGTAAAATCTCAGCAAACTAAATAATTCCAATCCATTAGCCAAGTGTACTGCTAGAAAAATCGACATTTACTTGTATGCACATGCGTACAAGTAATTTTCGTACGCTTTAAGAAAAAGGGGGAATACAAGTGTGCTATATTAGAAAAAAAGTAAGAAGTATAATGTTAAGTACATTGCTTATTATGCTTATGTCTTCGGTTAATATTTATGCAGCTGACCTTCCTAAACCTGTTGAGCCATTACCGAATGACAGGCAGATTGAATGGTATCACAGGGAACAGATGGGATTCATACATTTCGGAATGAACACATTCTATAATGTGGAATGGGGAGACGGAAAAGGAGATCCTGCCCGCTTTAATCCAACTAAACTGGATGCAACGCAATGGGTTAAAACATTTAAAGATGCGGGATTTACCACTATTCTTTTAGTTGCAAAGCACCACGACGGATTCTGCTACTGGCCGAGTGCATATACAACATATGATGTAGAATCAAGTCCATGGAAAAGTGGAAAAGGAGATTTAGTGCGTGAAGTATCTGATGCATGTAAGGCCGAAGGAATAAAGCTCGGCATTTACCTTTCACCTTGGGACCGACATGAAAAAACATACGGAACCGACGCGTACAATGATTATTTCGACAACCAGCTTAAAGAACTCTTAACTAACTATGGACCAGTTTGGGAGGTTTGGTTTGACGGTGCAGGTGAGGCTGCAGGAACCTACGACTGGGAGCGCTGGGAGAAAACCATTCATAGCCTCCAGCCAAACTGTGCCATTTGGGGGACTAAGACAGCATACAAACAAGCTGAAATTCGTTGGATAGGAAACGAAGCAGGTTCGGCCGGTGATCCTTGCTGGTCAACGATAGACCGCAGTATGATTCAGATTGAGGATGGGCGTAGTCTAAATAACGGACAGGTAAATGGATCTGCATTTGTACCAGGAGAGACCAACACTTCAATAAGACCAGGTTGGTTCTACCATCCATCCGAGAACGGAATGGTAAAATCAGTTGATACACTAGGTGAATTGTATTTCAATTCAGTAGGGCGAAATTCAGTAATGCTTTTAAATATTCCCCCTGATAGCAGTGGGTTGATGTATAGTACTGATGTTAATAATGTATTAGGTATGCACAATAAAATAGAAAAGATATTTTCCACAAATCTGGCTGAGGATTCAGTAGTGACGGCATCGGATACACGAGATCCTGAGTTTAGTCCACAAAATTTGGTTGATAATAAAGAGGACACAGTTTATGCATCCTCAGATGGTGTAACAAACCCAACTATCGAGTTTAAACTCAATGGAAATAAGACCTTTGACACCGTAGCAGTGCAAGAGGTAATAAAATTGGGTGAACGTGTTACCAGCTGGGCATTGGATGCGTATTACAACAATCAGTGGAACACTCTGGTAACAAAGCAGACTATAGGTTATAAATGGATAGAAAGGTTTAAACCTGTTACTGCAAGTGCTGTGAGGCTTCGTATTACTGGGGCAAAAGCGTGTCCTGTATTACATTCGTTCGGAATATATTCGCGTGATGGTTACTGTCCGCCTTCAGATCCTGTTCCGCCAGTGCCAATTAAATCAGCCTATACACAGATTGAAGCTGAAAATTATAATAGTAAATTCGGTGCAGTCAAAGCTGAACCATGTGGTGAAGGGGGTCAGAATCTAGGATATATAGGTACCGATGATTATGTGGTATATAAAAGTCTTGACTTTGGTAATGGAGCTAGTAATTTCCAAGCCAGAATAGCTTCAGAGGTCGATACTGGCAAGATTTATCTCAGACTGGATACCCCAACTGGAACCCAGATTGGAACTATAACCGTGCCGAATACCGGCAGCTACCAAACTTATACTACCGCAACTTGTCCTATCAGTAGAGCCAGCGGTTTGCATGACCTGTACCTCGTGTTTGAAAAAGGGGTAAATGTTAATTGGTTTGAATTTAAGGGAAACCCTGCCTCACAATCGGTATTTACTAAAATCGAAGCTGAGAGTTACGACACCCAGTGGGGAATCGAAACTGAAGACTGTACAGAAGGCGGACAGGACGTAGGATTTATTGAAAATGGAGATTATGCTGTTTACAAGAGTGTTGATTTTGATAGTGGTGCAAAAAGCTTCCTGGCAAGAGCATCCAGTGCTACTAGCGGAGGTTATATTGAGCTAAGGCTTGATAGTATTACCGGACCATTAGTAGGAACCTGTCCAGTTGCTGGAACCGGTGATTGGAAGACTTTTGCTGATATGAAATGCAGCGTCAGCGGTGTAACTGGTAAACATGATTTGTATCTGAAATTTACTGGAGAAAGCGGATATTTATTTAATATTAACTGGTTTACATTTAGCAAAGAAGTTGAACCTAGCATTAAGGTCGGAGATCTAAATGGAGATGACAGTATTGATTCGACAGACTATGCATTATTGAAAATGTATCTTCTTGGGTCAATTAACGATTTCCCTGTAGAAAATGATACTTTGGCGGCAGACTTGAATAACGATGGTGTAATTGATGCACTTGATTTTGCTGTATTTAAGAAATACTTGTTAGGTAGTATTTCTAAGCTGCCTGATTCAATTTAAAGATGACGTGGCACTATGCAATGTTTACTCAGCTAGGGAACGATTTCTGATTCGTTATCTGGATAGAAGTCACTGATTTTTGAGTGAGTTGCCTATAATGTTGTGCCTGTTTTTTTAGATTAGTAAATTCAATTGGAGGAGAAAAAATGAAAAATAATTCTTTAATCATCATGTTTTGTTCATTACTATTGACTATGGTTTGTGGTGTCACAACATGTTATGCGGACAATCCAGTCGTACAAACAATTTATACCGCTGATCCTGCACCGATGGTACATAACGGGACTTTTTACATATACACAGGACATGACGAAGATGGTTCAACCTCGTTTAACATGAAAGACTGGAGATGCTATTCTTCAACAGACATGGTAAACTGGACAGATCATGGAGTTATGATGGACATATCTACATTTAGTTGGGCTAGTAGTAATGCCTGGGCAGGACATTGTATATATAGAGATGGAAAATTCTACTACTATGCGCCTATGGTACAAAAAAATGGTAAACAGGCAATAGGTGTCGGAGTATCAGACAGTCCTACAGGTCCATTTACCGATGCACTTGGAAAACCTTTGGTTTATACTACTGGAGATGGTGACATAGACCCGGCTGTATTTGTTGATGATGATGGACAAGCCCATATGTATTGGGGAAACCCACGTCTTTGGTATGTCAAATTAAATGCTGATATGATTTCTTACTCAGGGACTCCTGTCAATTTAATAACTGCTGCAGGAGGTGGAACAGAGGGTTTTGGACCACAAACAGAAGTTCATCCTAATTATCCGACATCATACCATGAAGCTCCGTGGATATATAAGCGTAATGGATTATATTACATGATTTTTGCAGGCAGAGGCATACCTGAAGATATTAGGTATTCGACAAGTACCACCCCTACTGGTCCATGGACTTACAAGGGCATAATTATGCAGCCTCAAAGCACAAGCTGGACAATTCATGAGGGAATAGTGGATTATAAGGGAAATACCTACTTTGTTTATCATAACGGTGCACTACCAGGAGGGGGATCTAGTACCCGCTCGGTTTGTATTGAACAATTTAAATATAATGCCGATGGAACTATTCCTACGATTAATGCGACCCAAGAAGGCGTGTCTCAAGTAGAAAATCTAAATCCATATGTGAAAAATGAGGGTGAAACAATTTGCTGGGAGTCTGGTGTTGAAACTGAAAAGTGCAGTGAAGGCGGAATGAATGTAAGCTGTATTGAAAATGGTGACTACATAAAGGTAAAGGGTGTAAATTTCGGTACAAGTGGTGCTACAGCATTTGATGCAAGAGTAGCTTCGGCAAATAGTGGAGGGAATATCGAACTTCGACTAGACAGCCCGACAGGAAAGCTGGTAGGAACTTGCGCAGTTAAGGGCACTGGCGGATGGCAGACTTGGGTTGATGCTACCTGCACTGTTAGTGGTGCAACAGGAATACACGACTTATACCTAAAATTTACAGGAGGAAGCGGTTTCCTGTTTAATTTAAACTGGTGGAAGTTTACTACTGTAATAACTCCTGTATCAGCATTTTCAAAGATAGAAGCTGAAAGCTACAGCAACCAGTCAGGAATACAAAACATAACGTGTGACGAAGGGACTGAAGGTATCGGCTATATAGAAAATGGAGATTATGCTGTTTATAGTAATGTTGATTTCGAAACAGGTGCAAAAAGCTTCAAGGCAAGAGTATCTAGTGCCGTCAATCCAGGCAAGATAGAATTAAGACTTGATAGTGCTACTGGTACTTTAGTAGGGACATGTATGGTGGCTTCTACTGGTGATTGGCAGACCTTCACTGATGTAGTGTGCGATGTCAGTGAAGTAAGCGGAAAGCATGATTTATATCTCAATTTTATAGGAGAAGGCGGATACCTAATAAACCTTAATTGGTTTGAGTTTTCTAAAGTTAGTGACCACCCTATACTAAGAGGAGATCTCAATGGAGATAATAGTGTTGATGCAACAGACTATGCTCTGATGAAAATGTATCTTCTTGGGGCAATTTCAGATTTTCCAGTAGAAAATGATACTTTAGCAGCAGATTTGAATGGCGATGGTGAAATTGATGCAATTGATTTTGCTGTCTTTAAGAAATTCTTGCTGGGTGATATCACGCAATTACCTTAATAAAACTGGAGGAATAGCTATGAAAAAAATATGTAAGATTATTGGTATTGTGTTTATTATATCTATATTTTATTCAACAATGTGTTATGCGGACAACCCAATTATACAAACAAATTTTACAGCCGATCCTGCTCCGATGGTATATAACGGAAGGGTGTATCTTTATGCCGGGATTGACGAAGACAATGCTCCCGATGACAGTTTTTTAATGCGTAAGTGGAAATGTTATTCTTCAGAAGATATGGTTAATTGGAAGGATGAAGGAGTTATTCTTCCTACCAGTGAAATCAGTTGGTCTGGAGGTGACGCAAATGCCGGTCAATGTATTTATCGGAATGGTAAGTTTTACTTCTATTTTCCAACATGGTGTACAACAGACACTGGCGTCTGTATAGGCGTTGCCGTTTCAGACAGCCCGACGGGTCCTTTTGTGGATATTGGTCATCCCATTATCTTAAACAGTCAGATGAAAGCTGCAACCCATCCATGGCAGGGTCTTGACCCTACTGTGTTTATTGATGACGACGGACAGGCATATTTGTATTGGGGCAACAATGCCTGCTACTGGGTAAAACTCAACAGCGATATGGTTTCTTACAGCGGTTCTATAAATAGCATTCCTTTAACTAAAGAAGCATTCGGTCCAGACTTTGAAGAGGCACCATGGTTATACAAACGCAATGGTTTATGGTATATGTCCTATTCAACTTGTTTGCCGGAGTATCTTGCTTATACTACAAGCAAAAGCCCCACAGGTCCATGGACATTTGGAGGGATAACCATGCCTATAATACCTGGTAATGGAGGTAATCACTCGGGAATAATCGATTATAAAGAAAACTCGTACTTATTTTACTTTAAAAACGGCTTACCGGGCGGTGGAGATCACAGACGTTCGATATGCGTGGAGAAATTCGACTATAATGCCGATGGTACAATTCCGCAGATACCTGCGACATCAACCGGAGCACCTCAGATTGGCACTTTAAATCCGTATGTTCAAACTGAAGCAGAAACAATTTGCTGGGAATCTGGTATTGAAACGGAAGTATGCAGTGAAGGCGGAGTGAATGTAAGCTGTATTGAAAACGGGGACTACATAAAGGTAAAAGGTGTTGATTTTGGTGCGGGTGCATCATCCTTTGGTGCAAGAGTGGCCAGCGCAACTAGTGGTGGCAACATTGAGCTTCGTCTTGACAGTCCTACAGGGAAGCTTGTAGGAACCTGTGCTGTTCAGGGTACTGGAGGCTGGCAGACTTGGGTCGATGCTTCCTGTACTGTCAGCGGTGCAACGGGAATACACGACTTATATCTGAAGTTTACAGGAGAAAGCGGATTTCTGTTTAATGTAAACTGGTGGAAGTTTAAAGGGGATTCTACTGCGCTAGTAGGAGACCTGAATGGAGATAAGAGTATTGACGCAACCGATTATGCTTTGATGAAAATGTATCTTCTTGGGTCAATTAACGATTTCCCTGTAGAAAATGATATTACAGCTGGGGATTTGAATGCAGACGGTGTAATCGATGCACTTGATTTTGCTACTTTCAAACAATACTTGTTGGGTATTATTACCAAATTACCAACTAAATAATAACTATTAAAGTGGCTTTTCAGTAGGAAAATAGTACTTGCTATGGTTAGTTTTCAGACTGGAAATCACAATATATTTTATGTAAGTAAAAGATAAAAAGTGGTTTAAAAACCACTAACATGAGTTATGTTCTTATACTAATTTGCATTTAAAAATAGTCTCCTATATTTTTAAATACGAAATAGTATTACAGTTAGAATTATATTATTAACATAAGCAATGTTGGCTTGCCAACTTGCGTTGTTTATTATGAGAGGATGATAAGTTAATGTTTAAGAAAATGAAAAAAACAATCAGCAATGTAATGGTTTGTTCAATGATTATGTCCGCATTGTTCACAGTGTCTGCACCTGTTGAAGTTTCAGCGGCAAGTGATGTTACAGTGAATTTAGGAAGTGTCAAGCAGAGTATAACCGGATTTGGTGCATCCAGTGCATGGTGTGGAACGATTGGCGATTCTGTTATGAACTCTCTTTACGGAGATCTGGGGTACAGTATTTTAAGATTGCGTATTGAAGAGGGAATAGGTGATGCATGGAAGACCGGTAACTTTAGTAAATGGTCACCGGAGCTTGCTAATGCCAAAAAGGCAAGTGCAAAGGGAGCTATTGTTTTTGCTTCACCATGGAATCCTCCAGCTTCTATGCAGGAAAACTTTTCTAAAAGTGGTGATTCGAGTGCACAACGCCTTAGATACGATAAGTACACCGAATATGTGCAGTATCTTAATGCTTACGTTAAATACATGAAGGATAATGGTGTAAATTTATATGCCATTTCAGTACAAAATGAGCCGGATTATGCACAAGACTGGAATTGGTGGACTCCAGAAGAAATGCTTAACTTTATGAAAAATAATGCTGGATCAATTAATTGCAAGGTAATGGCACCGGAGTCATTTCAATATCTGAAAAATATGTCAGACCCTATTTTGAATGATACTACGGCTCTTAATAATATGGATATTCTAGGATTCCATCTTTATGGTACTCCGCTTAATCAATACTCTTATCCTCTTTACCAACAAAAATCAGCAGGAAAAGAGCTTTGGATGACAGAACACTATTTTGATGATGACAACATAGGCACAGTGATGAATATGTCTAAAGAAATTCATGATTGTATGGTAACTGGAAACATGAATGCCTATGTATATTGGTGGATAACTTGGCCAAATGGTTTAGCTAATTCTAATGGCACAATTTTTAAACGTGCATATGTTCTTGGTCAATTCTCTAAATTTATTCGTCCAGGCTATCACAGAGTTGATGCAACAGCAACTCCAAATACAAATGTTTATGTTTCAGCATATGCAGGCAACAATAAAGCAGTTATTGTTGCAGTCAATACAGGTACATCTGCTGTAAGTCAAAAGTTTAATTTCCAGAACGGCACAGCATCAAGTGTATCCTCATATGTAACAGACGGCAGCAGGAATCTTGCAGCTGGATCAAATGTTGCAGTGACAAATGGTTCCTTTACAGCCCAACTTCCTGCTCAAAGTATTACAACATTTGTAGGAAATACAGCTCCGGTTGTAATAGAGCCTATAGATGCTTTCAGTAAAATAGAAGCAGAGAATTACTACGACCAATCAGGAACCCAGACTGAAGCAAATAGTGCTGATAATGGACAGAATGTAGGTTACATAGAAAACGGTGACTATCTTGTTTTCAAAAATGTTGATTTCGGAAACGGTGCTACAGGTTTCCAGGCTAGTGCGGGTAGTGCGACCAATGGCGGAAATATCGAACTTCATCTGGATAGTCTGACTGGAACATTAATAGGAACGTGTGCTGTTCCGGGCACAGGCGGATGGCAGACTTGGGCTGATGCAAAATGTAGTGTTAACGGAGCAACTGGAAAGCATGACCTATACGTTAAGTTTACTGGAGAAAGCGGATACTTAATGAATTTAGACTGGTTTAAATTTACTCAAAAAGAAATTTCAACAGGTAAATTGGGTGATATAAATTCTGACTCATCAATAGATTCAATTGACTTAATGTTGATAAAGAAGCACCTTCTTGGAACGGAAACAATTGAAAAAACTAGTTTGGCTGATTTGGATGCAAGTGGAGCTATAGATGCAATTGATTTTGCGTTGATGAAGCAATATCTGCTAGGTGTTATAAATACTTTCCCAGGGGCAAGTATAAATAAATAAAATATTATTGAAGTATATGCAATAAAGAATGGGATTTCAGAGTTAAGAGAACTGTTTATTCTCTAACACAAACAGAAATCAGAAACAGTTTATTCACTTTGGAATCCTGCCTTATTATCAAAATATAATACACACTGAAAATTTCTAAAGCCTTTAACAACAAGAAGAATGGCTTCACATGGAACATTAATCCGTAAAAATTGACATTAACAGGGTGTCAAGCCAGCGGTAATGGTGGAAATGACTTTGAGAAAGTGACTTATAATTAATTTCACGGAGCTAAAATTGATTTTTGAAAAGCGGTAGTGATAATGAAGAAGTAAGAAGGATAAGAAATAAAAAATTTAAGGAGGTAATCATGAAAAAACATAATTTTAATAAAATAGTAGCTTTTTTAGCATGTATAGCAGTTTTGACAATATCAATATTGACACCAAACTCATCTGCAGCAGCATCTATAACCAGTAATAAGACGGCAGCAGAAACAATAATTGATATGGGAATTGGCTGGAATCTGGGCAATACGCTTGAAGCGTGCGACACTACCCGAACACTTTCAAATGTTCAGGCATATGAAACATGCTGGGGCAATATAGTAACAACACAGGCGATAATTGATGGAGTTAAAGCCGCAGGCTTCAATTCTGTCCGTATTCCTGTAGCATGGTCTAATCTTATTGCATCTGATTATACAATTAACACAGAGCTTCTAAAACGTGTTAAAGAAGTTGTTGATTATTGTTCAAATGCAGGTATGTATGCTATTGTAAATATTCACTGGGATGGCGGCTGGTTCGAAAATTTTGCAACCAATTATGATGAATCTATGAAAAAGTATTCTACGATATGGACTCAAATAAGCAATTATTTTAAGGATTATCCCAATAATCTTATTTTTGAATCTCTTAATGAAGAGGGATGTTGGAACACTATTTGGAACAGATATAGCGGAACAAGCGGAGATGCTAAAACAAAAGCTTATAATACTCTAAATAATATAAATCAGAAATTTGTTAACATTGTCAGAGCATCAGGTGGAAATAATGCAACCCGTTGTCTTCTTATTGCAGGATATGCAACAGACATAGACCTTACATGTGATGACTGCTTCAAAATGCCTACTGATAAAATTGCTAATAAATTAATGATATCAATACATTATTATACTCCAGCTACTTTTACAATTCTCACACAGGATGCTTCATGGGGAAAAAGTGCATATACATGGGGAACAAGTGCGGAAATCAATTTGGTCAAGACTGATTTTCAGAAAATGAAAAGCAAGTTTGCGGATAAAGGAATACCAGTAATTGTAGGTGAATACGGTACTGTAATAGAAAATAAGGATCCTGCCAGTGTAAGACTTTTTATTAGTACGGTTTGCAAGACTGCACGTGATTTTGGATTTTGTCCTGTTCTTTGGGATAGTAGTGTTCACTATTCAAGAACTGAAGCAAAACTTAAAGATTCGCAGCTGGCAGCTTTTTTATTACAATACAAGTCTGCTACACCGACTATAAAAGTCGGGGATGTTAACAATGATGATAGTATAGACGCTTTGGATTTTGCCTCTTTAAAGAAACATCTCCTTGGAGCTGAACTTTTAACAGGAGATGCATTAAAAGCAGCAGATATTGATCAAAGCGGCTCTGTAGATGCGCTTGATTTTGCACAGCTAAAAATGCTTTTACTAAAGTCAATTACAGTTTAAGTCTTCGCCATTCAAAATTAAACAATGACAATTCATCAGGATTGTTTGATATGAATGCAGTAGCATTATTGGCTACTAATCCTGATGATATCAATTCTTGCGGGCTAACAATTGATTATGCATATTTAAGACACTTCAATTACCTTGAATAAACTAAAAACAGGCAAAAGTAGTTAGAAGAGTATTTACTGATGATATCTTATTATTATTTGTAAAAGAATGTAATATCTTGAACAATTCTGTTATTTTAATGTCGGATTTTTACCATATAAAGTGCTTGGATTTTTCCTGTATTCCTTAATAAGCGCTTATGTTATTTTATTATTATAGAAGTTACAAAAAATATGACATTTTGTCATAGCGTGCATCCTTTTATGTTTAGTGTGAGCTTCTCTCCGGCGTCGCAAATGTGACTATTTAAAATGTGAATTGCACATTTTAAATAGTCGCAGTATGCGATGTAACATCGTAAGATGTGTTGTTCAATACTAAGAACTTGTGGCTCTGCTACAACGTTAGTGAGATAAAGAAAACTTGGCTTGTGGCGAGCTATCGGCGACGGCAGAAGCTTAGTTGCACTTATACTTTTTTAAAGTATAAAAAATATTAACTAATATTTTTTATGCAAATTAGTATTATATAGTGATTTTTTCAGGGAATAATATATATTCAGTTTAATTAAAATTTAAAACAATAAATGCTCAAATAGATTCGATAAAAGTAAAACCTACAATAAGCAAAAATTATAAAATGCAAAAATCATTACGTAAGTGGGAATAGGAGGAGCGTTTATGAAAAGAGTTTTAAGCATTGTATTTGTATTTGTATTTGTGATTTTAATGGCTTCGTTTTCAGGTTGTAAGTCAGTTAACATAGGGAATAACAGTTCCACAAATGTAGATTCATACAAGTCAACATCAAAAAATATGTCTACAACTCCTATTAGTTTCTCTGTATACATTGGAGAATCAAGAACTTACGCGGATAATTGGAACACACCGGTTGCAAAAAAAATCACTGAGCTTACAGGGGTCTCTCTAAAAATTGAAAATGCTGTAGGCGATGCAAGACAGAGAATTTCTCTTATGGCATCTAGTGGTGACCTACCGGATATGATATATGCAAAGACATACTTGAATCTTTTACTGGAGGTCAATGCAGTAGAAAAATTAGATGACCTCATTAATCAATATGGACCTAATATTAAAAAGCTATACGGAAATGAATTAAAAAGGCTTAAATGGAGTAAGCAAGACCCTAATATTTTTTGCTTGGGGGATTCTGGAGTCGGAGATGAAGATGGTGATCCTGTCAGTGGCTTCTGTTTACAGCATGCAGTTGTAAAGGAAGAGGGTTATCCAAAAATCAAGACCCTTATAGATTTTGAAAATGCGATAAAGAGCTATTATGCGAAGCATCCTACATTTAAGGGAAAGGATGGAAAAGAACGACCCACTATCCCCCTTCTTCTTAATGGAGAAGACTGGGGATATTTTATCTCAATCAGCAATCCGGCTAACCTTGCCACAGGGTATACAGACGACGAATGGGCTATTGAGCTAAATCCAATTGAAGCAAAGCGTCATATAATAACAGATTCCAATAAAGAATATTTAAGATGGTTAAATAAAATGTGGAATCAAAACCTTATTGATAAGGAAAGCTTTACAGAACAGGTTGATCAGTATAAGGCAAAGCTTTCATCCGGTAGAGTATTAGGAATTATAGATGCTTCATGGAATTATGAAGGAGAAGTCCATAAAATACTGAGAAGTGCTGGTTTGGAAGATAGGATGTATGGCCGATATCCATGTACATTGAATGAAAATATCAAGTACCCTGAGTATCAGGATAAAGGGTATATAGGATTTGGTTCAGGAATGGCAATTACTTCGAAATGCAAGGATAAGATTAGAGCGATGCAGTTCCTAAATTGGATGGCAGGGGAAGAAGCTCAGATATTGACAAATTGGGGTGTTGAAGGTGTTCACTGGACGTATGACAGTAGGGGTAAGCGTGCATTCCTTCCGGAAATATTTAGGCAAAAGAATGAAGATGAAGGTTTTGAAAGGAAAACAGGCATAGGTCTATATGTGTATCCGTGGCCAAGGTATGGTACTGCTTATAGGGATTCAACAGGGAATCCGTTATCTGTAAATACAATTGAGGAGCTTGCAAAAAACTATACTCAAACGGAAAAAGACATACTTACTGCATATGGAGTTAAATACTGGAAAGACTTGTACCCCCAAAAGAGTGAGTTTCCTGTTAAGCCATATGGTGCTGCTTACAAAATTGAGGGCAGTATGAGTAATGAGTGGACTGCAACATCTAATAAAGTGGCGGAAATTAGCAAGAAATACTGTCCAAAGCTTATTATAGCTAAACCTGGAGAGTTCGATGAGATATGGATAAAATTTGTTAAAGAAATGGAAGAGGCTGGTGTGAGAAATCTTGAGGCACAGTTTACAAAGGCTGTAAAGGATAGGATGGATCTTTGGAAATAAATGATCCTGAGTATCTATATAAAATTTTAAAAAGTGGGGGGAAAATATGGCGAAAAGTATTAGAAAGAAAGGTTTATTAGCACTCATTGTATGTATTGCAACACTATTTACTTCTGTAGTTTCACCTATAAGGGTGGTTCAGGCAAGTGCTCCAGCAGGATGGCGAAATCTTCAAGACTTTTATGTATTTAAAGACAAGGTAAGTGGCTGGTCTGGGTGTGGTGCAGGTGAATTGGAAACGGAAAATGGTAATTTACCAGTGGATACACAAGTTACATATGAAAATTTACCTTCTTTGAGATTCAATCTTCAAAAACAGCTTAACTCTTATTGGATGTCGGTTATACTTACATTGGCTGAATGGAACTGCCATGATGTATCTCAGTATGTCCCTAATGGATACCTAGAGTTTAATGTGAAAGGTAAAGTTGGAGGAGAACAGTTTGTAATCGGTGCCGTAGATCATGTGAGTGAGCGTGCATCAGGTGTAGAGACAAAAATTACTAAACCAATTTCGGATTATTGTACGGTGACTACCCAGTGGCAGCATGTAAAGATCCCTTTAAAGGATATTTTAGATCCAGCTCTCGGTATGGACCCTTACAATGCAAAGGCGATTGTTCTAGACAAAGTAACTCTTGATCCTTTCTGTGTCTGGATCAATCAGTTGAAATTGACTTCTCCTGATAAAGAAAAAGCGTATCCTGCGATTAAATTAAACCAAGTGGGATTTTTAGAAGCTTCTGAGAAATATGCCTATGTTTCAGGATTTGAGGATGAATTTAAAGCCTCCTTAGGAACCCAATTTCAGGTAAAGAAAGTTTCTGACAACACTGTTGTTTATAGTGGACAATTAACCCTAGTTAAGGACTATGATCCTGATTCTGGAGAAAAGGTACTAAAAGCAGTATTTACAGACTTAAAACAACCAGGTGAGTATTACATTACTGTGAATGCAGATGGTATAGATAAATCTATTAAGTTTAAGATAGGTAATGACGTTTATAAACCTGTATTGACTGATGCAGCAAGGTATTTTTATTATCAGCGTTCAGGCACTGACCTTATAGAAAAATATTGTCCTGATTACCCAAGAAAGGATAGAACAACACTAGACTCTGTTGCCATCTTTGATTCTAATCCTGCGATAACAAGAGATGTTTCAAAAGGATGGTTTGATGCTGGTGATCTTGGAAAATATGTAAGTACTGGTTCAGGTACATTAATAAATCTATTTTGGTCTTATGAAATGTTCCCAGAGGTGTATTCTGATAGTCAGTTTAATATTCCAGAAAGCGGAAACGGTATTCCTGACATACTAGATGAGTCAAGATGGGAACTGGACTGGATACTAAAAATGCAAGATGCTGCAAGTGGTGGTTTTTACGCTAGAGTTCAGTCTGACGACGATGGTAATATAACAAAAAGAATTATAAAGGATAAAGAGGGCAGCACCACAAATATAAGACCAACAGAGGATACTGCATTAGCTGCTGCGGCTTTAGGACATGCTTCAATGGTATATTCAAAATATGATTCGGCTTTTGCACTTAAGTGCTTAAATGCAGCGAAGAGTGCATGGACATATCTTGAACAAAATCCTAATAATATTAAATCTCCAAATGGACCTTATAACACTGACAGCGATATAAGCAGCAGGCTTTTAGCTGCCGCAACCATGTATAGGGCTACAGGTGAAGCAAAATATAACAATTACTTTGTGGCAAACTATTCAAAGAGTAAGGATACATATGAGAATGCAACTGGAGATTGGGTAGGAAACTGGAATTTTGCATTTTTCTCTTATATGAAAGCAAATAACCGCAACAGTGATGCAGAGACATGGTTTAAAACGGAGTTTAATATTTGGTTAAATAACAAAATCGAGCGTTATAAAAACAGCGCTTGGGGTAACGCACTTGTAAACGGTAATTATTACTGGGGCAGTAATAATCAAATAATGGGAATGTGTATGGAAGCTTTGCTTGGTTCCAAACTTCTTGGAACTAATAACGATACAATTAACAATATGTCATTTTCGTCATTAAACTGGATTTTAGGCGCGAATCCAATGAGAAAGAGCTTTGTATCAGGATATGGCGAGGACTGCATTAAAACAGTATTCGCTACGTTTAACAGTGACGGAAAATCGGGGATAGCTAAAGGATTTATGCCATTGGGTCCTAATAGATATCAAGGTGTTGGTCTATCAAACTTCCCAACAAAATGCTATTTGGATAGTGCCGATGAATGGACTACAAATGAGCACGCTGTTGGTTCAAATTCCACTCTTGTGTTTATGACTGCATTTGCTAACAGTGGTTTAACCAGTGAGAACCCAGAAAAAATCGGAGATTTAAATGCAGACAACAATATTGATGCTCTTGATTTTGTTTTAATAAAGCAATATCTGCTGGGCACTGTTACAGACTTCCCAGCAAGTGATGACATGTATGTTGGTGACTTGAATGGTGACGGAAGCATTAATGCCATTGATTTTGCGCTGATGAAACAATATTTATTGGGAATAATTATTAAATTCCCAGCAGAAAAGTAATACTAATTCGCATAAAAAATATTAGTTAATATTTTTAAATACGAAATAGTATTACGATGTTACGTCGCATACTGCGACTATATAAACGGTTGCTAACCGTTTATATGCAAACTAGTATGATATTAACAAATCATGTTTCATTTATAGACCAGTTTATAGGATATATTCTAAAATGACTTACTCAACTTTCCTACTTCAAAGTTGCAAGTTTGAGCAACGATAAACTTTTTTGTGGGAAAGTTGAGTATTTTATCAAAATGCAAGGGGAGTAAAATAACTTAGGAGGACATATTTATGTTATTTAAAAATGCTCCAAAACTAAAGAAAATATTTGCTATGTTTTTGGTATGCACACTTACTACTTCCTCACTCGTTATGACTCCAGATGATACCACAGTGTATGCAGGTTCATTGCCCCCAATACTAAATATGGATTACAAACCCTATGTATCTACGGCAGATGTGAATTATACAGGCATAATCACTAAATCTCAATATGGAATGCCTATTGGAAATGGAAGAATGGGCAGCCTTGTCTGGAATAATAATGCCAGTTCATTAAACTTCCAGATTAACCGTGTGGATGTTTTCGGCTTTGCTAGTTCGTGTACGGGTGTAGATGGAAATAGTGACTACGGCTATGGCTGTGGGTTTGTCAATGTTAATTTGGGTGGAGAGCCTTTAACCGCATCAACCAAACAGAGCCTTTCTGTATATGACGGTAAATTAGCAATCCAGGGCAATGGAGTGAGTACAGATATAGTTAGTGATATGAACTCAGATGTTTTTGCGTTGAAAATCAACGACACAAGGTCTACTCCATCTCCTATCAGTATTGATCTTGTCATGCTCCAAAATCCTGATACAACAAAAGGTAATCAAACAGCTACCTTAAGAACAAGCAACAGTGAAGGGCAAATAAGACTGAAGCAGACATTCAAGCATTCTGCTGCAACAGGATTTTCTCAGTTTGATCATTATTGTAGTTCGGCCATTGTAATAGATTCTTCAGGAAGAACAGGTACGGTAAGCTATCCGGATACCAAGACGGTACGCCTGACACTTCCAGCTGCTACAGGAACGGCATACGTATATATTGGAAGTCATGCAAGCATGAACAGTTCTGATGATGTCATCGCAATGGCATCTAATAAAGTAAATACATCCAAAACCAGCGGGTATGACAGCTTATACTCCAAAAACCAAACATGGTGGCAGGATTTCTGGTCCAAGTCCTATGTGCATTTACCTACAACTACTGACGTCCAGAAAAAATGGATATATTACTTATACCTATCAGCTATAAGCCAGAGAGGAGATTATCCTGCTAAGTTTGCCGGAAACATATGGCAAACAGGTGGTATAAATAAAATGTGGGGCACAGAGTTCTGGGGATATAATCAGGAATGCCTTCATTACTCATTTGATGCTGCAAATCATGGTGAACTTCAGCAACCCTTTATGAAAATGGACATGAAGAACTATGATAATTATGCAACTGCAGCACGGCAACAGTGGGGAAGCAAGGGTATTTTCATTAATGAAACCGAGTATTTCAATGGACCAGAATTGCTTCCTGATAATATTGCCAATGATTTAAAGAATTTTATGTTGAATGGTACTGCTCCTACAACTCAACTCAAAAATTTTGCAGGAGCCCGGAACAATATGCATTCAAGATGGATATTAGCTCCTACATACTGGACGACCTTCAATACAATAAATGCAAGTGAAAGGGCAGAGCGCTTTTGGAACAACTACCTTTATACCCTTGACAAAGACTTTCTTTCAACCCAAGGGTACCCAATGATAAAGGGTGCAGCAGAATTCTATAGAACTTTCCCCAACCTGAAGCTTGAGTCCGATGGGAAGTATCATATTTACAGGACAAACCTCCATGAGCATATCATGGGAGGTAAGGACATTGTTGACGACCTTGCCTTCATAAAAGGTGTAATGCAGGCGGCAATAAAGTCCTCTGAAATACTGAATATAGATGCAGATTTAAGAGCTCTGTGGCAGAATATAGTTGACAAGCTAACACCTTACCCAGTGAGTGGACAGTGGGATACCATTGGCTCAATTACACATTCCAAGGGATATACAACTTGGGGGCAGGGAAGGAATCCGGCGTCACAAGTCAGAGAAGACGCCTGTGCCAATGAGCCTCAAAGTCCTCGTTTGCGTATGGTAGAGAATTACAATGTGCTGACACTTGAAACAAAAGACCAGGGAGTAGATGGAGGTGATTGGGCGATTGCTAATAATTCCTTTGAAGCCAACGTCGGCTACAAATTGAATATGGTATCGCAGGATTACGGTGCTGAGCTTGGCAGATATTTACTGGATGCTTCAAATCTTGGAAGAAGTGAATTTAATACAATATTAACTAATATTAACAATGGAATAAATAGAGATGCTGGAAGCTCTGCAAACCGTATTGGCTTTGCTTCATCAGATTTTGAAGAGCTTGGTGGATATGGTATTCTAAGTGCCGCATTGCAGAATGCACTTATGCAGAGTATATCTCCAAATCCGGGAGCCGATCCTGTAATAAGAGTTTTCCCAGCATGGGATAAGAGTAAACCTGCAAACTTCAAGCTTCTTGCAAAAGGCGGATTTCTTGTTTCATCCTCTGTTAAGAATGGAGAAATAGGGTTTATAGAGATAGACTCACAGCTAGGGGGGACATGTAGGATAAGAAATGCTTGGTCAGACAGTACTATTACTCTATACAGAAATGGAGTAAAAGCTGAAGATCTTAAAGGTTCCCTTATAAGCTTTTCAACAGATACAGGTGAAAATATAAAAATTATAAAACAGAATGCAAATCCTGATTCTTTCAATGAGAATATCCCTGTGCAGGCTCAAGCAGGGACTATATACGAAGCCGAAAATGCGGTTTTATCCAAGGGAGCAGCAGTAAACACAAATCATGCCGATTATTCCGGCACAGGTTTTGTTGATGGATACATATATCAGGAAGCTACAACTACTTTTAATGTATCAGCTCCAAAGCAAGGCAACTATAACGTAGACATAAGGTATTCAGCAGGACGTGGTGGCACTGAAACTGTCAGTATCTATGTGAATGACATAAAGGTAAAGCAAACCAGTCTTCAAACCACAGATAGTTGGGATGCTTGGACAGATAAGGTCGAATCTCTAACGCTGAATGCTGGTAGCAACACTATAGCCTTCAAGTATGACGCAGATGATTCGGGATGGATAAATATTGACTATATAGCGTTACCAACTCCAACGGTTATTAAGGTTATTTATGGAGATTTAAACAATGATAAAGCGGTAGATGCTATTGATTTTGCTTTGCTAAAGCAAGTATTGCTAGGAATTGCACCTGCTAATGTTAACATATCAGCCGCTGATATAAATGTTGATGGTTTAGTAGATTCTATTGATTTTGCTTTACTAAAGCAGATACTGATGGGAACTTCACCGGCAGCATTAATATAAACCCCAAAATCAAAAATAACCGCATGTCATATCATATGACATGCGGTTGTTTTTGTGCACCTAGCAGGGGTGCTTTATAGTCGCTTTAATTAAATCCAAATATTTTCCTTGATAAAGAATAACAAAGTAGTATAATCTTCCTTCCTATGTAGCTTTTAAACTGTACTAACCAACCTAAAAAGGATTTATCTACTTCTTCATATAACCTCTGGTCTTTAGAACTTAAATATTGCCAAAGCTCTTCCTTTTTACGTAGACTTTGTTCAGTATTATCTTTTAACAAAAGTACTGTACTAACAGTCATCATAATAACTAAGTACTTAATCATATATTTGCGTAATTTTTTACATTTGATGTCCAGAGGGTTATAACAGTCAATCATTATTTTGGTTACTCTTATTTGCTGATCAATACGCTGAATCATTATTTTCTCGTTAACTGATTGATCTACTCTTCCAATAAAATACCTATAAAGGTCTAAATCTGCATAATACATTGTTTTAACATACGGCAATGGCATATATACAAAAATATTATCTACATAAAATGTATGCTTAGGAAGCTGTAAATTACATTCTTTAAGAACCTCTGTACGATAAATAACAGAGTGCATTAATATATTCTGACTGCTTTTTAGATACCCTAAATCATTCCATGTAAAGATTATTTCTTCAGGCATTGCACTTTTGTAATTAATACTTTTAGATTTGCCAATACTCATATTCTCATATACATAATTAGTTATAAGCATGTCTAATGAAGTAGATTTATCAATCATGGTTTTCAAAATATTAAGAACTTTTTGTAAACTATTTTTATCAAACCAATCATCACTGTCCAAAACCTTAAAATATAAGCCTTCTGCATGCTTAAGACCAGTGTTGATTACATCACCGTGTCCACCGTTTTCTTTATGGATGGCACGTATTATATTTGGATATTTCGTCTCGTATTCTTTAGCAATTGCTGCTGTATTATCACTTGAACCATCATCTATAATTAAAATGTCTAATTCATCACTTCCGATAAGCAATGATTCTATAGCTCTATCCATATAAGCAGCTGAGTTGTAACAAGGTATCACTACTGTTAGAATTTTCATTTCGATATCTCCTGATTATTAATTTTTAATGATTTACTTAGCGGAACACGTGAAGAGAATTGCCACGTTAATTCAGCTAATAAAACTCCTCCAAAAACATCGACTATAACATGCTGTCTTGTTGTTAAAGTTGAAATGCATATCAATAATGCAATAAATAATGAAAAATGTTTATACCACGAAGGAATATTTTTACAATTACGAAGTCCAACAAAGCAATACCAGCTAACTAAACAATGAATTGATGGGAATAAGTTGTTAGCTGCGTCTGCATTATATAAAAATTGAAGCATATCCCAAGAAAATCCTGTTGAGGTTATATCAGGTCTTATATTCGTTGTAGGAAAAGATATATAAGTAATAAAACATACTAATTTCCCTAATAAATCTGCACATATAAAACGATAGCAATGCTCTTTATTTAACCTACATATTAGAATATAATTAACAATCCAAAAAAAATAGCTTCCAAAATAAATCAAAACAGTTATAGGAATTATTGGAACCATATTATCAAACTTGGATGTTAAATCATAGAAATACCTATCTCCATAAAACAAACGTACTCCTGAATATACTGAGAAATTAAATATTACACATATAAGTAAAGGTATAAGAGCATACTTAGGTATAAAAGAACGTATTTTTTCTACTAGTTTCATATTCATCTCCTGTTTTCTGTAAATTAACATAAAATGTATGTGGGATAATAACTGTATTTTATAAAATAATTCATCAATAATTATGAGAAAATGTTTCTGTTTTAATGTATAATTCTAAGTCATTTATATACACTTATAAAGTATAATATTTATTATAATGTTAAGTCAATATCTATCGGCAATTTACCAAAATATCGACATTTTACCGTATAAAAGAATAAAATTTATCTAACAGAAGAATCGCTCCACATCGAAGATGAACTAAGTATTTGGTTTGCTGCTTCTAGATAATCAATAGTACCGTGACATTTTTTAATTTTCTTTAGCAACTTTCCATCCTTGTCAGTATGGGCAGAGAGCTGTCTCCAAAACTCCTTCATTTTATCACATAAATGCTTTTCACCAGATAATATATTCTTATAATAACAAAAAATCTCATTATGAAATTCTTTAATCATGCACATCTTATTGCTGCTAGGAACTATTTGGCCTTTTATCGCAGATGGCAGGAATGGGTCGCTTAGAGCACCTCTTCCAAGCATAAAGTTTTTTATATTAGGAAAGCGTGAGGTGATACGCACAAAGTCATTATAAGTGAAAATATCTCCATTATAGGTTATTTCATGTTTACAAGCAGAGGCTAAAGCTTCGAATGAATCCAAATCAACATTGCCAGCATACATTTGTTTACCAGTACGTGCGTGTATAATTACACCGCCCAATGGATATTCATTTAGTACATCAATTACTCGTAGACCTTCTTCGGGATTGTCTAATCCAAGGCGCATTTTTACCGTGATAGTATAAGAATTGGCACAAGCAATATCAAGAACACTTTTAATCATATCAGGGTATGGCAATATACCAGAACCTCTTTTCTTTCTAGTAACCATAGGAAAGGGACACCCTATATTCCAGTTTATTTCGTTGTATCCAAAATCAGCAATAACGTCAGAAAAGAGTTTAAATTCAGAACCATTATTACTGAGAATTTGAGGAATTACTTTAACTCCTGCTGCATTATTTGGGGCAATAATGTCCTTCAATAATATAGGGTTTACTTTATCCATATCTGCAGTAGAAATAAATGGAGCATAATATACATCAATACCACCGAAAATCCTTGCAAATAGATTTCTGTAGCATGCAATAGTCATTCCTTGAATGGGTGCTAAAAAAAGATTCATATATAATCATCCTTATTTTTGATTGTTTAATAAATTCTATAATTATGCCCATGCCCAGCATTTCGGACAAAAACATCATGACAGAAATGGCATGGGCTCGGTACCTACTTCATTTGTTTTTATATTTCTTTCAACCTTAATTCATCATAAATACTATATACTTATTAGTGTAAATGCAATAGCAAATTTTAGGCTCATATAATAAAATGTTAAGACAATAAGACAATAAGATAATAAGAGAATATGACAAGCCCATATGATAAAATTCACTTTGCCTAGTATTTGAGTTTATTAGAGGAGTTTCCCGCCAGGGAATACTTGACGAAATTTAAATCCAGGGATATTATAGAAGGAAAAATTTGCAGACGATTGAGGAGGAATGCTCTATTATTAATATTGCAGAAACTCAGAGGAAAAATACAAAAGAGTAAGAACACCTATTTTTTTTGCAGGCGGGTCAAGCTATATTGCGCCAGAGCCATATGGAACAGTGCTTATAATAGGCCCGTGGAATTACCCTTTTCATCTTGTTATGACTCCGCTTATAGGAGCAATAGCAGCGGGAAATTGTGCTGTTGTTAAGCCTTCGGAATTATCACCCAATGTCTCTAGCGTTATAACTCAAATTATAAATGATAATTTTGATAAAGAATACATTGTTTCAGTAGAAGGTGGGATTGAAACATCAGAACAATTGCTCCTACAAAAATTTGACTATATTTTTTATACAGGAAGTACTTCTGTTGGAAGAATAGTTATGGGGGCGGCCGCTAAAAACTTAACTCCAGTTACATTAGAACTAGGTGGAAAAAGTCCCTGCATTATTGATAAAGATACCAATTTGGATAAGGCAGCGAGGAGAATAACTTGGGGAAAGCTTATAAATTGTGGACAGACTTGTGTGGCACCTGATTACTTTTTTGTGCATAAAGAAGTTAAGGATGAACTTATCAAGAAGATTATTGCTGCAATAAACGAGTTTTATGGGAGTAATCCAATTAAAAGTGATGAATACTCTAAAATAATTAATGAGAGACATTTCAATAGGCTCTTATCATTAATTAACAATGAAAATGTGCTATATGGCGCAGAATATAACCGTGAAAAATTGAAGATTTCACCAACAATAATATATCCTGTTTCAAATGAAAGTAAAATAATGCAGGACGAAATATTTGGACCAATTCTGCCTATTATGGAATATGACAATCTTGATGAAGTAATAAATTTTATAAACAATAGACCGAAGCCATTAGCTTTGTATTTCTTTTCAAACAATAAAAATAAGGTTCAAAGGATTTTGACTGAGACTTCATCTGGCGGGGTATGCATTAATGATACTATCAACCATATTGTTAACTCATATTTGCCATTTGGTGGTGTTGGGGATAGCGGTATGGGTAGTTATCATGGGGGAGCGACATTTGATACTTTTTCCCATAAAAAGAGCATATTAAAAAGTCAAATAAGTTTTGATATGAAGATAAAATATCCTCCTTATAAATTATCTATGAGCGTTATGAAAAAGGCTTTCAAACATCTACTTCACTGAGATATGTTAACAAATTTTTATTAAAAAATGTCGAGTTACATTATTAATAGCCGAATATAAAGCATAAATGCAAAGTCTGAATATATCTTTCTCAATACTATTTTGTATTTAAAATGGTGCTTCTACATTTAAGTTCGAAATAGTATTATTTGCTTTTCTGCTTAAATAAAGATGGTGTTTAGTGAAAATTTGTAATAGTATATTAAAAGACAATGTTGAAAGGAAATTATTATATGCTAATACCGCCATATCTTGTAAATGAACAGTTTGATGATAGATATTTTGATGTAGTTAATGCGATTGATGAAGCGCAGCAAATCTATTTTATAAATAATAACCTTATTGAGCGAATATCTAAAGAAACAGAATTAGGTATGCCATTTATTATTGGAGAGACAGGTTTTGGTGCGGGACGGGTCGTTGTTTCGCTGATGGAATTTATGGAGAAAAGTGGACTTAAAAATGCTCACGTAGAATACAACTCAGTTGAACTATATCCAATGAGTCCTGAAAGAATGCTTAATTTACTTGATGGCTTTAGAGAACGAGTTGGTGATAAAATTGATACACTTGTAGAAGCGTATCGAAGTATTGATATCAATGTTGGAGGCTGGCATTCCGTGGAAATCATTCAGTCGTTTGGAACGCTCAAGTTAAATCTCTGGATAGGAGAAGCCCTTGAAATGGTTAATTCATTAGAAAAATCCTGTGATGTTTGGTTCCTAGATGGGCACAGTCCTAAGAAAAATCCATCAATATGGCGACCTGAGCTACTGGTGGAGATTGGAAAGAAGACAAAAGCTGGAGGAACTTGTTCTACATTTACTGTAGCAGGTATAGTAAAAAGAGCTCTGGTAGAGGCCGGCTTTACTATTAAGAAATACCCTGGGTGCGGTGGCAAAAATGAGGTTTTGCAAGGAGTTAAAAGCTGATTACAGGATATAAAAGCTGATTTTAAGGAGTCAAAACTGATTGTTATAAAGGGCTGAACAAGCGTACTGTAGATGGACAAGAACCTAACTTTTAGAATCGAGTAATATTCATTAATATCCACATAAAAAATATGTTCTAACCGCAATGATATATTAGAGACGTTATTTGCGATGGGTAACATTTTTGTGGGGCTCGTTCGCATGTTTAATATTGACTATTTGGGTCGCAAATGTCAGCGGCGGAATGGAGATTTAAAATGAGAATTAAATATCTTTACAGTTTTCTAGCTTTAATTATTTTTATTCAATGCTTTTCTTTTACTGGACTTAATTCTGAGCCAGTTATGGCAGCAGGGGAAACCATTACAAATGGAACACAGTTTAGAGATACATCTGGAAATGTAATACATACACATGGCGGTGGTATGTTAAAGTATGGGAACTATTATTATTGGTATGGTGAATACCGAGATGATGGAAACTATTTCTTGGGAGTTAGATGTTATAGATCAACTGATTTGAAGAATTGGGAATACCGCGGTGAAGTACTAGCTCCTAATTCAGCTTCTGAACTTAATAAATGTAACGTTGAAAGACCAAAGGTTATGTATAATGCATCAACAAAACAATTCGTTATGTGGATGCACTGGGAAAATGGTATAAATTATGGACAGGCTAGAGCAGCGGTTGCATATTGTGATACACCTGATGGGAAATTTACATATCAGGGAAGCTTTAGACCATTGGCAAATTCAGGTGTAACAGATCATGGCTTGGCTGGATATATGTCAAGGGATTGTAGCGTTTTTGTTGACACTGATGGAACAGGGTATTTTATATCATCTTCAAATGAAAATATGGATCTGCATTTGTACAAGTTGACACCAGACTATAAAGGAATACAGTCACTAGCAGCCAAGTTATATGTAGGCAAGCAACGAGAGGCTCCATGCCTTATTAAGAGAAATAATTACTATTATCTGATAACTTCAGGCTGTACAGGTTGGGGTCCCAATCAGGGCAAATATGCTTATTCAAAAAATTTAGCAAGTGGTTGGTCTGATCTTTACAACTTAGGAGATGGAACTACTTATGATTCCCAACCAGCCTTTATTATTCCTATTCAAGGCACTAATACTACTAGTTATTTATATACTGGAGACAGATGGGCAGGCGCTTGGGGTGGCAAGGTGAATGATTCTAGGTATGTATGGCTGCCACTTGAATTTGATTCAGATACAAGCCTAAGGCTACCTTATTCCGATTCAATACAAATAAATGCTGAATCAGGAACTATCTCATATAAAGATTCTACTTCTGCCCCAGATTTGAGTGATGGTTGGGGGTTGGTGTTTAATGATGATTTTGATGGCACAAGCTTGAATACTAGCAATTGGAACTATAACTATCCGTGGGGAAATACGCACACAAACAATGCTTATTGTGCTCCTGAAAATGTAAGTGTATCAAATGGACTTCTAAAAATAAAAGCTGAAAATAGAAGACATCCGGATGCTCCTGCATCAACAGAAACGTATGATGGAAAATTTTCTCTAGACTATACATCAGGAGCTGTAAATACAAACGGGAAGTTCAATTTTACTGCTGGCTATATAGAGGGAAGATTTAAAATTCCTGCAACATCAGGATTCTGGCCTTCATTCTTTACCTTGAATGCAAATGGTGGTAGACCACCTGAGATAGATATATTTGAAATATTATGTCATGAGCCGACATCACTGCATATAAATTATCATTATGGTGAATCGAAATCTCATTATTATAAACAAACAGTAGTAGACTTATCAAAGGATTTTCATACTTATGGAGTAGAATGGGACAGTGAATATATCAAATGGTATTTAGATGGTAAACAGGTGGCTTCTACATTTAAGGATTCGCAGTCAATTGCAATGGCTAAGGATATGTATTTAATAATTAATCTAGCTGTAGGTGGATGGGAAACAGCACCTGATAGCTCTACTGATTGGTCAAAGGATTTTGAATGTGATTGGGTAAGGGTTTGGCAAAAGGGTGCTACACCAATTTCAGTAGTTAAGCTGGGAGATATAAATAATGATAAGTCTATTGACGCGATAGATTTTGCTCTTCTTAAAAAGCATTTACTTGGAGATAGTGTGTTATCAGATGATCGTGCGAAGAAAGCAGCTGATGTGAACAAAGATGGCACTATTGATGCAATAGACTTCGCGCTTGTAAAGAAATACCTATTAAATACTATAACGGAATTTTAAAAATCTGCACTTGAAAAGTGCTGAATATATCTATATAATTATAAATACTAATTTAAATTTAAAATGGCGAAGAAAAAGCTAAGATTTAATCAATTTCTCAAGAGAGCCGATGGTTGGTGAGAATCGGTGAAATGTTAAGTCCAATCCACTTTTGAGCTGTCGGTGATGAATCGAAAGGCTAGTACCCTTTATCCTACTGTTAAAGAGGTTGATTATTATTAATAATCAGCAATTTGAGTGGCAACGCGGATACCTTCCGTCTCATTTATTTGATGAGACGGAAGGTTTTTATACTTTATGGGAAAAATAAAAATAAGGTTAGTTGCGTAAACAGAGTTCGTTGAAAACTATTTGGAAATTTACTTGTTTTAAGAATAATGCTTTGAAATTTTCTGGATAGTGTTAGTAAACTGAAAGATATTAGAGGAGGAAATACATGTTAGATTTAAAATTTTTAAGAGAAAACCCTGAAGTCGTAAAGCAAAACATCAGAAATAAGTTTCAAGATAACAAACTAGGTTTAGTAGATGAAGTAATAGCGTTAGATGCTGAACTTAGAAATACTAAGGTGGAAGCTGAGGCTTTGAGAGCCAATAGAAATAAGATTTCAAAGAGTATCGGTGGTTTGATGGCTCAAGGGAAAAAGGAAGAAGCAGAAGAAATGAAAAAGCAGGTTACTGCAAATTCAGATCGTCTTGTAGAATTGCAGGTATTAGAGGATGAGCTTGATGAAAAGGTCAAAAAGATAATGATGGTAATTCCAAATATTATTGACCCAAGTGTTCCAATTGGTAAGGACGATAGTGAAAATGTAGAAATTCAGGTGTATGGTGAGCCATTTGTACCTGAATTTGAAATACCATATCATACAGAAATAATGGAGAAATTAAGAGGTATTGATTTGGAAAGTGCCAGAAAGGTTGCAGGTAATGGTTTCTATTACTTGATGGGAGACATTGCTAGACTTCATTCCGCAGTTATTTCTTATGCAAGAGATTTTATGATTAATCGTGGATTTACCTATTGTATACCACCTTTTATGATTCGAAGTGAAGTTGTAACAGGTGTAATGAGCTTTGCAGAAATGGAAGCTATGATGTATAAAATAGAAGGTGAAGACTTATTCCTGATTGGTACTAGCGAGCATTCTATGATTGGTAAATTTATAGATACAATTTTAACAGAAGAATCATTGCCACAGACCTTGACAAGCTACTCTCCTTGCTTCAGAAAAGAAAAAGGAGCTCATGGTTTAGAGGAAAGAGGAGTATATAGAATTCACCAGTTTGAGAAACAAGAAATGATAGTTGTATGTAAACCTGAAGACAGTATGATGTGGTTTGATAAAATGTGGCAAAACACAGTTGACTTATTCCGCTCATTAGATATTACAATAAGAACTTTAGAATGTTGCTCAGGCGATTTAGCAGACTTAAAGGTTAAATCCATAGATGTAGAAGCTTGGTCTCCTAGACAGAAGAAGTATTTCGAAGTGGGAAGCTGCTCTAACCTTGGAGATGCTCAGGCAAGGCGCTTAAAGATTCGTGTAGACGGCAAGGATGGAAAATACTATGCACATACATTGAACAATACAGTTGTTGCACCTCCTAGAATGTTGATTGCATTTTTAGAAAACAACTTAAATGCTGACGGCTCTGTTAACATTCCTGTTGCCTTGCAGCCTTATATGGGTGGCAAGACGGTGATAAAGTAGGAATTGGGTAAATTACTATATATATAAATAGTTATATGCTAAGTAATATTTAATAAAGATAAATATTTTAATGATTATTGTATAACAAGATTTTAAAAGCCATATCAAGTGCTAACTATAGAGTTGCTTGATATGGCTTATTATACTAGCATTTATTTTTTTATAAGAAGTAAAAAATAATATAAGTCACTTTTATGTAATGTCATCTAAAGATAAATTTTTAAACATAATTGCTTTTACTATTGCTTGCGTACTGGTTGTGGCATTATACTTTTTGAACATGCTGTGTTTATGGTATTTTACAGTGCTTATGCTTAAATTCATTTCTTTTGAGATAGCATAATCTGTTAGGCCTTTAGCCATAAGTTTTAAAATCTCTACTTGCTTACCATTTAATCTTCCTGGTGCATTTTTATTAATAAAGCTTTGCTTTTCTAGCTTGTAATATTCGTTGCATATTTTATAACCGATAAGGTTAGTAATAGCAATCAATTCAGGTTTCAACGGTTGAGTTGTTGTGATAATAACAATATAGCCTATTGTTTTGCTATTACAACTTAATGGAATGCAGTATTCATAACATTCCGATAGAAGGTCACAATAATGATGCTGAGGTAAGATATTAATCGGTATATTCAATGCCATGCATAAGGAAACAGAGTTTGTGCCGATACTTTCTTCTGTAAGAGATATTCCGGCGGTTAATCTTGATTTATAGGGGATATCGGTGGTTGATATATCGTATTTGTCTAATAAAAGTCCATCGTTGTCACACAAAAGATATAAGCACTGTGCTGAAGTATAACTACATACTTCACTGATAGAATTATGAAACAATAATATTAGTTTTTTTTGGTAAGTAACCTTTGCTCTAGAGCATTTCTTCCAATATATATCATTGGGGAACTGATAAATTCAATCAAGCCTCTTTTTGTGCACCTTTTCCATGATAATAAAATCTCTTCAAGTATTATAGAATTGTTCTTCATTGTAAATTGTCTCCTTTTTGGATATTGATATAGACGCTTTTGTATTGTTGAAATAAGATGATATAAATACGGTAATTAAAGAAATTTATGTATTTTTGAAATTTAGTAAATCTTATCAGAAACTATTTATTTAAAGTAGTATGTATTTCATTTAATAGATACTCTATTGCGATTCTCTCAATATTTTTAATCTTTTCTAATGCAAAAATAATTGTTTCATATTTATATAATCCTTTTACAAAGTTAATGGCTATCTGCATATTTCTTATTTTCAACATTTCAGCCTTTATTTCAATAAACATATCTAGTAAATCTTGACTGATATTTATATGACTATTTTTTAGCATATATTCTAGCCTCATAACCATACAAGATTTATGCTCGTATAGAATACAAAGAGGTCTTATATCAGAATTTTCAGCATCCTGAGCTAAACTCTGAAAATATCTAATAACGAAGTCATATACTTCAAATCCATAAATTTTTGAATCATTAAATGGTACATTATATTTATAGAGATGCGAAGAACTTTGTGATTTTAAGTATTCGCAAAGTAATTCGTATACTTGCTTAAGATTAAACTCGGATTTATATGTTTTATTTATACGATAAATATTAACATCATTAATACTATCATTAAACTGAGATTCAAATGCATCCACAAAGCCCCTAAATGATATAGTAGACTCATCGAGAATCGAATTTTTTCCATAACCAAGTATAGTATAATATTCTTCAGTTAAATCAGTCCCAAATAGTAGAAAGTCATGTAAATTATGCTTAGATCTATAAGAAATTCTATCTGGTACAAAAAATTCATCAAATATTGAATAAATGTACCAATCTTTAGCTAAAAAATTATTTATTTGTGATACTATACCTTGTGAATTATTTAGAAAATCTACTCTTTTAATTATTTGATATTCTATACAAGGTACATTTTGAAACCATCCACCACTAAAAGTAACATTACATCCCCACGAATCAAGAAATGCTTCTTTAGGAGCTTCGAGCTGAATATAATTATTGAAAAACCATGGATAGTTGTCATATTTTAATGATATAACAAGTGGGTATGCTAAATATTGAAGTCCACAAATTGGAGATTCAGTAATGGGTAATTTAAGTGATTCCATTTTTATTTACCTTTCTAAAATTTAATTAGAACACGGTTAATTATATAGTATTCAATAAAATAATAAAATATATTAAAAAGTCTGACATTATTTGTAATAAATAAAAGACTTATGTAAAATACATAAATAAATTTATGCATTAAGATATAAATGTATATAAATAATTGAATATAAGGTTTTAACTGTCTATGTGAATAGTGGTCTTTGCGATAAAAGTTTAGTATACTTCTTTATAAGTTATCCGGAAATGTTGAAGATTGGCATATTAAAGACTTTTATAGAGCTGAGCCTATAGACGTTTTGAGAGTGGTGAAGGTCGTAATAAATATTGATGAAAGGTTTAAATATTTAAATTTTGTTCGGGGGGATAATAATGGAAGTGAATGATAATGTATTTGCTAAAAATGGTTATGAAGGAGGGTATCCGCTTTCATATTCACAAGAAAGAATGTTTTTTCTTGACAAGCTAAATCCGGGGAATCCGGCATATAATTTTCAAGCTTTGATTCACCTTGAAGGAGGATTTAACCATACAATTCTAAAAAAATCAATGAACCAAATAATAAAACGGCATGATGCTTTTCTAACCACCTTTAAATTGGTAGATGGAAAGGTCATCCAATATATATTACCTTTTGAGGAATCAGATTTTCAAGTTGTAGATATTTCAAAAGAAGCTGCTTCAATAAAAGACAACATACTAAAAAAGATGCTTAATGAACAGGGGAATTGTAGGTTCAATTTACTGGGCGGACGGTTATTTGATATTATCATTGTTCATTATGATGATAAAAATGATTACTTATTGTTGAATTGTCACCATATAATTGTGGATGTAAGATCTTATAATATATTTATACATGAATTATCTCTAATCTATGAATCACTTTTTATGAATAAATCTTGCCAATTACCTGAGCTTTCCTATAAGTACAAGGATTTTGCCATAAATCAAATAGAAGAGATTCAAACAAGCGATTTGACTGAAATAATGGATTACTGGAAAAAGCAATTCAATGAACAGCCATCATTTATTGATTTGAAATATACATGTCAGGGCGATTCAGAAATAGGAGACTTATACACAGGAAAACGAAGTGTTATGTGTTTGCCTGGGTCTCTGAATAAAGAACTTTGGCAAATTTGCGAGCAGGAAAAGGTAAGTATGCCTTCTTTACTAATGTCGGCCTATAACCTTCTTCTTTATAAATATACATCACAAGATGATATTACTTTAGGGTATTCATTCTGTGATGGATTTAAGTTTGAACAGAAAGATATTATAGGGGGTTTTGTAAACCCGCTTCCTATAAGGACGTCTGTAGGAGAATTTAAAACATGCAAGGCGTTGGTTCAGTCGAACAATAAAAAACTTTTGGATATATGGGAAAGTCACAAAATTCCTTTTCAGATACTCCTTGATGAATTGCAGTTTAAATCTGAAAATCAGCAACAGCCGCTGTTCAATGTAATGTTTGAGTACCACAGAACCCAGAGTGTGCCTTTGGATAATTTAAATCTAAATATTAAGATGGAAGCAGTTGATTGTGAAGTCGATAACGGTAAAAGCAGGCTAGGACTGACCTTGGAAATCCTTGAGAGAGACAGTGAAATATATTGTGCTATTGAATATAATTCAGAATTTATTGGATTGCAAATTGTAGAAGAGATGCATACTCATTACCAGAATATATTAAAAAATATGGTGGAAGATTATAATTCAAAAATATCTACAATATCAGTACTATCAAAAGAAGAAAGAAGCCTTATGCTGGAATCACAGCCGAAAAGACAAAATTACCCGGAAAATCTCTGCTTTCATAAGATGTTTGAAAAGGCAGTTGAAAAGAACTCGGATAAAACGGCACTTATTTTTAAAGAACAGGAGGTCAGTTATTCCGAACTAAATGCTAAAGCGAACAAGCTAGCTCACTATTTACAGAAATCAGGCGTACAGTCGGAGGTTCCTGTTGCAATCTGTTTGGCACATTCTATAGAGCTTGCTGTTGCATTCCTTGGAGTTTTAAAAGCAGGTGGAGTTTGTGTACCTGTAGAACATGATTTTCCAAAAGAACGTAAGAAAACAATGATTGAAAGCTGCCATGCTTCATTAACTATTTCTCATTCAAGTTTAAAAAACGAATTGCCTCAAGTTGATAGCAGGATTATTTATATAGATGAGGAATGGGGTAAAATTAACGAGGAAAGCAGTGAAAATACACAAAGCTGCGGAAGTGATAATGATTTGGCAATTATATTCTACACCTCTGGCTCTACAGGTAATCCCAAGGGTGTAATGATTTATCATAGAGCACGTTGTAGCAGGATTTTATGGGAGACGGAGAATTTCCACTTGAACGAAAATGACCGTCATTTATTGAAAGTATCTATTAGTGCTGGAGTTTTTGTTAAAGAATTTTTTTGGTCTTTGCTTACGGGGGCTCAGCTAATTATTGCCGAGCCTGAAAAACGGCAGGATGGATTATATCTGGTAAATTTGATTCAAAAATACAAAATCACATCAATAACTTGTGTAACAACAATATTAAAACTCCTTATGGCAGAAAAGAATATTATACAATGCACTGACCTAAAGAAAGTATTTTGCAGTGGAGAACCTCTTGAGGATGAGACAAAGGAGAATTTCTTCGAAAAGCTGAATGCAGTATTATATAATACATACGGCATGAACGAAATATCAACTGCCACATACTACACAATGACAAAGGAGAACTATCAAAAGCCTGTTAATATAGGTATACCCGCAGGTGTTTCGGTCTATCTTTTGGACAAGGATCTCCAGCCTGTACCTAAAGGGATTACGGGAGAGATTTATGTTAGCTGTACTGGATTGGCTCGTGGTTATTATGGTCGGCCTGACTTGACAGCAGAGCGGTTTATTCCAGATCCCTTTAGTGATGAACCCGGAACAATTATGTACAAGACAGGAGATATGGCTTTTTTGCTTCCTGATGGCAACTTTCAATATATGGGACGGACAGACGAACAACTGAAAATAAATGGGTATCGTGTTGAATTGGAAGAGATACAGGCAGTTTTAAATTCTCACCCATTATTGAAAGAATCCATTGTGGTGCCTCTGAATGACAAGTTGGGACAGAAATACCTAGCTGCATATGTTGTTAAAAAAGATGGTGAGGATATTTCTTTGGAACAGCTGAATCGGTTTATAAGTGAAAAACTTCCAGTGTATATGATACCTAGACTGGTTTTTCTAAATGAAATACCTAGAACGGGAATAGGTAAGCCAGACAGGCGCAGACTTCCTGAACCAAAGTTGACAAGAAATATATTGGAAAATGACTTTGTCACTCCAGAGACTGAGTTTGAAAAACAGGTTGCTGAAATATGGAAGGAAGTACTTAACGTGGAAGTGATAAGTGCTAATGACTGTTTTAGAGATTTGGGAGGCAACTCGCTCAAATCTATTCATGTAGCTGCGCTGATAGAATATCGGATGAATACTGAAATACAAATTCAGGATTTAATGAACAAATCGATAAGAGATTTGAATCAAATTTACAACCAATAATTTATCTGAAAATTATATAAAAACGTTGAAGGAAGCTTATGAATTCGGTGTTGGTAATACTTAAATAAGTAAATGTACCAGCAGCTTTAAAGTTATTTTTAGGAGGAGATATATGAAAACGTTTAATAATTTGCAGGTGAGAGTACCAGATGCTTATGTGGAATTTTCTAAAGAAAAGATTGAACATACAATAGCTCACTGTTTTGTGCAGCAGGCAGAAAGGAGACCTGAACATACTGCATTTAAGTCCCCCAAATATTGTATTAGCTATCGAAAGCTACATCGTTGGTCTAATTCTATTGCACATGAAATCCTTAATATATGCAATAGTCAGGGCAAATTTATTGCACTTGCACTTGAGCATGATGCACCTATGATTGCTGCTATGCTGGGAACTTGGAAGTCGGGAAATGCTTTTGTGGCACTGGATCCTGAAACGCCTTTTAAAGCAAATGAGGTAAAGGTTGTAGACTCGGAATCTATCGTAGTGATAACCAACGATAACAATATGGGATTGGCGAAAGCACTAGCGAATAACAGAATACCTGTTATAAATATTGATAAAATAAGTAGCGAACATGAAAATATGGATTACATTTATGCTACACCAGATACGCCTACTTATTTGCTGTATACATCTGGCTCCACTGGGATACCTAAGGGTACGATGCAGATTCATCGAAATGTGCTTAATTTTATACGAAATTACACAAACACTGTATTTATATCTCAGGATGACAGGTTATCTTTGGTGGCATCTTACAGCTTCAGTGCTGCGCTTATGGATATTATTGGGGCACTTGTAAATGGGGCAACGGTGTTTTCGTGGAATTTACGACTGAACGGATTTGAAGGCATGTCAGAATGGATAACAAATGAAAGGATTACTATATTCCATTCAACACCCACTGTATTGAGGCACTTTAGCAAGACAATAACTGGCAAAGAAGATTTTAAGGATTTGCGGCTACTATACATTGCAGGAGAGGGCTCGTCAAGAAGGGATTTTGAAATCTATAAAAAATATTTTTCATCTCATAGTGCATTGATATGTGCATTAGGTTCAACGGAACTAGCAATTATTACACAGTTCCATGCTGATAAAGATACCGAGATTGATGGCGATTATGTACCGCTGGGAACACCAGTGGAAAACACTCAGATTATGCTACTGAATGAACAAAATGAGGAGGTAAAGGAGGGGGAAGTAGGAGAAATTGTTATCAAATGCCCTTACCTTGCCATAGGTTACTGGAATAAGCCAGAAATAAATTCACGATGTTTTAGGGTGGACAAGGATGGTGACAGAATATTCTACAGCAGTGATATGGCTCGATTGAAGAAAGATGGTCAGTTTGAATATATGGGCAGGAAGGATACTCAGGTAAATTTACGTGGATATAGAATAATTTTGGGAGAATTAGATGTATTGATTGGTAATCACCCAGATGTTCAGGAGGCTACGGTGCTGGCACGAGAGGATGTATTTGAGGATATGTGCCTCGTGGCATACATAGAACCTAAAAAAGGCAGGTGTATACTTGTGAGCGATATTAGGAGTTATCTCAAGGATACATTGCCTGAGGTCATGATTCCTTCTTATTTCGTTTTTTTGGATCAGATGCCAATAACAACAAACGGAAAAACTGATCGGAAGGCGTTACCGAAGCCAACACCGTTTAGAACTCGTCCTGAAATGTCAAACAACTATGCTACTCCTATGAGTGTAACAGAATGCAAGCTGGCAGAATTATGGGCAGATATGATTAACGTGGATAAAGTCGGGCTAAATGATAATTTCTTTGACTTGGGAGGTACATCTCTCGTTGCTATGCAATTGGTGATTAAAGTTAATCAGATATTTAATACAGAGATTCCATTGGAAAGGTTACTTAGGGAACCAGATATTTTTAGTATGGCAAAAATTATTGATGTTGATAAGCAAATGTAATTGTATTTTTTAGGAGGGGACTACAGGTGGTTCAAACAATTTCGCTGAGTAGCGGATGCTTTATTAATCACGAAAGCAAATTAGCCGAAATATGCGGAAAAGAAACGCCAAGCATTGAATTGTCTGGACATATGGAAAAATCCTTAAATAAGGTGATTCCTATAATTAAAGAAAAAGAAATCAAAGTATCAAGTATTCATTTCCCATGTCCAAAAGCTAAACATGAGATCAACCTGGCTGCTGATGAGGGAGGATGGAAGGAAGTACTTCAGGCAATCCAAGAAAATATGGAGTTGGCGAAATTTTTTAAGGCAAAATATATAATTATTCATGCATTTTATTGTATTCCTCAAGAGTTTCCGGCTAATGACATGGAAAGAGCTACAGCTTTTGATGGAATGGATTTTGATTTCTTAGTTTCTATGAGCGAATATAGAAATAGTGAAATGTATATTTCAGGGATAAATAGGGTGATTGATACCCTTAAAAAGATACTTCCATATTTAAGAAATATGTTTCCTGAGCAAAAGATTGTGATTGAGAATCTAAATCCTAGGTATGGTTATGGAGGAATATGTCTTGAAGATTTAAGGTGTATTGTTAATGCTCTTGATGGAGAAGTTGGTATATGTCTAGATATGGGGCATCTTGCACTTACATCATATTTAATGGATATAAGTTTAGAGCAAGAAATTGAAAAAACAAAGGATTATATTTTGACAACTCACATTCATCAAAATTTTCAGGGTAAGTTATTTGTAGACAGAAAGTGGGATTCGATAATTAGTGAAAATTTTCAGGAAGTAGATATTCATTTGCCTCTACTTGCGAAATACAGGATTACTGAAAAAATGGATAAGAAGAACATTGTAAAGTATAATAGCTTCTTTGCGCCACTAATCAAAGGGCGTGCCGAGTTTTCTCATGAGGGTGAAAATAATACAAGTATGCTTGCACAGATAAAAAGATGGATAAGAATGCTAGATCTGTCTACTCCAAAGGTGCTTGAGTATGATTCGAGGTTTGCGCCAATTGAAACGATATTGGACGAGTACAAACTGGCAATACATGGGGAACATCCTATATTGTGAATAAGTGAAAGATAAAGGAATGAAAAGATGTATAAATTAGGGATTATTGGTGCAGGTGAAATCTGCAGTGCTTATGTGAAAGCATTGCGTAACATCCAGGGTATTGAATTGAAAGCGATTGCTGATATTGACTACGAAAAGTTGCAGAGATATCGCCATGTGCAGGGACTGGTCACGTGCCAGCCCGATGAAATTTTTGAGCAGGAAATGAACGGAGTATTAATTGCGACACCTAATTCCTATCATGCCGGATATGTACTGAAGGCATTAAGCGAAGGGTTAGATGCTATTTGTGAAAAACCATTGGCAATTAGCCTTGATGACGTAAAGACACTTACAGGTTTAACTAAAAGAAGCATGCTTTATATGGCTTTACATTGCCGTTTTAGACCGGAATGCCAATATGCATTAAATAATTTGAAAGGGCAAGTAGAGGTGTTCCGACAATATTATTGCGAAAACTGGCTAAATGCTCCACAATGGTATTTTAATCCAGTTATAAGTGGCGGTGGGGTTTTGCTTGACGTAGGTATTAATCAAATTGATTGGATGATTCAACTTCTAGAACAGCCATTGTTGAAAACTGCTTTGATTAAAAAGCATCATTATGCGGTTGATGTTGAAGCGGACTTAACTTGGGAACATTCAAAAGGAAAAGGGAAAACAATTTTAGGATGGAATACCCAAGAAGAGAAAAAGCAGACATATATAAAAACAACTTCACAGGATGAATACATACTGGATCATATAAAGCATACCGTACACAAAAATGAAAAGCTAATATTTATGGAAGAATGCAGGGAATATGAGGGTGTATTACTTGATTTTCTGGAAAAAAGGCGCACTGGCCGAACCGAATTTGAGAAACGTATTATTGAACTGTTTTCAATACTTGGGAAAGCATATGAATTGAACAACGAAGATTTTTTAAGCTCTAAATATAATTCTTTAAATAAAAATGAGGGGGTATAAAAAATGGACACAGAGGATAGTCACTTTGGCAAGGAGAGGCTGAATATTCCAATGCTGAACCTGCCTAGATTACAGAAAAAGCTGGAGAAGCCGCTACTGGATGCTTTGATGGAGGTATATGAAAGTGCAAAATACATTAATGCAGAAGAAACAAGCCAATTTGAACAAAAGTTAATGGACTATAGCAAAAAGGGATATGCAATTGGAGTGGGTAGTTGTACTGATGCATTATATATTGCTTTAAGAGCTTATGGGATCGGTGAGGGAATGGAGGTTATAACTATCCCAAACTCCTTTTATGCAACCACCGAAGCTGTTTTGAGATGCGGTGCAAAACCAGTGATGGCGGATATTGTACATGAAACTCAGTTAATGGATCTTAGCTTGTTGCCAGAATTAATTAATAGCAGGACGAAAGCGATTATGCCAACGCATATGTACGGAAATGTTGTAGATGTGGAAAAAATCCATGATATTCTCAAGAACATTGGTCGTACAGATATCATCATAGTTGAGGACTGTGCCCATGCATTTGGGTCAAGGTTGAGAGGAAAACTTACTCCCATTGGCGAGTGTGGAGCGTTTAGCTTTAATCCTGGGAAAAACTGCGGGGCTTTTTCTGATGCAGGAGCAGTGATAACTTCAAATAAAGAAGTTGCCGGAAATTCGAAATTAATCCGTGATCACGGTCGTTCAAGCAAAAATACACATGAATGTGTAGGATTGAACTCGCGCCTTACTGCGATAAATAACGCAGTTCTGAGTGTTAAAATACAATATATTGATGAATGGAACGCAAGGCGAAGGGAAATTGCAGAATATTATAGCCGTGAACTAAAGGTTGTTTCTCAGGTTGAAACTCTTGTATGCAGTGATGAGGTCGAAAGTGCATACCACCAGTATGTAATTTTGGCAGAGAACCGGGAAGAACTGATTGCCTACTTGCAGAAAAATGGTATTTCAACAGGAATTCATTACCCAGTTCTAATACCACACCAGCCAGTATTTAAGGCTTTGGTGGATGGTGAGGAACCGTCAATTCCAGTAGCTTGTTCCGATATAAAAAGGATTTTATCGCTACCATGCTATCCGGAGCTAACAGACACGGAAGTTAAATATATTGCTAATAAAGTAAAAGAATTTTACAAGATATAAGGTTTATTCATGCTAGTGTGTCTTTGGTGAAAAAGTGGAGGATAAAATAAAAAGAAATCTGAAATCTCTATAAGTCAATAAAAGAGATTTGGAGATATTATATAACGGTTGGGAGGATTGAAGTTGGACAGTTTTGACGAGTGTTTTTCTATAAATACAGAAAATGAGAAAGTATTGAAAGTTCGCTTACAAAAGGAAATTACAGTGTATTTAAATTACAGTTTGCTGCTGTGTTTAATTCTCTGGGACGAAAAGAAGATACCGTGGCTATATGAACACTTCGCTAATATATATTCTATGAATGAGGATAACGGATATTGGTGGCTTGATTTTGCAGAAGAGCTCCTTTACCCCATGAATGTCACAGACTTTTTTTACATTGATTCAAATGCTATGAAGGATATTACCGATGTGGTAGCTTTTATTAAAGATAAAATAAGCAACGGATATTATATTATTTTCTTTTTGGATGAATATTATTTGTCAGGTAAGCAGTTTTATAAGAAAAAACATCCAACTGAACAGGTATTGTTATATGGGTACAATGATGAGAAGAAAATTTTTCAGACAATAGGTTTTTCTGATGAACACATTCTTGACTTCATTCAGCATACTTATGATGAAATTGCTGATGCCTTTAAAATGTACGAAAGTCTTAATGAAAATTCAGCTATATATGTGAAATTATATGCTGCTACATTGTTTAAACCTAAAGACTTTCAAAAGGAGTATCAGATAAATATCAAAAGGATTGCTGAAGAGATTAGAAAATATATTTCATCTTTTAATGACCCAGCAATGTTACGACCAGATATTAGAATACAGAGAGGTACAAAGGCTGTTTTCGGTATTCAGGTGTATGAGGAGCTTCTTAGGCATCTAGACAATCTTTTGAATGATAAGTATACAATGGACTATCGGTTTATTCATTTGCTATCTGAGCATAAAAAAATTATGAATAAAAGAATGGCATATATTGCGGATAAATACCATAATAACTTGAAATTAAAGGAGTTAAGCGTGGAATATGATTTCGTAGACAAGCAATTTGAAGCAATACGTATAACGTATCTGAAACATGTATATTTAGATAATTTAGGCAATGAGAAAGCTGTAATTAATGGCAGGCTAAAGAATAAAGAGGTAATAAAAAGGATAATCCAAGATGTAACTGATGTAAAAACTCGAGAAGTGGGTGTTCTGAAGGATTTTTATAATGAACTGCTGCTCTTAAATGGGTGAAGCATCATATGAATTTATAGGGGGTACTTACATGGAATTTATGAATAATACGTTGGTTAAAGAAATTATGATAAAATCTGTGAAAACAATTCACTGTGAACAGTCGATTTACGATGCTTGCAAACTAATGGTGGATCATAATATCGGAAGTTTAATTGTTACCAACAAAGAAATAAATAGCAATGATTTACTTAAAAAAGAAGATGTTGTAGGAATGGTGCCAGTTTTTTTCACACTTAAACATATTTTAAAGTCTGACCAGGCAAAAACAACATCGGTATCTGAGTGTATGTTTTCTGATATGGTGTTTATCCATGAAGAAGCGCCTTTAAGCTATGCACTTAGCAAGGTCACAAGTAATAAAACATGGCGGTTAATGGTATTCAATAAGTACAACCACATTGTTGGAATTTTGAGCTCAGCCGATATAATGAAATACATATGTCACAAATCTGCTCAAAGCTTTCATATTGCCGTTGGTGAAGATACGAATTACTTCGGAATAAAAATAACTTGGCTTGATGACAACACAATGAGGATGACAAGACAGGAAGAATTTGTTACAGAAATATCAGGAATTGTTGATTTTTCATATGATGAGATGTATAACCAAGAAACAGAGCAAAGTATGATGTTTTTAAAGGTGTTTTCCAAAAATAATGAAGTACGGGCCTTTTTCCTTGATGCGGATCCTGTACAAACCAATGCAAGAGAAGTGGATTCCTCACTAGGTAATCTTAAGGAAGTACTTAATTGGCTGCTTCCACCAGGTTATTTATGTAGGCAGGGGGACATAGGTTTTTATACCTGTAACGGGATTCCAAAAGAAGCTATTGAAGTAGATCGTAATGAATATGAAGAATATTTTATAAAACCATTCCATAAAAGGCATCTCATAGAACCTAAGGAAAATTGTGATTTTTATGTATTGGACAGTGACGAATATTATATTAACGTAAAAGAAAAAACCAATATTGTTCACCCTGAGCACCATTTGGTACAGTTACCACTTGGACCGGTTAAGGTTCTTTGTGCAAGAGGAGAGCCGCTACCTAAAATCATTGGCTTAAAAGATGGAGAAAAAATAATGGATTAGGTGTTTTTATGAAAATAACAAGAATTAACTTGCACCATCTTTCAATTGAACTGGATAAGTCTCTTGTATGGGCAATTGGAAGAGCGACAGAACGGGAAACACTTGTTGTAGAAATAACTACAGATGATGGTATAGTTGGGTGGGGTGAAACAATTAATATAAGTGCTTTTTCGATTCTTAGTGATATTATGCCTTTATTAATAGGTAAGAATCCTTTGGAGCGTAATGTAATTGTTAGCTACCTACACACATTGTTCGGCAAGTCAAATTGCTCTAATGGTTTGGTTATGTGCAGTATAGGTGCTGTTGAAATGGCATTATGGGATATAGCTGGTAAATACTATAACCAGCCTATATACCAGCTGCTTGGTGGCAAAATAAGAGATGCCGTGCCTGTCTATGCATCTGGTGGATATCCAACCGAGAGTTTAAATCTTGATGAATTTGCAGAAGAAATGAAGCAATATAAGGATAAAGGTTTTAAGGCATTTAAAATCAAGATTGGATATTATAGTATTGAAGATGATATGAATAGAATTAAAACTGCCAGAATGGTATTAGGCTGGGAAAAGGATATAATGGTTGACGGAAACCAGTCGTATGATCTTTTTACTGCATTGAAAGTAGGAGAGAGGCTTTCTGCTTATCAGATATCATGGTTTGAAGAACCTTTAAAAATGGACAGATACGAGCAGTACGCTGACTTTAGAAGGAAAAGCACTATCCCAGTAGCAGCAGGAGAGAATTACCACTCTTATAAGGAGTTTCATCAAGCTCTATTGAACCAGTCTCTTGATATTCTGCAACCCGACATAGGCAATATGGGAGGCTTGAGCGAGGCAATCAAGCTGATTCCGTTGGCGGAATATTACGGGAAAAAAATATGCCCGCATACGTGGGGAACCCCAATACTGATGGCAGCTACGATTCACTTTTGCTTAAGTATACCGAATCATACTTATTCAGTTATAGAGAGGCCTTTTTATAATGGACCTGTTATGGAACTAGATTGTACAACAAATCCCATCCGTGATTTATTGTGTGACCATGATATGAGGATTATTGATGGAATGATATGTGTTCCATCAAAAAGTGGGTTAGGAGTTGAAGTTAATAGGAAATATCTGAATAAATTTATCAGAACATCATGTTGTCTGGATTAAAATGACCCAGTAATATGAAGAAATGAGGAGAGTTTGTAATGAAAAAATTGAATTTTGCAATTATAGGTTGTGGAAGAATATCCTACAAGCATTTAAGGGCGATAAATGAACTGAGGGATAATGCCAATTTGGTTGCTGTATGTGATATTGTCGAGGAAAAAGCTTCTGCAAAAGCAAAAGAACATCTCGTGCCATATTACCTTGATTATCATGAAATGATGCAAAAACATCCAGAGATTGACGTTGTAAGTGTTTTAGTCCCAAGCGGACATCACGCATCTGTTGTTGTTGATATTGCCCAATACGGCAGACATATTATTACAGAAAAACCTATGGCATTAAAGGTTGAGGATTGCGACTCTATGATAAGAGCATGCAAGGATGCGGGTATTCATCTTTTTGTCATATACCAGAACAGATATAACTTGGCAGTCCGCGCAGCTAAAGATGAATTTGAAAAGGGGAAGTTTGGTAAAATTGTTTTGAGTTCTGTAAGGGTCAGATGGTGCCGTAAGCAGGAGTACTATGATATGGACAATTGGCATGGAACATGGGAACTAGATGGTGGTGTTATATCTCAGCAGGCTACACATCATATTGATTTGATGCAGTATTTTTGTGGGGAGGTAGAGTCGTTAAACTGTATTTCCGCTACAAGGCTACTGGATATTGAGGTGGAAGATACTGCTGCAGCTATATTACGATTTAAATCTGGAGCAATAGGTGTTTTTGAAGCAACTGTTGGAGCAAGACCAAAAGATCTAGAGGGTTCACTAAGTGTATTGGGGGAGAATGGAAATGTCGTAATTGGGGGACATGCTGTAAATGAGATCAAGTCGTGGTCATTTGTAAATGAGGAAGAAGGGAATCTTGAAATGATTTTGAAGAATCCATCCGAAAAAATAGAAAATATATATGGTAATGGACACTCTCCCAATATTTATGATATAATACAGGTTATCCAAAAAAAGAAGCAGTCTTCCATGGTTTGTGACGGAAAACAAGGGAAAAGAAACATTGAGATACTTACGGCGATGTATGAATCGACATTTTGCAACGGCTTAGCTATAAAACCGGGTGCAAAGGTTATTTATAGTCCACTTGGAAAAAAGAAACGAGATATTAGTCTTACCGGATATGGGATATAAAACTAGAGATAAGTGAGGAAGTAATTAATGCCAATCATTCAAGTCGAAAATCTGACAAAAGAATTTAAGATAAAAAAAAGAAAACCGGGTATTATGGGGGCTATATCCAGTCTGGTAAAAACAGAATACATTACGAAAACCGCTGTAAATGGAATATCCTTTGAGATTGAAAAAGGGGAAACCGTGGGTTACATAGGAATGAATGGTGCAGGAAAATCTACAACAATAAAAATGTTGGTCGGAATTTTGAATCCTACGAGTGGAAGTGTGCGCGTTAACCAGATAGAGCCCTATAAAGAAAGGAAGGAAAATGCAAAAAAAATAGGGGTTGTATTTGGACAGAGAACGCAGCTGTGGTGGGATTTACCTGTTCAGGAATCTTTCAAGTTGATAGCTGGTATTTACAAAGTTTCTGAAAGTCAATTCAAGAAGAACATGGAAGTCCTCAACGACATACTTAATATTGACAAATTCATTGATACTCCTACAAGGCAGTTGAGTTTAGGACAAAGGATGAGGGCGGATATTTGTGCTGCATTTTTACATAATCCTGAGATTGTATACCTTGATGAGCCTACTATTGGTTTGGATGTAATTGCAAAAAGACAAATTCAGAACTTTATTAGTGAAATAAACAAAAAATATAATACAACCATTATTCTCACTACTCATGACATGTCTGATATTGAGAAAATTTGTAAAAGAGTAATTATTATTGATGAAGGAGAAATTTTATTTGATGGGGCTCTAGAAAATTTAAAAAATGCATATGAGCTTTCAAATGAACTTATTATAGAAACGGATGAAAGTGATATTGATCCTTCTAGGTTTAAAAACGAAAAAACCGAAAGCATAAAAGTAGTTGATAATAAGCTGTGTATACAGTTTAAAGGTTCTGTTAAGCCAATTCAAATTGTTGAAGAATTGATGAAGGAGTGTAAAATAATTGATTTTCAGCTAAAGGAGAATAGACTAGAAGATCTTATTCATAAAATCTACTCAGGAAAGGCTTAAAAATTATGTCTACATATTTAGGGTTTGTCTTTAATGCTTTTCAGGAAAAGCTTGTGTATAGAGCAAATATATGCTTTGCATTTTTGCAAAAGATTATTATTATTGTTGTACAGTTTTCAATATGGAGTGCATTATATGCATCAAAAAATCAGATTGCCACCGAAGTAGGTGACGTGGGCTTGAATGATATGTTGCAATATGCCATCATTGCGAACTGTTTAGCTATTTTTTTACAGGGAAACCTAATTGACCTTATTAACGATAAAATTAAGTCGGGAGATATAGCCATCGATTTAATCCGCCCCATGAGCTTCCACTTATATCTTGCAGCTTATATGGTTGGTGGGATACTATATAATTTGATATTTCAATTTGTTCCTATTGCTGCTTTTATCATGTTATTTTTTAAGATTTCTCTACCAGCATGGCAAAATCTAGCGTTGTTTTGTTTTTCTACTGTCAGTAGTTGTTTAGTTTATTTTCTAATTTGTTATATTATTGGTTTATTAGGTTTCTGGTTTTTAGAAGTATGGCCATTTAGTAAAATTTTAGAGATGATACTGAAAATATTATCTGGTATTTGGATTCCGATTTGGTTTTTCCCAAAAGCGTTAATTGAGGTTTCAAACTATCTTCCCTTTAAATCTATATACTATACGCCGCTATCAATATATTCAGGTAAACTTTCCTTGGAAAGCTCACTTTTCGGTATTTTGCAACAGAGTATGTGGATAGTTATCTTATGGTTAGTAGGACGGCTTGTTTGGAAAAAGAGTGTAAAAAAATTAGTTATTCAAGGTGGTTAAAATGTGGGTTATAAAATTATATTGGGACTTTATTAAAATGTTTTTAAAAGTGAAGTTTGAATACAAGGTGGCGTTCTTTTTCGAATTGATTTCGAATGCTATTACGATTATCGTTATGTATTTAGGCTTTTGGCTAATATTTGATAAATTCAAGTTTATTACAGGATGGAATTATTACGAAATCGTTTTTATATATTCTATCAACATTCTGTGTGTTGCAATCAGCGGCATGGTAATTTTTTCGCCTATGATGTCTATTTTTAATCTTGTAAGGCAGGGTAGTTTTGATAGCATGCTAATTAGACCGATAGACCCATTATTACATTTAATATTTAAAAATTTTTCTTACACATACATACCATGGCTTATACCAGTGCCCTTCGCCCTATATTCATGTTTTGTCCATTTAGATATTCAGCTTACTCTTACCAAGATATTATTATTCTCTTTCCTATTCCTTGGAGGACTACTCATAAACATCGGGCTGTTAATTAGTGCGGGTGCACTAAGTTTTTGGTTGATAGATTCTGGATTCTTAGTTTCGATTTTGTGTATGCATAATAATAGTATCCGCTCCTTTTGTGATTTTCCCATAACTATTTATAGTAAATGGATACAGGTGATTCTTACATTTGTTATTCCATATGCATTTACCAACTTCTACCCTTCTCTATACTTTTTAAACCGGAGAGACATTTTTCTCTTTCACCCTTATTTCCAATTCGGAACACCCATTGTCGGAATTATTGTCTTCGGTATATCTCTGCTGATATGGAAAAAAGGTCTATCAAGATATCAAAGTACAGGTTCCTAAGAAATAAACATTGAAAGGAATAATTTTGATGAGGATTAACGAAATTATAAATAAAATACAGATGATAATTAATGAGGATAACACATTCTTATGAGGTCGATTTAGAAAAAGACATTCTATTATATGGAATTGGATGAGTTAGGCATAAACTCCTTCTAGTTTATTAGAATTGCAGTATCAGTGGAAAAGAAATTTAACATTCGTTTGGTGCTGACCATCTAAGTAAAGATAAATTTTCTACAATTAATGATTTAGTTCAATATGTCAGCTAATTATGTTGGCTGTTCTAAAGTACCTATAATTTCTTAAACAAAAAAATTGAATATTAAGCAGTATAATATGTGAGAAAAATTGGCAATACAGCTTATCCTATTTTGTATGCTGTATACCGGTCTATTAATCATACTCAAATACAGAGACTGTAGAGTTTCTAAATATAGAATTGAGAAAGGTGGAGATATCTTTTGGGAAATAATATAGCAATCGTAGGTGCAGGTTATGTGGGTCTGGTGACAGGCGCATGTCTTGCAGAATTTGGAATGAACGTAGTTTGCATGGATATTGATGAAATAAAGATTGAGAAGCTTAAGGATCTAGAGATGCCAATATATGAACCTGGTTTGGAAGAGACTGTTAGAAAGAATATGAAATCTGGGCGATTAAGGTTTACGTCAAAATTATGCGAGGTTGTTGAATTTGCGGAAATAATCTTTATTGCAGTCAATACACCTCCAAACGAAGACGGTTCATCGGATTTGAAATACGTTTTTGCAGCTGCAAAAGAGATTGCTAAATATATGAGATCATACCATGTAATTGTAAATAAAAGTACTGTCCCCGTAGGAACCGCAAAAAAAGTAAAAAAAATTATTCAACAGGAATTAGATAAGAATGAGAGAAATATAGAGTTCGATGTTGTTTCAAATCCAGAATTCCTTCGAGAGGGTACAGCAATCAAGGATTTTATGAATCCTGACCGTATTGTAATAGGTGCTGATAGCAAGAGGTCTAAAGATATAATGAAAGAAATATATAATGTTTTATACTTAATTAACAGACCTTTTGTTATAACAAATTCAGAAACTGCCGAACTTATCAAATATGCTTCAAATGCATTTCTTGCTACTAAAATTAGCTTTATTAATGAAATCGCAAATATTTGTGAAGAGGTGAATGCAGATATAAATCATGTGGCAAAGGCATTAGGAATGGATAAGCGTATTGGAGACTACTTCCTTCATGCTGGACCAGGTTTTGGAGGCAGTTGTTTTCCTAAAGATACAAGAGCATTAGCTAATATTGCATCTGAGTGCGGTCAAAAAATGAAAATAGTAGAGGCGGTTATTAATGCAAATAATGAACAAAAGCTTAGAATGGTCAAAAAAGTAAAAAAGGTATTGGGAGAAATATGCGGTAAAACAATTGCAGTTCTCGGAGTGTCATTCAAGCCGGAAACTGATGATATTCGCGAGTCTCCTGCAATATACTTGATTCGCGAATTGTATAAAGGAGGCGCAAAAATAAAAATATTTGACCCTATTGCGATGGAAAATACAAAAAGGTATCTATATGACATAAATATAGTATATTGCAAAGACGAATATGATGCATGTACTGATGCAGATTCAGTAGTATTTATGACTGAATGGAACCAATTTAGGAATATTGATATTGACCAGATAAAAGTGAAAATGAATAAGCAAATTGTTTTTGATTTCAGGAATATATTTGAACCAGATACGATAAAAGAAAGAGGATTTATTTATGAAGGAGTTGGTAGAAGATAGTATGTGTAAAAAAATGTTTAGTAATAGGACTGTTTTAGTAACAGGTGGAGCAGGTTTTATCGGATCTCATTTATGTGAAAGACTGCTTTACCTTGGATATAGAGTGATTTGCATAGATGATTTGAACGACTTTTACAATATTTCTATTAAAAAATCAAATCTGCAAGAAATCAAATCTTTCATTGAAAAGAATAATATATGCTCGGAAAATTTTATGCTATATATAGAAGACATAAGGAATGCTAACTTCTTAAACGATATGTTTGAAAATAATAAAATTGATTCTATTATTCACTTGGCAGCATATGCTGGTGTAAGACCATCAATATTAAGACCATCACTATATATGGATGTTAATGTCAATGGAACGGTAAACTTATTGGAGGGTGCTAAAAAATGGGGAATACGCAAATTTATTTTTGCATCTTCCTCCTCTGTTTATGGGAATAACACAAGTGTACCATTTTCAGAGACTAGCAATGTTGACAGACCAATATCTCCATATGCTGCTTCCAAAAAAGCGGCTGAGTTGGTATGCTATACATATCATCACCTATATAAAATAAATATAGCGTGTTTAAGATTTTTTACTGTATATGGTCCTAGGCAGAGACCAGACTTGGCTATACATAAGTTTACAGATTTATTGTATAACGGGGAAGAGATACCTGTTTTTGGAGATGGCACGACCGAACGTGATTATACTTATGTTGATGATATTTTAGATGGAATTGTAAAGTCTTTAGAATGGGTGAGCGAAGAATCTAATAGATTTGAAATATTCAACCTAGGAGGATCTAACACAATTTCACTAAACAGATTGATAGAGGTATTAGAATCGGTGGTGGGGAAAAAAGCAAAATTAAAAAAATTACCTACACAGCAGGGAGATGTTCAGAGGACATTTGCTGATATATACAAGGCTAAAAGTTTACTGGGATACAACCCTGTTACGGAATTTGAAACTGGTATAAGTAAATTTTTTGATTGGTACAAGTATTCATCCTACCATGCTTTGTAGTAAATATACTTTCGAAAGAGATTGCGTACGTAAAGATTTATAATTATTAAGCAAAAACCAACGAAAAATAATTTTGGTTGATAGAGATTAAAACTGTTATAACAAAGGATGTTACTAAGTGTAGAAACTTTTTAAATAAGTATATTCAACTCTCAATTTTGGTACCGTTGAAGATATTAATGTTTTTCACGGAACTGTATTTTGAGAGTTGAATTTTTGTTCTTTTTTATCTTAATTGTTTTAAACGTAAAACTGTGATAAACTCATAAAAATTAGTATGGTAGTGAGTATTGAGACATGGTTTAATGAACAGTACATCAAAAGATAGATATATACTAAAACGTTGTCCTTTTAGAAAATGATGGTTATATTTTATAAGTTTTACATGATGAAATATTCATTCAATTTTTAAAAACTCTTAATTAATAATTTATCATAAAGCACATTTGTCAACAATTTTCTCTTCATACCACCCAAATGCTATTCTCCCATCAGCAGCAATATTGGGGTCATCTATCGAAATAAATACTAGGAAAGACCCATTAGGTGGGAATATTAGTTTTCCGTTTTCTGTATCGACAACAGTCGTTCCAGCCTCACCTCTGCGAACAAATGCTTTTACTCCTCCAACGGGTTCGCCTTTAACATTTGAGGCTAACTGTATTTGAACTTTGGGCTGTGGAGGAGGTTGAATAGCAGTATTAGATGGAGTTACAAGTGGTGAAACCGTTGGCTGTCCTGGAGGAACTGAGTTAAACCAGAACTGTGCTCTAAAAGGCGATTGTGAGATGTCTGTTACAGTCCACACATTGACGTGCAGAAGTACACCTGAATTAGGTGGATTATATAATCTTGCCCATGCACTTGTACCATTACCTAAAGTTAAATTATCTGCATATCCAATAAAGTACCTTCCGATTGTAGATTGATATAATTCTAACGGTATATTTACAGTTTTTAAGTATTCTTTTTGAAAATATAAAAATGGATTCAAACTACCAAAATTAACCATAAACATGCCCTTACCCAACATTTCAAACAAAGATATCAAAGAATGCATTTCATATTTAAATAAAATATTCAGAGAAACTGTGAATCTCCTTGCCAGAAATTGTACGGGCTTGGTACCTCCTTTTCCTATAGGTATTTGTTTTAATATAAAAAATATTTCTTTATAGAATATGTTAATTACATAATATCTGTGATTGTGTTCGCATTAATTAGAAAATTGTATTCTATTAATAATCCTCTTCTCCTGCTATATGGGTGATTGTGAGTTCTATTAATTAGGAAATAGCATTCTAGTAATCAAAATTTTATATAAACACAAGAATAATTTCATTATCTTTATTAATAAAAAATATGATCAAAACAAATACTATAATATAAAAATACCAATACAAAAAAAGCATACAAAAAATGGCATGAAAAATAGCAATATAAAAATATCTTTGTTATAAGGAGATCTGAACATGACTACGTACACAGGTGTTGTTAAATGGTTCGATAATGAAAGAGGCTATGGATTTATTTCTACAAACGAAGGCGAGGATGTATTTCTACATCATTCACAAGTTAAGGAAAAAGGAAATGATAAGGATATCCATGAGGGTGAATCAGTAACCTTTGATATTATAAAAGATAAAAAAGGTCCATCAGCTGTAAATGTTCAAAAAGCATAATTTTATTAACGGAATTGCCTGTTTTTATAGAAGAAAGTGTTGTAATTACTACAAAAAGGGCAATTCCATAAATACCTACAGTATTTAGTAATGATAATAATTAAGGACTAAATTTTATTTCTAACCCAATATTTAATGTTGAAAAATTAGTTTGCTACATTTATTCCTCACAAAGTTTAATTGTAATTTTGTTATTTATATATTGCTTTATAAAGTGTGGGATAAGCTGTACTACCAGATTTGATAATGATTTTTTCCAATATGTTTAATTGGTTACATGAACAATACACTTTGCCTTTACTCCGTCTTCAGATGCGTAAATGTAGGCTGTACCCTTTTTTAAGGCTGTAATTGATCCTTTTGTATCAACCTTTACAATATCAGAATTACTAGAAGACCATATAGGTGATATGCCTGATGATACAGTTGCAGTTATTATAGTAGTAGTTCCTCTTTTTAGATTGATTTCTAATGAATTTAGTGTTATCGTGGGTTTTTCAACTATGACGCTACAACTTTTAGATACACCATCAACAGTAGCGGTAATGGTAGCAGTTCCATGTTTAATTGCAGTGATATTTCCAAAGGCATCTACAGTGGCAACACTCTTTTTGTTTGTTTTCCAGATTGGGCTTATGCCAGAAGATACGGTTGCGAAAATTTTGTTTTTCTGGCATCGGTATAGTTTAATTTTAGTTTTGCTTAACTCAATTGTAGGAGATTTTACTTTAATTTTGCAGGTGGAGCTGCTTCCGTCTGCAGATGCTGTGATTACAGCTTCGCCAGGTTTAATTCCAGTTACAGTACCATTTTCATCAATAGTTACAACACTTTTTTTATTGCATTTCCAATTGACTTTTGAATTATTTGAAGTGGTAGCAGATAGCTTGATAGTTTGACCTCGCTCAATTGAAGTGATTGCACTACTAATAGTTATCTTTGTCTTGTTCACAGTTACCTTACATGATGCTTCTGCATTCTTAATCTTTGCTGTAATGGTGGCAGTTCCGGATTTTTTAGCAGTTACAACACCATATGTATTTACAGAGGCAATACTAGAATTACTGCTTTTCCAGGTAGGCATTTTTAAGCTAGAAGCTAGTGCTAATATTTTAAAGTTATCACCTATGTCAACAATTGCAGAGTATTTTGAAAGTATCATAAAGGCAAAAGATGAACTTGCATGTATTGTTTGAAATGGAATTGAAAAGGTGGTTAATAAACATAATATTATCGCTAATAGGCTTTTTTTAGTCTTTGACATTAGAATCCTCCATTCATTGAATGTGAGGAATAAATGATTTGATATTGATTAACAGCAAACTTAAATTTATTCTAGCATATATTTATAAAACTTGTAAATATTTAATGCATTTATATTACTTCAAATATTTTACTAGAGAAACAACTTGCATACCAATTTGTAGATGGGATCAGTTCGTTTATTGTTTTTGTAAGTTCTAAAAGTCTATTAGTCATAAATTTCAATATTACTTCTAATCTGGTTTGTATATAGAGATTAAAATCAAAGGAATTTATTTTCTTGACTATATAATACAAAAATGATAAATTAAAATAAGTAATTATTATTTTTAAAAGCGATATTGCTTAAAACTAAATATTTGTTCTTCAGGGATAGGTGAAATTCCTTATCGGCGGTAAAGCCCGCGAGCCATAATGGCTGATCTGGTTAAATTCCGGAGCCGACAGTATAGTCTGGATGAGAGAAGAATTTGTATGATTCTTATTATATATAATTTGGATTTGTTTGCCAGCCCTGAGGTTTTAACTTCGGGGTTTTTTAGTGTACATTTATTAGAAGTAAATTGTAAACACTGTATACATATTAACATAAGATAGCACTGCTAAATAAATAGCAGGTTTGGATGCATATATTGTTATTATACAAAAGCAAGTGGGTAGATTAATATTGTTTGTATAAATTAAATGGAGGAACTAATCCAAGCTGTTTTTTTATAAAATGTTACTTAACTAATTTGTATTAAAATATGTTTTTTCTTTATTTTAAATGCGAAATAGTATTACTTCACAGCATGGATAAATTGATTATGAACAGTCATGAATTTTATATGAAAAGAGCTTTACAGCTTGCAAGGGGTGGTTGGGGAAGAACTAATCCTAATCCTTTGGTTGGAGCAGTAATTGTAAAGGACAATGAAATAATCTCAGAGGGGTATCATAAAATTATAGGTGGTCCTCATGCAGAGGTTGATGCATTTAATAATTGCAGGCAGAGTGCAGAAGGGGGAACAATCTATGTTAATTTAGAACCATGTTCCCATTATGGAAGAACGCCTCCTTGTGCTATGAAAATTATAGAATCCGGTATTAAAAAAGTTGTAATTGCTATGCAAGATCCCAATCCCTTAGTATCCGGAAGAGGAATAAAAATGCTGAAGGATGCAGGAATTGAAGTGGTTACAGGTGTACTTGAAAAAGAGGCTAAGGTACTAAATGAAATATTTATAAAATACATTAGTCAAAAGATGCCTTTTGTGATTATGAAAACTGCAATGACATTAGATGGTAAGATAGCGACCGCTAGTGGTGACTCTAAGTGGATTTCAGGGGAAAGCTCAAGGCAGTATGTACATGCTTTACGTGACAGAGTATCAGCTATTATGGTGGGAATAAACACAGTATTAGTTGATAATCCATCACTTACCACCAGATTAAATTCTGGGGAAGGTAAGGATCCAATTAGAATTATTGTGGACAGCAAGGGTGTTATACCTATTGATAGCCAAGTAATCAATGTGGAATCTTCAGCAGGAGCAATTCTTGCTACAACGTCATTAATAAAAAGTGAAAAGGAAAAACAGCTCAAAGACAAGGGAGTAAACGTTCTGAAGCTGGACAGTCTAGATTGTGCTGGACATGTTGATTTGACTAAATTAATGCAGAAATTATACGAGTTTCAAATAGACAGTGTTCTTTTAGAGGGTGGAGGTAACTTAAATGCAGCCGCTTTAAACTGCGGAATAGTAGATAAAGTCATGAGTTTTATTGCACCTAAAATTATTGGTGGGATTAATGCTAAAACACCCGTTGAGGGTGAAGGAATTAATTTTATGAAGAATGCTATTAGCTTAAAAGATATAAACATTCAAAGATTTGATGAGGATATTCTCATAGAAGGATATGTGGAAGGAGAATAATGTTTACAGGTATAGTAGAGGAAATAGGAAACGTTCGAAAAATAGTACATGGGAGCTTATCTATAAAGCTTTCTATAAACTGCTCTAAGATTCTAGAAGATGTTAAAATAGGAGACAGTATTGCTGTAAATGGAATATGCCTTACAGTAGTTGAGATGTCTTCTTCATGGTTCACTGTAGATGTTATGCCTGAAACCATGAGGATGACAAGCCTAGGTAGGCTAAATGTATCTGATAAGGTTAATTTGGAGAGAGCTTTAAAATTGTCGGATAGGCTAGGAGGACATATTGTTTCTGGCCATATCGACGGAACGGGAATTATTAAAAATATAGTTGAGGAAGATAACGCAATCTGGATTACTGTTGAAGCTTCAGAATCAATACTGAAATACATTATATATAAAGGCTCTGTTTCGCTTGATGGTACAAGCCTTACCGTTGCTCATATAGATGAGTGCTGTTTTAAAGTCTCTCTTATACCACATACAGCAGGAAATACGATTCTTGGATATCTCAAAGCAGGTGACCAGATAAATATTGAGTGTGATATAATTGGAAAATATGTAGAGAGACTTCTGAATGGTAATGTACAAGATTGTAATTCACAGGCTTCTAAATCAAAAAAGGATATTTCAATAGACTTTCTTAGGAGTAATGGATTTGCTTAATGAAATAGCTTAGCACGAATAAACTTGTACAAAATATTAGTCCTAAATAAATGGAAATAGATTTAGTCCAAATAGATTAATACAAATAGAAAAATAAAGATATATAACTAAAGATTACAAATAATTTGATTCAAAAAATTGTTAAATGGAGGGATGAACATGAGTTTTAATTCTATTGAAGAAGCTATAGAAGATATTAGACAGGGAAAAATGGTTTTGGTTATGGATGATGAAGATAGAGAAAATGAAGGCGATCTTTTGATGGCGGCTGAAAAGGTAACACATGAACATGTGAACTTTATGGTTACCTACGGAAAAGGCTTAATATGTGTACCTATAACTCCAGAACATGCTCAAAAGCTAGATCTCAATCCTATGGTGGCTATGAATACTGAAACAATGAAGACATCATTTACTGTAACAGTAGATCATAGAAATTCAACAACTGGTATATCGGCATTTGAAAGGGCAAACACCATAAAAGAATTAGCTAACCCGAATGCTGTTAGCAGTGATTTTCTTAGACCTGGACATATTTTTCCGTTAATTGCCAGAGAAGGTGGAGTATTGAAACGCTCAGGTCATACTGAGACAGCTGTTGATCTTGCAAGGCTTGCTGGTTTGTATCCAGCAGGAGTTATTTGTGAGGTCATGAATAATGATGGAACGATGGCTAGATTGCCTCAATTACTTGAGTTTTCTAAAAAGCATAACCTTAAAATTATTACAGTTGCAGATTTAATTTCCTACAGAAGCCATAAAGAAAAGGTAATTCAAGCTGCTGCAGTAGCAAAGCTTCCAACAGAATATGGTGAATTCAAAATTGCAGCATACGAAAATATAATTAATGGTGAACACCATGTGGCTTTAGTAAAGGGAGACGTTGCAGAATCGGATGAACCAGTCTTGGTAAGGGTACATTCTGAATGTTTGACCGGCGATGCTTTTCATTCACAAAGGTGTGACTGTGGGGAACAGTTAGATGCTGCTATGAGACAGATAAGTGAAGAGGGAAAAGGTGTGCTACTATATATGCGTCAAGAAGGGCGTGGAATAGGTCTGGTAAATAAAATCCGTGCTTATGAGCTTCAGGATAAAGGTAAGGATACAGTGGAAGCAAACGTACTATTGGGCTTTGCGCCTGATTTAAGAGAATATGGAACAGGTGCACAGATTCTATATGATTTAGGCATCAGAAAAATCAGACTGCTCACTAATAATCCTAAGAAGATTGTTGGTTTGAGCGGGTATGGACTTGAAATTGTTGAACGAGTACCGATTCAGCTTGCTCCGAAAGAGGCAAATGAATTTTATTTGAAAACCAAAAAAGAAAAAATGGGACATATACTAAATGGGTTTGATAATAATTTAAATTCAAAATAAATTAGGAGGAATACGAAATGTCAATTAAAACTTATGAAGGAAAATTAGTTGCAAATGGATTGAAGTTTGGAGTTGTTATTGGTCGTTTTAATGAGTTTATAGGAAGTAAACTATATGGTGGAGTAATTGATGGATTGGTAAGACATGGAGCTAATGAAGAAGATATTGAAGCAGCATGGGTACCAGGTGCTTTTGAAATTCCATTAGTTGCACAGAAGCTTGCTGCATCAAAGAAATATGATGCCGTGATTTGTATAGGAGCTGTAATCAGAGGTTCAACAGCACATTTTGACTTTGTTGCAAGTGAGGTGTCCAAAGGTATTGCAAAGGTTTCATTAGATACAGGAGTTCCTGTGATTTTCGGAGTTCTGACTACTGATACCATTGAACAGGCTATTGAAAGAGCAGGCACAAAGGCTGGAAATAAAGGCTATGATGCGGCAGTTACTGCTATTGAGATGGCTAATTTGTTAAAGCAGGTTTGAGAAATGGGTGAGAGTGTACAGTACCATAAGGTAGCTGCCACCAAGAATACTATAAAATTCTTGACTTCTAATAATTCAATTCTCTACGTGGGGTAGTCGTATTATTAGTTTAAACACTGATTATATGCAGTAATTGAGAGGGCAATAGATTGCCGTAATTTTTTTACGGAAATCTATTGCCCTTTGTTTGAGTATTCAGTATAATAATAATGTTAATAATAGAATATAGAGGAGTGGTTTCTATTATGTTAAAAAAATTTGAAGTAAAAAACTTTAAAAATTTTAAGGAAAACATAGTAATTGATTTTTCAAACATTGGTGGTTACCAGTTTAACACAGATTGTATAACAGATAATCTTATCAGCAAAATGCTTATATACGGAAGAAATGCAACAGGGAAAACAAATTTAGGCAGAGCTATAATGGATATTAAATTCAATTTGCATAATTTGTTTAGTGATAGAATTCTAGGAAAACTTAATGAAATTTTGTATATAAATGTAGATTCAGATGATAATTATGCTGAATTTAAATATACATTTACATTTGATGATAAAGAGCTAGTATATAAGTATAGTAAATTATCTATGACTCAATTACGAGATGAAGAACTTATAATAGATGGACATATGATTTTTTATTATAACTTTTTAGATCACAAGTATAATTTTGATAATTTGGACTACATTGAAGCAGAATCAGTTATAACATCTAGGTTCTTAGATTCTGTAAAAGAGATTGAAAATGCAGAAGATTTAGATGTACGAACTTTACCCTTTATGAGGTGGTTGATTAATAACGCTGCTTTGGCGGAATATTCTATTTTGTTAAAGTTGGATGATTATATTAGACGGATGTCTATTTTAACTGTGGGAAGTATGGTTAGAACGAATAGAGTTAGTGATAATTTCTTTGATACATTAAAAGATCCAAACAAACTGAAAGATTTTGAAGAATTCTTAAATTTTATGGGAGTAGAGTGTCGTTTGGTTTTAGAAAAACTTCCTGATGGTAAAAGTGAATTATATTTTAAACATAAGGAATTAGTTCCATTTTATGAAAATGATTCAAGCGGAACGTTAGCACTTGTAGATTTGTACAGAAAATATTTTATAGGAAAAACACCATCAATGATGTACCTTGATGAGTTTGATGCCTTTTATCATTTTGAAATGGCAGAGAATCTATTGAAATATTTTAAAATAAAATTTCCAAATTGCCAAATTATTTTAACTTCTCATAATACTAATTTGATAACAAATAGGATAATGCGTCCAGATTGCTTGTTCATTTTATCAAAAAGTGGTCAATTGACATCACTTTGTAATGCAACGAATCGTGAATTAAGAGAAGGACACAATCTAGAGAAAATGTATATAAGCGGGGAATTTGACAGATATGAATGACTTCCAATTATTGAAAAACAGAGATCGCAAGCGAAAATTACTTATTGTTGAAGGAGAACATGAAAAATACAAATTATTCAAATTAATTCTTCAAACTTTTCAAGAAATAGATATTAGCATTGAAGATATAGTTATTTATGAAACTAATATTATTGAAGATATAGTTATTTATGAAACTAATATTTATGTATTGCACAAACAAATAGCGGAATATTATGGTGATGAATGGTATAATGAAGATGTTGACTTACCTCATATTATCGGTAAGCATAATAACAAAAAAATAGATAAAAATTCTTATACAAATATATTTTTAATCTTCGATTATGAACGTCACGATCCTTATTTTTCTGAAGATAAGATAGAAAAATTGCAACGTTATTTTATAGATTCAGCAGATATGGGTAAGCTATACATCAATTATCCTATGATAGAATCTTATCAGCATCACAATCCTTTTCCTGATGCAGGCTATGATGAATTGTTTGTAAGTGTAGCTTTACAGCCAGGTTCTCGTTATAAAGGTTTAGTAAAAGATACATTTATAGCTAGACTTATAGATTTACCTGAGAAACTTGAAAAGTTACTATCAGATAGATTTGGTATTGGAGATATTGAAGCTTGCAAGAAATGTACTCAAAAATTATTAGAAATATCAAATCCTACGAATTTATTGGAAAACATTAATCAAGTTCTTTTAGAGTTTTTATCTGATTCTGAGATACAAGTAGCAAAAAAACAAATATATCATTGGTTAAAAAGTAAAGAACATATTCAGAATAGTAAAAGCTATTACGATTATATGCGTGAGATATTTATACAAATCGTTTTACATAATATTAGCAAGGGAAGTAAGATACAAAACATAAATTCTAATGATAATAGATATTTATTTGAGTTATTGGATTTAAGTAAAATATTAAACATACAGAACAATGTAAGCAGAGATACAATAACAGGTTATATTTGGGTGTTAAATACTTGTGTTTTTATAATTCCAGACTATAATTTTAGTTTGGTAGAATAGCTTCAAATGAACAACTTATAAAACCTCAGATATTACACAAATAATAGGCGTACATCCTATAAATATAATAAATCCAATAATCCTCTGTACATAAACTATTTATTAAAGGATAAACATTTAAACTATACTCTTATGAAAGAATTATAAACCAAAAAGGTTTCCTCTCTTAATATATTATAAATTTTTTTTTGAATAACATAAATATCATTAATATCTTTAAGTATTTTTGTACCATACTCAAATCTATTAAAGGTTTTTGATTTTCTTACTATTATTGCTTGGAATTTTGTGACATTATTACTTAAATATATATTAATCTCAATAATGCTACCAATGTTAAGATTTGCTTCAGAACAAATACGCATACCAGAATAACTAATATCTATTATACATGCATCTTTCCAATTAGGGGTATCAACTACTTTGACATCTGCAAGTAATGAAACGGGATATCTGTAATAATCTCTTCTTAATTCTAGTACCTCGGTTTTAACTTCTTTAGGACAAATAAGAAGGTTACCATCTGTAATGGCAATAATTCTACCTCCAAAAAGTTGTATTTCATTATTATTTCCTATTATCCCCAATAAAACTGGGTCTCCCTTAAGCAGATTAACATTTTTGCAGTCAGTGTCATCAAACTTAACAGTAACTAATTTATTAATATCACCACTTACGACTGAGCAATTCATTGTCTTTATTTTTGTATAATGCCTTAACACTAAGGTCATGTAGCAACCCTCCAATATCAAAATTTTAAGTGCTTTTTAAAGTATTAGTAAAAAAATTGAAAAATAAATGTCATAAAGTTGTAAAATATATTAAAATTATACAGCGTATTTTTCAATAAAGCAATAAATTTGTATAAACTTAGCGCAATTTGTAATTGCTTACTATATGTTTGAGGTTGTTTTTTATATTTATAACTCAAATCTGCACATTAAAAATGACTTATAACTACTGATATTAGCCAACCCAAGCAAGCGGAGTGTGTTGCTTTTTAAAAATATAGCTATTACTATTTTGGCGAAAAAGTAATAGTTTTAGCGATTTACGCTACTTATTCTTGTAAAAAATAGTACTTTATAAATATTAATTGTTACAACACTCTACATTTTAAAAGCTTTAACCTAGTGAAATTGTAAAAAGCTAACTAAAAATCATCTGAACTGATAGTTTAGCAAGGATTGACGTAGCCTTAGAAAACATGCTATATTTATATTACAATTGAAAAACAGACAGTTCGTAACCATCCTGTCTATAAATAAAACTACGGGCCAGCTATCGGTGGATAGCTTATTTTTTTTAACATACAATGTTGGCATGTAATGCTTGGTATGCCAGATTGTATTGTTTATATTCAGGGGCGTAGTGCCTTTTTTTTATTGCTTTTTTAGGGGGAGCAAATGAGGAATATTGGAATTACAACGACAGTACCTATTGAGGTATTGATAGCAGCAGGGTATAACGTAATTGATTTAAATAATATTTTTATATCAACTGAGATGTATGCGCAGGACATTGAAAGGGCTGAAAGAGATGGGTTTCCTAAAAGTTCTTGTGCGTGGATTAAAGGAATATATGGTGCTTGCTTAAGATGTGGTATTAGTGAAATAGTGGGGGTAGTAGAAGGAGATTGCTCAAATACCAGAGCACTTTTAGAGGTCTTAAAAGGAAGAGGAATAAAAGTACACAATTTCTCGTATCCGCCGGAGCATACGTTAAGCAATGTTAATGCAGAAATAAATCGGTTTATGGAGAACTTCGATGTTTCACTAGAACAGGTGGAAGCTGTAAGAAAAGAACTGAATGAAGTCAGACATTACGCAAAGATAATTGATGAGCTGACTTATATAGATAACAAGGCTACGGGTTTAGAAAACCATATATCCCAAGTCAGTATGAGTGACTTTGCTACTTTAAGTGACTCAAGCACTCAAATAGAGATAAATACTTTAAGTGGCACTAATACGCTAAATGACCATGATGCACCAGATGACTCAATTATGCTTAAAGACTCAGAAATGCCATTTGCTTCTGCCCAGCTAAGTAAATCTGACATGTTAAGTGGTTCAATGTCAAATGTCGTTTTAAATATAAGTGGCTCGGATACTTTAGTGGGTATTGATTCAACCCCAGAAAATAATTTAACTAAAATGGATTGCACTCAGAGTAATCCGGCAAAGTGCAAAAATAGGCTTTTGGAAAAAATACACGAAATCAGAAATAGGACTCCTAAAAATGATAAACTTCGTCTTGGATATATAGGCGTACCTCCTATGACCAGTGATATATATTCATACGTGGAGAGCTTTGAAGCAAGTTTTGTATATAACGAAGTCCAAAGGGAATTTGCATTTCCAAGAGCAATTGAGGCGCAAAGCATATATGAGCAGTATTATGATTATACTTATCCCTATGATTTAACATTTCGATTGAAGGAAATATGCAAGCAGATTGAGCTGAGAAGGCTTGATGGAATAATACATTACACCCAGTCCTTCTGCCACAGAGCAATTGAGGACATTGTAATTAAAGAAGCCTTGGATATTCCTGTACTGACAATTGAGGGGGATAAATCCAATTGCCTTGACTCTAGAACAAAGCTGAGAATTGAAGCGTTTCTTGATATGCTCATGGATTTGAAATTTACCTGATAGCATGATATTGATAATCTACTTTAGCTGAGTAATTGTAAGGGCACGAAAACTTATAAGTACAAGTGGGGAGTTATTTAAATGAAAGTATTAGGAATAGATTTAGGAAGCAGAGAGGTTAAAATTGCCCTTATGGAAAAGGGCGTGATAGTAGATAAGAAGAAAATTAGCACTATGTTTTTTTATAAAAACTATTGTACATTTAATAAGAACAAGAACAAGCTTGAGGTTGATGTGGTTAAACTTGGAATTTACGAACCTGTTGAAGCAGTTTCAACTGGCTATGGGAGGAATAACACAGATATCAGAATGTTTAAACCAATAACAGAAATAAAAGCTCATGTTTATGGAGCACGGTATCAAACTGGTTTAAAAGATTTTACTCTTTTGGATATAGGGGGACAGGATGTAAAGGCTGTAAAAGTTGAGAAGGGGCTTGTAACTGACTTAGAGCTGAATGATAAATGTGCGGCATCCTGCGGAAGATATTTGGAAAATATGGCGGCTGTATTGGAGATCTCCCTTGAGGAAATGACAAAATACTACGAAAATCCAATTGAACTCAACTCAACCTGCTCTGTTTTTTCAGAATCAGAATTGATTGGGAAAATAGCTGAAGGGATTAATTTTGAGAGCCTTTGTTCTGGGGTTAACCATTCTCTATATAGTAGATTAAGACCTCTTCTCACAAAGTTTAAAGGTCGAAAACTTGTTATGACAGGTGGCGTTGCAAATTGCAGTGCTCTAACTCATTATCTAAAAAACGATTTCGATGAGGTTATTCAAGTTGCCGAGCCTCAATTTAACGGGGCGATTGGGTGCTGTAGCTATGGTGCTAAATTATTGTAGGTATCATATCCATTATATCTGTGAGTAGGAACTTATGCTGGGTAATGAGAAAATAATTACCTAATAATTATAAATTGTAAGGTATGCGAAGTAATACGTATAGAAATAAGAAGAGTAGTTTGATTACTATAAATTTGTATTGGCAATATTTTGTGTAAATTATTGTCTTTTCTATATTTTAAATGCCTAACAGTATTATATAATAAATGAAAGGAAGAATCGAGAAATGGAAAAAGCAGTTGTACTTTTATCAGGGGGCCTAGACTCAGCTACAGCTCTGTATTTGGCAAAGTCTGAGGGCTTCGAGGTATATGCACTATCCTTTGAATATGGACAGAAGCACAAAAAGGAAATTTCTTGTGCAAAAAAATTAGCTCAAATAGCAGGAGTTAAGGAACATATAATAGTAAATACAAATATGGATGCTTGGGGAGGCTCGGCGCTGACTGACAATAGTATTGAAGTGCCAGAAGCAGATTTGGAAAGTAGCTCTGTCCCTGTAACTTATGTACCTGCGAGAAACATGATATTTCTCGCATATGCTGCATCCTATGCAGAAGCAAAAGGAGCACAGCATATTTTTATTGGAGTTAGTGAAGTGGATTACTCGGGCTATGTTGACTGCCGCAAGGAATTCATTGATGGAATGGAAAATGCAATTAACCTTGGAACAGTCTGCGCTGTTGAGAATGGCAAAAAGATAGAAATACATGCTCCATTTATAAATATGAAAAAATCTGATGAAATTAAATTAGGAGTATCGTTAGGCGTAGATTACAGCAGCACTTGGACTTGCTATAACGGAGATGAGCAGGCATGCGGGGTGTGCGATAGCTGTAAATTGAGACTGAGAGCCTTTGAAGAAGCAGGCTTAAAGGATCCAATTAAATATAGACGATTGTAAAAAAAGTTGCTAAAGTAATTTACAAAGCCTACTGAATGCACAGATCAAGAAATTGACTTTAAGTCAATTTTATAGTTCAAAGCCTGATATGAACGCTAGAACGATAGTAATTATTATATTAAGATGAGGCTAGGCTGTAACAGAAAGCTGTTTATAATACAATTGTTATTACAAAGCGGGGAGTGTCATTAGCTATTTGAAAAAGTAGTGGGTGATGCTCCTATTTTGTTGTATACTAAAGGTTGAAAGGAATTATTTTATGATAAATCAATTGAGCTTATTTGGAGAAGAAGTGAAACAGCATGAAGGGGATAAACAAGTTAAAACTATAATTTCAGCATCAAGAAGAACAGATATACCAGCGTTTTTTTATGAGTGGTTACAAGATACTCTTGCGAAAGGGTCTGTTGAAGTTCCTAATCCAATGTTTCCGAACAAAAAATATACTATAGACTTACGACCTTCAAGTGTTCATTCTATTGTGTTATGGAGCAAGGATTTTAAGAATGTATTAAGAAATCCGATGAATCTCAATGAATATAATCTTTACTTTCAATATACAATAAACAACTATTCAAAATTCCTTGAACCTAACGTTCCTAGCTATAAAGAAACACTCAATACTTTAGATGGCTTACTTGAAAAATATACACCAGAGCAGTTTAATATAAGATTTGATCCAGTAATAATATCTACAAAAGGTGAAATAATCCCGACATCTGATATGCCCGAAAAAGCTAGGCTAAATGCTTTTGAACAGTTGTGCATGGACTTAAAGGGTCTTGGTATGGAAAATTGCCGTGTTACAACATCATACCTTTCAATGTATGGACATGTGAAGAATAAAATTGGTAAATGTGGACTTGATATTATCCATTTTGATGAAGACAAGCAAGTTTCATTTTTTACACAAATTGTTGAAATTGCGCAAAAATACGATATTTCAATATATTCTTGTGCCAGTCCAATTTTAGAAAAGGTTAAAGGAATTAATAGAGGTCATTGTATTGATGGAGAGCTACTTGAAAAGCTTTTTGGAGGTAAAGTGAAAAAATCAAAGGATAGCGGTCAAAGGGAAGCATGTGGTTGTACCTGTAGCAGAGAAATAGGGATATATTCAAGGAATATAAATGGAATGAAGTGTTTGCATGGCTGTAAATATTGCTATGTTGTCGGTTCGTATTAAATTACTTTGTGAATTGCTTCATTAATGACAATATTTTTGTCCAGGAAAGCAGAGGTACTATATTTGGAAATACAGTACCCCCATACTGTATTTTATACTAATATGAATGTAAAAATGTGGTATCACATTTTTAGATAATAAATAGTGTTATAACATATGCAGGATTAATAACCTATATCTTTTGCTGTCATAAGATGTACTAAATGCCAGAAAACATCACCAGAATCCAGACCACTTAAATGCCAGCCAGCACTGCAAAGTCCAACTCTTGCTCTTGATAATATTGAATCTAAATTCGGGTAGGCTTGAGACATAAGTGAAGTAAATCTCTCACCGAGACCATCCAGCAAAACACCCATGTCGTGTGAAGGATTACCAATCCCTGCGACTCCAAAATCCAGAAAGCCAATTACATTTTTATAGTTTTCATCTACAATTATATGCTCAAGTCCCAAGTCACCGTGTATTAAACATGGAGAGTAGTTAAACCAGTCTGCTCCGTTTTCTATACCTCTAAAAGACGCTTCTACACAGGAAAGAGTATAAGACCTCATATGGGGATATAGCTCATCCTTTACACGTTTATAATATGTGACAAGTCTTTCGTAAGCCTCAGCGGGGTTGTCTGTAGATGCAGGAGAAACTTTTATTCCACTTGTTTTTATATCATCTAAGGATATACTATGCATTTGATACATATAATCTCCAATTTGTTCCATTAACTCTTTTTGGTTTATATTATCATATTCAAAAAGCCGATGACGGAAAAGCTGTTCACCGTGAATATAAGGATAATATACTACTCCATAATCAAGACGCTCCATTTTTGGAACTGGGATATTAGTTTTTTCTCGTATAAGGTTTATACATTTAAGTTCGTTTTCAAGCAAATCTTTAGCATAATCTACTTTTGCAAATCTTACTAATATTTCATTATTAACAAGCACTAAGTCATTATGTAAGCCTTGGTCAAAGGTTGGTTTTATTGATTTTATACGCATATGTGGAAAGTAGCCCTCAATTTTTCGCTGGTATGTTACTAATTTATTATCCATAACAAATCTCCTTTAATATAAAAGCCATGAGCAAAACGCCCATGGCTAATATTCAATATAGTTGAATACTACAAGTAGGCGTTAATCTTTATGAAAGCACACGAAACAAACGGCATATAAATACCGCATAGACGAATATCGCTTCCGAAATAATTAAGCCTTTAAACGCATTCAATTATCCTCCATATTTGTAATACTTATAATATATCAGCATATATAGTTTATTTCAACATGGTTTGCAATACAAATTATAAAACTAAAAATACTAAAATAAGACTCAGGTCTTCAAGTATATATAATCAATTAAGTTTACAGATTGATAGCCTAAATGCTCACTTTCTAATTTAAAAACATTATTGCTCAAAAATCCAAGCAAACACAAGAAAATTAAATATAGTATCAGAAAACTGCTTTTGATTAGCGTATGTCTTTTAAAATAAGAAGTTGCTTATTTATACAGATTTTAGTATTATAAAATAAAGGTCAAAGAAAGTCAAAGTTAGATTGAATTATGACCTTAAAATTATTCAGTTGCATTAAAATGAAAATATTTAATGAAAAACATGTTAAAAATTTAAATACAAATAAATATATTTATATGACTTAAAAATAGAATTAGCTCTGCATAACAAAGATGATTAAGGCTTAAATGACTGATATATTGTAGCAAGAAAGGAGGGTGCTTATATGCAATATAATGACTATTATAGCGCTCTTGGAATTGAAAAGAATGCATCACAAGATGATATAAAAAAAGCATATAGAAAGCTTGCAAAAAAATATCATCCTGATGTTAATCCTAATGATAAGAAGGCAGAGGAAAAATTTAAGCAAATAAGTGAAGCATATGAGGTACTTAGTGACCCTGAAAAGAGAAAGAAATATGATACTTTTGGAAGCGCAACAAATTTTGAAAATGGGTATGATTTTGACCCGTCTAAGTATGGTGGAAATGTAAGGTATGAGTATCGAACAGGAGATTCCGCAAACCATAGTGATTTTTTCAATATGTTTTTTGGAGGAAATGGCTTTGATTTTGATTTGGGTAGTATTTTTGGCAATAAAGGTGCATCTGGCAGGAGCAGAAACTACTCCAATGATGGGAAAGATATTGAGACTCAGATAGAGCTTACTATTGAAGAGGGGTTCAACGGAATAGAAAAGAGGATTACTTTAAGAAGTCAAAGTGGTGAAAGGGGTCTTACTTTTAAAGTTCCAAAAGGTGTTAAGGATGGTGAAAAAATCAGGCTTCATGGTCAGGGTGAGAGTGGTGCTAATGGTGGAAAAAATGGGGATTTATATCTAGTAGTTAAGTTAAAATCAAGCAACAAATTTACTATAGAAGGCAACAATCTTATTACCAATTTAGACATTATGCCGTGGGATGCTGCTTTGGGCTGTGAAATGGCTGTTGAGACTATTGATGGCAAGATTCTGATAAAAGTACCATCAGGTGTACAGACTGACAGCAAAATACGTGCAGCAGGTAAAGGGTATACCGACAGGAATGGTGTACGAGGTGACCTCTATATAAAGATACGTATAGTTAACCCGGGAAATATTACTGGTGAAATGAAAGAGCTGTATGAGAAATTACGTAAGACTTCTAATAAAGAAAAAAAATAACGTAACGAGTGTACCAATAGTTTTTTTATGTGAAAATATTGATTGGATAATATTGGAAAACGGGGGTATTAAACATGGATATAGAGAGATTTACAGAAAAAGCACAAAGTGCGATTTCAGAATCACAAGATATAGCTTTAAAAATGGGACATCAGCAGGTAGATGGAGAACATTTACATTTTGCTTTGTTAACCCAGGAAGATGGGCTTATTCCAAAGCTTATTGGATACATGGGGCAGGATATAGGGCTTTTTACCAATGATATAGAGGCAGAGCTTAAAAAGCTTCCAAAGGTATATGGAAGCGGTGCCTCAAGCATGTATGCAACAAGGCGGTACAATGAGATTATGGTACATTCAGAGGAAGAAGCAAAGCGTTTTAAGGATGAATACACCAGTGTTGAACACATTTATATGGCTTTGCTAAAGGAGAAGAATACGCCATCACAGTCTGTTTTCAAACGCTATGGGATTACACTTGAGAAGTTTATGACAGCACTAAGCAAAGTTAGGAGCAATCAGAGAATAACATCAAAGAACCCAGAAGATACCTATGATGCTTTGAAGAAGTATGGACGAGATTTGGTTGAATATGCCAGAAGCGGAAAGCTAGACCCTGTTATTGGCAGAGATTCTGAGATTCGAAGAGCTATACGAATTTTATCCAGAAGGACAAAGAATAATCCTGTATTGATAGGAGAACCAGGTGTTGGAAAAACTGCAGTTGTAGAAGGACTTGCACAAAGAATTCTAAAAGGTGATGTTCCTGAAGGGCTAAAGGATAAAACAATTTTCGCACTTGATATGGGTTCACTGATTGCTGGAGCTAAGTACAGAGGGGAGTTTGAAGAAAGGCTTAAAGCAGTTTTAAATGATGTAAATAAATCAAATGGCAGAGTTATTTTGTTTATTGATGAGCTTCATAATATTGTCGGTGCTGGAAAAGCAGAAGGCTCTATGGATGCAAGTAATATTTTAAAGCCAATGCTTGCAAGAGGAGAGCTTCACTGTATCGGAGCAACTACACTTGATGAATATAGAAAATATATTGAAAAGGATGCAGCGCTTGAAAGAAGATTTCAGCCAATAGTTGTAGACCAGCCTACAGTGGAGGATACTATTTCAATATTGAGAGGACTAAAGGAGCGCTTTGAAATACACCACGGAGTAAGAATTACTGACAGTGCTATTATAGCCTGTGCTGTATTGTCAAATAGGTATATCAGCGATAGATTTTTGCCGGATAAAGCTATAGACCTTATGGATGAGGCGGCTGCTATGATAAGAACTGAAATTGACAGTATGCCGACAGAGCTTGATGAAATATCCAGACGTGTTATGCAGCTTGAAATTGAACGCCATGCCCTCAAAAAAGAGGAGGATGAGGTTTCGTTGGAAAGACTGAATGCTTTGGAAAAGGAAATAGCTTCATTAAAGGAAAAAGCTGATGGAATGAAAGCTCAATGGGAGCTGGAAAAGGAAAATATTAAAAGAGAAAAGGATATTAAACAGCAAATTGAAGAGGTCAAAAGGCAGATTGATGATGCGGAAAGAAGCTATGACCTTAACCAGCTTGCAGTATTAAAGCATGGAAGACTGCCTGAATTACAAAAACAGCTTGAGGGAGAAAAGGAACGTAAAAAGTCTAATGAAGCTTTACTTTTAAAAGAAGAGGTTTCGGAGGAGCAAATTTCTCAGATAGTTTCTATGTGGACGGGAATACCTGTCACAAGGCTGGTAGAAAACGAAAAGGAAAAGCTCTTGCATTTGGAAGAAATTCTTCATAAGCGTGTTGTTGGTCAGGAAGAAGCTGTTACTGAAGTTTCAAATGCTGTTATTCGTGCTAGGTCAGGTCTGAAAGATCCTAGAAGACCAATTGGTTCATTTGTTTTTCTTGGACCAACAGGTGTAGGTAAGACAGAATTGGCAAAAGCCTTATCTGAAGCTCTTTTTGATAGTGAAGACAATGTTGTTCGTATAGATATGTCAGAATATATGGAAAAACATTCGGTGGCGCGACTAATAGGTGCACCTCCAGGGTATGTCGGATATGATGAAGGAGGACAGTTGACTGAGGCTGTTAGAAGAAAGCCTTATTGTGTAATTTTATTTGACGAGATTGAAAAGGCGCATCCAGAGGTGTTCAATGTACTGCTACAACTCTTAGATGATGGACGACTAACAGATAGTCAAGGCAGGACTGTAGACTTTAAGAATACAGTTGTAATTATGACTTCAAACTTAGGAAGTCAATATCTACTAAATGGCATAAATACTGATGGTGAGATAGAAGAAGCTGCAAGAGAGTCAGTTATGGGAGAGTTAAACAGATGCTTTAAACCGGAGTTTTTAAATCGTATTGATGAAGTTGTTCTCTTTAAGCCGCTCCGAAAGGAAGAAATTATAAAGATAATTGACCTATCATTAAAAGATATTCAAAAAAGGCTTGAGGACAGACGATTAGTTCTAAAAGTATCGGATTCTGCAAAACAATATATGGCTCAAGATGCTTACAATCCTGCATTTGGTGCTAGACCTGTTAAACGATACATGCAGAAGTTTATTGAAACTGAGATTGGAAAGATGATTATAAAAGGGAATGTAACTGATGGTAAAACTATTAATATTGATTATGTAAATAACGGACTGAAAATTAGTGTAACTGATAGAAGTTATCTCCTATAGTAATGTTTAACAAAAATGGTGTATAGATTTTTATTTACAAATAATATTGAAAATAGAGGTATTATGGATTAATATATTAGTATAGTAGCATGGTATTACGGTAGAAAAGTATTAAATAATAAGATTTATTCTAAAATAGATAAAAATAATAATACACTTTTTAACAAGGGTAGGTAGTCTTAAGACACTATAGATAGCTCTGTATCTATAGTGTGTTTGACTTAAATACTCTTGATAAAAGGTGTATAAAGTGTTTGTTTTGTTTATTTAGAAGAATACTTTTAAACGAATACCCTGTAAAGGGTATTTTTTGTGTTTAAATAATCTTTTAATAATATTACCCCTGTTACTATTTAAAAAAAGCTTTTAATATGATTTAAAGTGGAGGGTTATTAAATGTCAAATGTTAAATTTTATAATGGGGAAAATATACCTCTAGAAATGCACAAGGTGCGTATTGTACAAAAATTAAATCTACCACCTGTGGAAAGACGTTTGGAAGCCATTAAAGAAGCAGGAAATAACACTTTTCTCTTGAAAAACAGAGATGTTTTTATGGATATGCTAACCGATAGTGGTGTCAATGCAATGAGTGATAATCAATTGGCAGCAATGATGCAGGCTGATGATAGCTATGCTGGTTCTGAAACCTTTACTAAGTTGGAAAATAAAATTCAAGAAATTTTCGATAAGAAGTTTTTCCTTCCAGCTCATCAAGGTAGAGCATGTGAAAACATACTTGCTCAAGCTCTTGTAAAACCAGAGTCAATTGTTGTAACTAACTATCATTTCACTACAACAAAAGCGCATATTACGTTAAATTCAGGTACAGTTGAGGAATTAGTTATAGATGAAGGGCTAAATGTTAACAGCAGTCACCCTTTTAAAGGCAATATGGATATTGACAAACTAAAAGCCTTAATCGAAAAACACGGTTCAGAAAAGATTGCATTTGTTCGTTTAGAGGCAGGAACTAACCTTATAGGTGGTCAGCCTTTTTCACTAGAGAATATGAAAGATGTTCAAAAGATATGTAAAGATTTCGGAATAATACTGGTTTTAGATGCTAGCCTTTTAGCTGATAATTTATATTTTGTAAAGGAACGAGAGCAAGCATATAAAGATATGAGCATTAGAGAGATTACAAGTATTTTTTCGGAACTTTCAGATATAATTTACTTCTCTGCTCGTAAGCTTGGATGTGCCCGTGGTGGTGGAATATGCACAAACAGCGAGGAAATATATTTGAAGCTTCGTGAGTACATAACTCTTTATGAAGGATTCCTTACATATGGTGGAATGTCAGTGCGTGAGATGGAAGCTATAACTGTTGGTTTGGAAGAAACAATGGATGAGGATATGATTAATCAAGGACCACAGTTTATTGCATATATGGTTGAAAAGCTTCAGGAAAAAGGGGTGCCAGTTGTAACTCCTGCTGGTGGTTTGGGATGTCACATAGATGCTATGAGATTTGTTGACCATATCCCACAAAGCCAATACCCTGCAGGTGCACTTGCGGCAGCTCTTTATATTGCTAGCGGAGTTCGAGGCATGGAAAGAGGAACAATATCTGAGCAAAGAGATGAACAAGGAAATGAAACGTTTGCAAATGTGGAGCTACTGAGATTAGCAATGCCAAGACGTGTTTTTACACTTTCTCAGGTTAATTATGCTATTGATAGAGTAGTATGGCTATATGAAAACAGAAAGCTGATCGGAGGCTTAAAGTTTGTTGAGGAACCGAAAGTACTACGTTTCTTCTTTGGTAAATTAACAGCAGTATCTGATTGGCAGGCGAAGTTAGCTGCAAAGTTTAGAGAAGATTTTGGAGATAGCCTGTAATTAAGGTAATGTTGCAAAAAAACTCTTAACTGCATTATATGGTTTAGGTTAAAACCCAAGGTAGATATAATAGTTAAGATGTATTTGCGATAGCTAAAATTTTTAAGTAACATTGATTTATGATATTGTATTAGTAATTAATATATAAGAAATCACCTTTTAACTCGAATGTACATTTGTATTAGATTTTAACTCTAGTACGAAAAAACTACATCTTGAGTTTTAAAAGGTGATTTTTTTATCTATCTCGGCAAAGTGATGTCGATATAAAGTGAAAAATGTCGAAAAATATATTGACACCATATGCTGTACGTACTATACTAGTTAACATAATATTGTAAGACGTAGTCGTTTGCTTATAGCTAAGGGCTTATTACCAATTAAATAAGACATATGATTACAGTTAAAAACTAGGAGGTACATACCATGATATGTTCAGACAGAAAAATGAAGTTACCTTTGTTGTTGTTAGTTTTTGTTATGTTTTTTTCAAGTTTATTTAGTCCTTTAGCTTTTGCTGCAAAGAAGGATAGATCAGCACCTACAGCACCTACAAATCTTAGAACTGTGGCCGTTTCTGAAAATTCAATATCCTTAGAATGGAATGTGTCAACAGACAATGTACGTGTAGCATCCTATATTATTTATAAAAACGGTGTTTCAATTGGAAGTTCAACTATAAACAAATACACTGCAAGTGGACTGACGCCTTCCACATCATACAAATTTTATGTTAAGGCAAAGGATGCTTCTGGAAATATCTCATATAGCAGCAATACTTTAACTGCAGAAACCTTAAGCCTGGCACCAGTACCAGAGCCAACGCCGATACCGCAGCCCGAACCAACTCCAGTACCAGAGCCAACGCCTACACCACAGCCTGATCCGATTCCAACACCAACTCCAACAACAAACAGGGTGGTAGGTTATTATGCTGCTTGGTCGGCGTATTCAGGATATACTCCTGATAAGGTTGATGTAAGCAAATTAACACATCTTAATTATGCTTTTGCAAATATTAGCAATGATTTAAAAGTTACTTTGGGATATCCAGATATAGACCCTTCAAATTTTAGTAAATTAAAAGCCTTAAAGCAAACGAATCCTAATCTAAAGACATTGATTTCTATCGGAGGATGGTCTTGGTCTGGAAAGTTCTCTGATGTCGCACTAACAGAAGCCTCCAGAACTACTTTTGCGGATAGTTGTGTAAATTTTATTGTCCAATATGGCTTTGATGGTATTGACTTGGATTGGGAATATCCAGTTAGCGGTGGTCTATCAACAAATATAAGAAGACCTGAGGATAAACAGAACTTTACACTTTTAATAAAAACTTTGCGTGAAAAACTTAATGCACGTGGAATAATTGATGGGAAGCAATATTTGCTCACAATTGCAGGAGGTGCTGGAAGCTGGTATCTGAATAACATTGAATTGAGTAACCTTCAACAGTATTTGGATTATGCAAATTTGATGACCTATGACATTCATGGCATATGGGATGGTTACACAGACTTTAATGCACCACTGCATAATAATAGTGATACTTCTCCTCAATATAAGTGGAGTGTTGAAGCATCAGTAAATGCTTGGTTGAATGCAGGAATTCCAGCAAATAAGCTTGTTGTAGGTATACCTTTTTATGGAGATATCTATAATTCTGTAAATAATGCTAATAATGGATTGTATCAAACCTTTTCAGGTGGCTCAAGCATATCATATTCCAGCATTGTTTCTAAATATTTAAATACACCAGGATATGTGAGGTATTTCCATCAGCAATCCATGGTTCCTTGGCTATTTAATGGCTCAACCTTTATAAGCTACGAAGATGAACAGTCAATTGGATATAAGGCTGAATACATCAAGTCCAGAGGCTTAGGCGGTGCAACTATTTGGGAATTAAGTCAAGACTCAAATGGTATCTTATTGAATGCAGTAAGTCGTGGTATGCAGTAAAAATTGGAGTTAGCACGTTAATAAAGTAATACAAATCTTTGATATCAAAAATAATACTATATCTTACTTAAAATATAGAAAAGAAATGCTTTAAGCAATAATTTCTATAAAAAGATTTATATAGATTAATTAAAAAGCCAACAACTATCGGCTTATATTCAGCCGATAGTTGTTGGCTTTTTAGTCAAACTACCCTCGGATATTATCAGCAATATTAACTATATGTAAATATCAGAAAACTCTACTGCTGTAGCTTGAATAAGCCGGTCGTCGCTAAATCCACTTTTTGGTCGCTCTTGCTTCGTGTTTTTAACTTTTTTTGCTGGAAACATTATACTAAATGAACTTCCATTCTCTACCTCACTTTCTAGTGAAATAGTACCATTCTGAGATTCAACCAGCATTTTTACAAGAGATAGTCCAATACCTGTTCCTTCAGCTTGTCTGGTAAGTGAATTATCAACTTGTCCAAATCTTTCAAATATTACATTTACCTTATCACTTGGGATGCCTATTCCGTTATCTTTAACTTGAATACGTACCATACTTTTTTTGTTTATAATTTTTTGAGATACTTTAACATTAATAGAGTTGCCTTTTGGTGTAAATTTAATTGCATTTGATAGTAAATTTAATAGTATTCTTTCATATTTTTCTTCATCAATTCCAATCACTTTTTCTTTTATTGTCGAAGAAAATTTTAAACTAATTTCTCTTTGCTGAGCATAAAGCTGAACTGAATTTGTAATTGATTTTGTTAAAAAGACAATATCTTCATTTGTTTGGTTAATTTTCATTTGTCCTGAATTAAAACGTGTAATGTCCAGAAGATTGTTAACTAATCGCAATTGCCTATATGAGTTTTGACGGATTTTACTGATAAAACCTTTTGCTTTTGGTGATAATTCTTCTTTACATAGAAGTTCCATTGCCTGAATTGCAGAGTTAATAACAGTCAATGGAGTTTTGAACTCATGTGATATAAGAGCAAGAAATTCGTCCTTCATTTCAATGGACTTCTGGAGGGCTTCATTTTTCTCTCTCTCGGATTCTATTAAAAGCTCTTTGTTTATTTTATATTGCAAATGTTCTATGATATCCAAACTTAAACGTGCTAGCATATCTAGCAATGAGTTTTCCCACTCTTCCCAACGATGATGAGGTTTATACTGCGTTGACAATATACCCAGTAGTTGACCTGAACGGCTGATAAGTGGTGTGAATTGAATGGCTTTATTACTCATCAATGTGATACCAGGCATATCCTGTTTAGGCATAAATAATGGACTCTGTGATATGTCATCAATGATAATTCGTTCCTTCACTTTTCTTATTAGATCATTTATTTTAAGTAAGTTATGAAATTTAGTAAAGAATTTTAATGATGGTTTGTCTAGTCCATAGTGAGCCATAACACTAATTTTACCAGTCTGTTCGTCTAATAAGTGAATACAACATGCATCAGCATTAGTAAATTCAATAATAGTTTCAATAATTTCATCAAGTACTTCCTGTATATCACCTTTACGTGAAGATTTTTCACTAACAGCATGTAGACGATTTTTTAATGCTAATTCTTGAGCGAGATGTTCTTTTACAGAGTTTGAAATCTTTTCAGCTTGCTTACGTGCAGTAATATCATGGCCTACAACAACATAGCCCAGCACACGACCATATTTATCATAATATGCCCTTGATGTGGTTTCAACCCAAAATGATGAACCATCCTTACGCTGATGGATATATTCAGTTCTTAATGTTTCCAATGTTCCTGAACTAGAGTGGATTTTAGATGTATCTTCTTCTGAAAATGACAATTGTAAAATTTCATCTGAAGTTTTTCCGAAGGCTTCAGCGGCTGTCAAACCATACATAAGCTCAGCGGCAGGATTCATATATGTTAATCTATGATTTGGGTCGAAAGCAACAATAGCGTCATTAGCAATTTCAAGGATATTGGCAGGGTAAACAAGTTTTTTATTGTTCTTAACCTGTCCTGTAATATCCAAAGAGTAGCTTATTCCCATCAATATCTTACCTTGCGAATCATAGAATGGAGATCCTATTAGATTTAAATAAAATGTTCCTAATCCTGAAGTATATACAAGCTTTTCCTGTATTGTTTTTTCGCCATTTATAATTTGAACAATAGGAAGTCTTTTTGAAGGTAATTCATTATTGCTGTGATCATAATATTTACCATCTCGATAAGTACATTCTGCTTTTTCTAAAGAATTAGTAGGTGAAAAATAGTCCACTGCATTATTGTCAATGATTGCATAGGCGCCATCTTCGTCCAGAGCAGATATAATATCAGATACATTATTAGGCAATATATCTGAATCATTTTCATACAGAATTGAACTGGATTTTTTCATAACATATTCCCCTTAAAAAGTGAATAGACAACATATGTTGGCAAACATAATTTGCTTATGTCAAATTTAATGAAAAATTAAACTTTATTAATTATTCATTAAATTCTATGTAACTTCTATGTAACTTTATAGTATCATATTACATAAAATGGAAAGGATTGTCAATTGAAATTTAATTATGTGGGATATAAAGTAATGATTTTCTATATAGGATGGCTCTACTTTTCCATCTCAAGCAGTCTTCTGCTAATAATAACTATATCTCCAATTCATCTAATAAAAAATTTATAATTTGATTGTGATTTTTTTTAATAACAATATATTTTTATGGACATAATAGCGAATGTACATTTTGTTTTTTAAGCGTAAGTTTAAAAAGCTTGTGTCTTTAGACAGCGTTACTGCTATATATTTTAGTGATTTAATCCCATGCAGTTTATAAAGATTATGTCTTTGGATGACTGGATACAGGCTGATTTTACTTGCATGATATGTTTAGAATGCTAGGTTAAGGAGGGATTACAATTAAAGTAATAGGTAGATTTCTTGAACCAAGTCAAGTAGGTGGTTTAGTTGATACACTAAAAAATAGTGGAATCCAAAGAAGAGATATGATTATCAGTAGCTATGATGAAGAAAAGTTTCAAAGTATGATGGATGATGTTAAGGATAATCATATTAATGCAGTTATTAAAACAGACCAAGACGATCCAGGACAACTCCAATCATTTGTTAATGGCGTTACAGCATTAACGGAGGATAGTGGAATAGTAGTATTTGTCAAATGTGCAAGACATAAGGCACAAGAAGTTAAGTCAGTTATGGAGCAATCAGGTGCTGAAGAGGTTAGAATTGATGATGATTAAAAGTAATAAGAAATAAGAAATAGTTACAATTTGCATGAATAGTATATAACTTTTACTCAAATATTAAATAAAGGAGATTAACAATGACAAAACCAAAACCAGATGATAGAAGTGACAATGTAGACAGAATTCAGTTTAATATTAACCATACCATTCAGAACATGGAAGCGGCAGATGAATTAATAGAAAAAACAGATGATAGAAAGATGAAAAAAGACTTAGAAGAAAAGAATAATAGAAGAAGAGATGCTCTCGATGGAATGAGAGAAGAGATTAAAGATGAGGCTAGGAATAAAAGAAGTTAGTGTAATCAATTTTCTGAATAGTTAGTGTCAAGTTAGCAAGGATACTAACTATTCAGTTCTTATAAAGAGGCTGTTTCAGAATATTTCTTAACTATATGCTAGGATTTTGTCGGCTTGAGGTTAAGTTTCATTTTGGGACAGTCTTTTTTAATTTATGATTTCAATTGAGAAAACAAAAAAACCGTATTAAATGTTTAATTCTATACGGTTTTTTATTTTATTAAAATTAAGTAATTAGTAGTCTGTGGGGTATATACCTTCTGATGCTATACAATAAATAGTATTTGGTACAGGACTTGCATCGGTCAGATTTGGGAGCTGAAAGGTTGTTGAACCGTTTCCACCAAATTGAATACCTAATAATGTGTATAAAGCTTGATAGTACGCAATGTTAAGAGTAGCCCCATCGCATTTGAGCCATCCCATAGGAATAAAATTATAAGGGAAAAGTTTTATCATGCCAAGTAGTGGTGTTACCATTTATAGTACCTCCTTTTAAGAGAATGTTGAATTCTATTATGTCCTTGAAGGGTAAATTCCTGCCATACAAATATAATAATTCATTAAATGTGATGCTTTTAGAGGAACTGCAGTCTGCAAATTTGGTAAATTGAAATTCACATTGTCTCCTCCGAATCTATTACCAATAAGAGCATAAAGAACTTGATTCTGAGCTACACTTAAAGAAGTACCATCACAGAGATGCCAGTCCGCTGGTGCATAACCAAATGCAAAAAGCTCTATATCACCTATAAAGGGTTCGTCCATAATTAACCTCCTTGCTATGCCGTACCTATCGGCATAAAATAAAATGTTAAACAATCAACCTCTCGACGGGAAATACCCCTGAATTGCAATACAGAATTTTGTAAATGGAATAGGTTCAGTACCCAGAAGATTGGGAAGGGCAAAGGTTGTTATTCCATCACCGCCGTATGTAACTCTTATTATTGCATATAAAGCTTGATACTCCTGGATATTGAGCAATTTGCCATCACATAGGCTCCAGCCTGTAGGAACAAACGTATAAGGAAAAAGTTCAACCTCACCGATAAATGGCTCCATATTATACACCTACCTTCATAATGAAATTATTATCAAATTATATCCTTACCTAATTATATATTCAGTTTAAAAGCATTGTCAATTTAAATGTAAAAATGTTTGTATTTTGCAATCTATTACAATATAATATACTTAAATAATTTAATTGTAAAACTACCTAAATTTTGAAATAAAGAAAGGATGGGTTTTTCTATGGGAAATATAGCGCTGAACGGAAGTGTTACCGCAAACAATTTCATTGCTCCGTTTACTGCTTCTAGGGCAGTGAACGGAACTACTGCTGCTACAAGCAGATGGGTTGGTGAAGTACCTGGTTCGATAATGCTTACACTAAATAGTAATGCTTTTGTCAATAGATGGGTTGTAAAAAATATGTCAACTTTAAACGGTTGGCCTCCACCCCTGTACAGCATGTCGGACTATTCTTTGCAGGGAAGCAATGATGGAAGTATATGGAATCCAATTGATAATGTAACAAACAATACTTTAAGTATTACTGATCGTACTTTTCCTACTGTTTCATATCGTTTTTTCAGAGTCAATGTAACTAAGGGCTTGAACAATGATAACAAAATTGCATCAATTATTGAGTTTGAGCTTTATCAAGCACCACCTACAAGTCAGTATTTGTCTAACCTTACAATAAGCAGCGGAACACTTACTCCTACATTTGGCAAGAATATATATAGTTACACGGCTTCTGTTGGAACAGATGTTACTAGTATAGTTGTTACACCTACTGCAGAAGTGCCTACATATCAAGCTTATAATGCAACAATTAAAGTAAATGACACTATAGTAGCAAGTGGCACAGGTATACCTGTAAATCTAAATGTAGGTCAAAATACAATTAATATTGATGTTACTTCTGCCATAGGTGGGGCAACGCAGAGGTATACTATTATAGTGACAAGGGTTGATACTTATTTGTCGAATGTAAAAATTATGGCAGGAAGAGCACAAGTAAGCTTGAATCCAACTTTTAGCAATACTCAACCTAGTTATACTGGATCAGGTCCTAGAGTGAGTTCATTAACTGTAACTCCTACTGCTAGTGATCCGAATAATGTAACAATATATGTAAATGACGCAGTTGTTGCAAGCGGAGGTAATGCAAGTGTTCCTGTAACTGCTGGTACAACTAATAACTTCAGTATTGTAGTTAAGTATAATAATAATAACAACTATAACCAAACGTATAATTTTGCAATAACGATAGCCAATTAATGATAACCTTTGTTTTTTGAAAATAATCGTTAGAGATATATTTACATATGATTAAATGTATATTTCAAATAACACAAGTATCACATACTAAAGAAAATAATTCCCAGTATGTGATATTTGTGTTATATTTAGAAAATAGGGCAATACGGTGTAATATTTGTTTCAAAATATTATATTATAGGGACAAATTTAATATAAATATTATGTATTTGGGGGAATGACTTTGAAAGGAAGATTATTAAAAATAGTAATAGTATTAAACTTTATATGCTTTTTGGCAATAACAGGTTTGCTATCGAATTCAGCCTTAGCTGCGGCACCCGCAGATCAGATATTTGATGGAAAAGGTGGATTTGGGATAGATACCATGAAATTAGATGGTATTACATATACTACCAATAACGGTGGTAAAATTGAGGTGGCCGGGAGTGAAGCACTTTCATTTAATCCAACTAGTGCAAGTAGTGCATATTCAGGTAATGCACTAGCTAATGATTCAAATTGGAGTGCAGATCCAACCTTTTTTCAGATAAGTTCTGAAGATTTAAATAATAATTTTAAAATGAATACAATGTATTTCATTATTAATGATATTGGTTCATGTGGTTATTCAATTAATATTAAGGGCTTTGAAGGCGGGGAAAACGGTACTTTGGTTGCATCGGCTTCTGGCATTGATATGTCGACATCTGGTAGCTATGGGGTGGGAGATAATAGTGTTAGTTTAGTAAATGAAATTAATGATTCAGGAAATGGGGAATATGGGGGGATTCTGACATTCGGCAGTAATTGGAGCGATATTGATACTATTCTTATAACTAATAATGCGGGAGATACGAAGGCAGTGTATGCAGTAGTTGACTCTCTCGACTTCTCAAATGTATTAGATGTATCAGTAAGTGATGTAACAGTTAATGAAGGTGATGGTAATGCGATATTTACAATTTCACTTTCAAAAGCATACGGCAGTAATGTTACAGTTAACTATGCTACCGCCGACAATACTGCTAGAATTGCAGATGACGATTATACAAGCACATCGAATACAGCAACAATCCCTACGGGGTCTACATCAACTACAGTAACCGTACCTATAAATAATGATACTATTGATGAGGAAAATGAAAGCTTCTATCTAAATATATCAAACCCAAGCATGGGTGGAATAACAGATAGCCAAGGGGTATGTACAATCACCGATGATGATGCTGTACCAACTATAAGTATCAGTGATGCTACAGTTACAGAAGGAAATCTGGGAACAGCTAATCTTGTATATACAGTTACACTATCGGGGAAAAGTGGAAAAACAGTAAAAGTAGATTATAAAACAGCAGATGGTACAGCAACAGCAGGAAGTGATTATACAGCGATAACAACATCTACATTGACCTTTAATCCAGGAGACACAAGTAAAACAATTACAGTGACAGTAAATGGTGATACTACTTCAGAAATGGACGAGACAGTTTTAGTGAACCTTACAAGTCCTGTTAATGCAACCATTAGTGACGGTCAGGGTTCCGGAACAATAACCAATGATGATACACCGACATTATCAATAAATGATGTATCAGTAACTGAAGGAGATGCAGATACAAAAAATCTTGAATTCACAGTAATATTAAGCTCTCCTAGTCCTGATACCATAACAGTGAATTATGCAACTTCTTTAGGTACTGCGACAGCAGGAACTGATTACATAACAGGCAGTGGAACAATAACCTTTACACCAACAGATACTTCAGAGACGATTACAATAGTAATAAATGGAGACACAATTGATGAAGAAAACGAAACCCTTTATGTAGATTTGTCTGGTGCTACAAGTGGTATAGTTATTACAGATGCACAGGGAATTGGAACAATAACTGATAATGATTCAGCGCCATCAATATCAATTGGTGATGCTACAGTTAC